>CAYVKE010000078.1:0-15004 GCA_964451935.1 uncultured Synergistaceae bacterium | reverse complement strand
GGCATCGAACGCGAGCCCGTCGCGATGATAAGATTTTTTCCGCTGAGCGTGACGGGATCTCCGTCGCCCCGGACCTCGAGGGTCTTGACGTCTCCCGCGCCGGTGATGGTTCCCGTTCCCCGGACGACATCCACGCCGGTCATTCGCATGAGCGTGACGATGCCCTCCCGGAGTTTGGAGACGATCGCTTCCTTGTCCTCCCAGAGCGACGCGACGGAGCCATGTCCGCCGACGAGCCGGGCGTAGTACGCCTTGGTCGGGATGCAGCCGCGGTTGAGGCACATCCCTCCGATAGCGTCTTTTTCGACCAGGGCGGTCTTCATTCCGGCTTTGGCGGCGAGTTCGGCCGCCCTGTACCCTCCCGGGCCTCCGCCGAGTATGATGACGTCGTACACGCGCCTCACGCGTCCTTTGTCCAGCGGAGCACGGGTTTTCTCGCTGCGGCCGTCTCGTCGGGACGGGATACGGCCGTCGTGTGAGGCGCCGTTTTGACCTTTTCCGGATCGATTTCCGCGTCGTGCGCGATCGCGAGCATCGCGTCCGCGAATTCGTCGAGCGTCTCCTTGCCCTCCGTCTCCGTCGGCTCGATCATGATGGCCTCTTCGACGAGGTGCGGGAAGTAGATCGTCGCCGGATGGAAGCCGTAGTCCATGAGGGCCTTCGCCATGTCCAGCGTCGAAACGCCGTTTGCGTCGTGCTGCTTCTTGCCCGAGAGGACGAATTCATGCTTGCACGTGCGGTCGAACGGAAGCAGATAGCTCCCCTTGAGTTTGCGCATCAGGTAGTTCGCGTTGAGAACGGCGTTTTCGGATGCTTCGCGCAGCCCCTCCGCGCCCATCGTCCTGATGTACGCGTACGCCCGGACGAGGACGCCGAAGTTGCCGTAGAACGACCGCACCTTTCCGATGGACTGCGGCCGGTCGACGTCAAACGCGTATGCGTCTCCCTTCTTCGTGATGACGGGAACGGGAAGGAAGGGGACGAGTCGTTCGCAGACGCCGACGGGGCCTGCCCCGGGGCCGCCGCCGCCGTGCGGCGTGCTGAACGACTTGTGAAGGTTCAGGTGGATGACGTCGAATCCCATGTCGCCGGGACGAACCTGCCCCAGGATCGCGTTGAAGTTCGCTCCGTCGTAGTAAAGCAGCCCTCCTTTGTCGTGAACGATCCGGGCGATTTCGAGGATGTTTTCCTCGAATAGGCCGAGCGTGTTCGGGTTCGTGAGCATGATGCCCGCGACCTCGTCGGTCATGGCGTTTCGCAGCGAATCCAGATCGACGTCGCCGCGTTCGTTCGATGCGACTTCGACGACGTCATAGCCCGCAGTCGCCGATGACGCCGGGTTCGTTCCGTGCGCTGTGTCCGGGACGATCATCTTCGTGCGTTTCGCGTCGCCGCGGCTGCGATGGTACGCGCGGATGAGCATGATTCCCGTCAGTTCGCCGTGGGCGCCCGCTGCAGGCTGGAGCGATACGGCCTCCATTCCTGTGATCTCCGCGAGCATCGCGGAGAGTTCGTACATCAGCCTGAGCGCGCCCTGCGACCGTTCCGCTCCCTGGAGCGGATGCGCGGCCGCGAAGCCCGGGAGCCGCGCCATGTCCTCGTTGATCTTCGGATTGTATTTCATCGTGCAGGAGCCGAGCGGATAGAACCCCTCGTCCACCGCGAAGTTGAGCTGCGAGAGCCGCGTGTAGTGACGGACGACGTCCACCTCGCTGACCTCGGGCAGCTCCGCCGCGGCATTGCGGAGAGCGGCCGCAGGCAGGAGTCGCGCCGCGTCCTGCATCGGGACGTCGAGTTCGGGCAGGGAATACCCCTGTCTTCCGGGAACGCAGCGCTCGAAAATCGTCGGTTCGAGCCGTTTCATGCCTTCTTCCCCCTTCCCGCGCAGGCCGCGAAGCGGTCGATTTCCTCTTTCGTCCGCTTTTCCGTGACCGCGACGAGATATCCGCCCGAAAGGTCCGGGTAATCGCGGGTGAGATCGTACCCGCCGATGAATCCGGCTTCCGCGAGCCGTTCGTTGAGGATCTCCGCGGGCGCTTCCGTCCGGATTGCGAATTCGTTGAAGAACGGCGCCTCGAAAAGCGGCTCGAAGCCGTTGTCCAGAAGGGTTCGCCGTGCGTAATGCGCCTTCTGGAGGCACTGTCCCGCGACCTCGCGAAGGCCCTGTTTGCCGAGAAGGCTCATGTAGACGGTCGCCATGAGGATGCACAGATTATGGTTCGAACAGATGTTCGACGTCGCCTTCTCGCGCCGGATGTGCTGTTCGCGCGCCTGGAGCGTCAGAACATAGGCGGTTGCGCCGTCGCGGTCCTTCGTCCGGCCGACGACGCGGCCGGGAAGTTTGCGCATGAGCTTTTCCGACACGGCGAAGTATCCGAAGCCCGGTCCGCCGAAGTTCATTCCGTTTCCGAGCGGCTGTCCCTCGCCCACGACGATGTCCGCTCCGAACGATGCCGGCGGTTCGAGAATCGCGAGTGATATGGGGTTCGTCGCCGCGACGAACATCGCCTTCGCGCTGCGCGCGATGTCGCCTATGGCCGCGAGATCTTCGAGCGATCCGAAGAAATTCGGATTCTGGACGAGAACGGCCGCCGTATCCGGGCCGATCATGGACTTCAGTGCGTCGACGTCCGAGACGCCGTTCTTTTGCCCGAATTCGCGCAAAGTCACGTTCTGGCAGGGAAGATAGGTCGCCAGCACCCGGCGCGTATCGGGATGGACGGCGCGCGATACGAGAATCTCGCGCCGTTTCGTCGCGGCGGCCGCAAGCAGCGCGGCTTCGGCCATCGCCGTCGCGCCGTCGTACATCGAGGCGTTCGCGACATCCATTCCCGTGAGGGCGCAGATCATCGTCTGAAACTCGAAGATCACGCGCAGCGTCCCTTGGCTGAGTTCGGGCTGGTACGGCGTATAGCTCGTGAAGAATTCCTGCCGGAGCGTCATGTGATTGACCACGGACGGGACGAAGTGGTCGTAGACGCCGGCTCCGAGGAAGCAGACGGAAGACTCCGCGTTCGCCGTGTCCGCCGCCATGCCCTTCATGAGGCGCGAGAGTTCGGTTTCCGAAAGCGCCGGGGGCAGGCGCATCGCCCCCTCCAGTCGAAGCTCCTTCGGAATGTCGGAGAAGAGATCGTCCGTTCCGCGGACGCCGATGACCCGAAGCATCTCCTCCCGCTGTTCCGGGGTGTTCGGGATGTATCGCTGCATGCGTCAGCCCTCCTTCTTTTCGAGGTCTTCCGCCAGTTTTTCGTAGGCTGCGGCGTCCATCAGGGCGTCGGCTTCGGAGAGGTCGGAACACTCGATTTCCGCAATCCAGCTTCCGAACGCGTCCTGGTTCACCTTTTCGGGGGCGTCGTCGAGCCCTTCATTGACCTTCACGACCTTTCCGGAAAGCGGGGCGTAGACGTCGTTGGCGCCCTTGACCGATTCGACCACGCAGAAGTCATCGCCCTTGACGAACGACGCGCCGACCTCCGGGAGTTCGACGTACACCACGTCGCCCATCGCGTGCTGCGCGAAATCGGTCACGCCGATTGTCGCCATTTTTCCCTCGATCTTGACCCACTCGTGCGACTCCGTGTATTTCCTGTCCCTGAGAACCTGCGACATTGTCCCATTCCTCCCCTGTGAGTTGTGATGGTTACTTTTTATAGCTCTTCTGAACGAACGGCTTCTTCACGCGTTTCGCGAGACGTTCCTTTCCGTGAATCACCAGGTGAAGGTTCTCCTCTTTCGCGACCTTGGCGTCGACGAGCGCCAGAGCGATGCTCGCGTCGAGGGACGGTGAATACCCTCCGGTCGTCACGGTCCCGACCGTGCACCCCCCGGCGCGGACTTCGTATCCTGAGCGGGGGATTCCTTTGTCTTCCATTCGGAGGGCGATGATCTTCCGCGGGATGCCGGCTTCTTTCATCTTCGCGAGAGCGTCTCTTCCTATGAACGGTTTTTCCGTGTGGACGAAGAAGCCGAGGTCCGCCTCAAGCGGCGAGATGTGAACCGACAGCTCGTGCCCGTACAGGGGCAGGCACGCTTCAAACCGGAGGCTGTCCCGCGCGCCGAGACCGATCGGGCGAACGCCTTCCTCCTTGCCCGCTTCGAGAATCGCGTCCCAGAGCTTCGGTCCCCGGTCCCACGGGACGAAGATCTCAAAGCCGTCTTCGCCGGTGTAGCCGGTGCGTGAGACGATCGCGACGAGCCCCGATATCTCGACCCCGTCTGCGAAATGGAAAAACGGAACCGAGGACAGGTCGTGCTTCGTCAGCCGCTGGAGCACTGCTTCCGCCTTCGGCCCCTGAAGCGCGAGTTCCGCGAATTCGGCGGACGCGTCCGTGACCGTAACGTTCCCCGCCGCGTGTCCCGCGAGCCACTCGTAGTCCTTCTGCGCGTTGGACGCGTTCACGACGAGGAAATACCGTTTCGCGTCGTAGCGGTAGATCAGCAGGTCGTCCACGACGCCGCCGTTCGGGTAGCACATCTGGGCGTAGATGACCTGTCCGTCGTGCATCGAACGGACGTCGTTCGTCACGATGCCGTCGAGCCAGCTTTCCGCGTCCGGGCCGACCGCCCAGATCTCTCCCATGTGGGAGACGTCGAAGAGCCCCGCGACCTTTCGCACTAGGCGGTGCTCCTCGACGATGCCCGTCGGGTACTGCACGGGAAGCTCCCAGCCGCCGAAGTCCACCATCTTGCCGCCGGAGGCGACATGCTGTTCGTAGAACGGTGTCCGTCTCATAACGATCCCTCCCTGTATGGTATGAAGCTAGAGAAGCTAGAGCAATCCGGTCCCGGCCGATTCGAGCCAGGAGAGAATATCGCTGCTTTCGGGTGTCGTACACGCGCTTTGCGAGTCCCGGACGCGCGCCGCGAGCGACGCTCCGTCAGGCGCGGCGCCGGGGAACAGGTCGGCCAGGCGTTCGATGAAGTCGGCGTCCATCGCGTCGGAGAAGACGCGGCACTCCGTGATGACGCCCCGCTCGACGGTCATGCAGATTTGCAGCTCCCCCCAGTCGAAGCGGCGTCCGATCTCCGCGTCGAAAGCGGGAGTCCTGCCGTAGATCCACTCTCTGCTTGCGTACGTATCGCGCAGACGACGCATCGACGGGTCGGCGAGAAGCGTCGATGCGTCAGACTCCGGCCCGTCGCCGAACTCTCTGTGAAACGCGGTGCGAATGGCGCTTTGCAGGTCGTTCATCGACAGCGACGGAACGAATTCGCGGAGGTTTGCGACGCGGGAGCGGACGGACGTGACCCCCTTTGCGTCGAGTTTCGCCTTCGAGGGTTGGAGATAGCGCGTGAGCCGATCCATATCGACGTCCATCAGAATCGTTCCGTGGTGATAGCGCCCCGCCTTGCCCCGGTAGAAGGCGTTCCCGGAGATCTTGCGTCCGTCGACGAAGATGTCGTTCCTGCCGCCGAAAGAGGCGGAGATTCCGAGATCGCGCAGCGCCTCCGCGATGACGCGGATCTGTCTGTCGAAGTCGTAGGAGCGCGGGGAGGCGAGGAAGGTGAAGTTGCAGTTTCCGAGGTCGTGATAGACCGCGCCTCCCCCCGACAGCCGTCGAGCGAGACGGCCGTCCTCCAGCTCGAGGAGGATCGTCCGGCATTCGCGCCACGCGTTCTGGTTCCGTCCGATGACGACAGTGTGTTCGTTGCGCCAGAGGTAGAGGGTCATGGACGCTTCCCGGACTCGCCCGAGGAGGTGCTCTTCGAGCGCGAGGTTGGTCCACGGGTCGAAAGAAGGGGAAACAACGATTTCGGTTCGATATGCCGGCATTCGATTCCCTCCCCGAAGAATAAAAAAAGCACGACAAAAACCGCGGGTTTCGCCCCTGCGATCTCTGTCGCGCTTGTTGCGCCTCAGAGAGTGTCCCGCCGCAATCCTTTGGCCTGAGAGTTTCCGCTTCCGCCGGAAGCATTGCCCCTTCGGCGACCCCGAAACACCGGGGTCTCTCGTGCGACGTTCATCCTGTATCGAATTGCGAGGATAGTACATCCAGAACGCGAAGAATGTCAACCCCCCCCGGGTGTATTTCGCCCTGTGGAAATTCGAACACGCCGGTTCCGACGGCTTTTCTGAGTCCGTTCCGGTGGTATGATTCTTTGCGAAAGAAAATCGTTGCACTGTTTCAAATGGGAGGTGACCGGAGAATGGAACCCGTGAACTGCATCGTCTTGCGGTACATCGAGAGCGTCATGAACGAGCGTGGGTATCGCGTCTTCACGACCGGAGACGGAAAAATTCTCGCCATGGACGAGACGTTTCAGGTCCGTTTCAAGTTCGACCCCATGTTTACGGACAATGATTTCAGCTGTCAGGTTCTGGCCTGGACCGAGGGAGGGCTTCGCCTCCGAGAGAGCTTCAATGTCTCCTGGACCAACGGCGAGGGGATCCGGCGTTTCATGGATTTCATCCGGAACCTCTAGGGAGGCGGCTGCGGTGGAGAAGATCGTCCGGACGGATGCGGAGTGGCGCGCCTCCCTGTCTCCGGAACAGTATCGCGTGACGCGCCGCAGGGGGACGGAACCTCCTTTTTCCGGAGAGTTCGTCCATTTTCACGGGCATGGAGTCTACCATTGCGTCTGTTGCGGAGCGGCGCTTTTCGACTCGCTGACGAAATTCGATTCGGGCAGCGGTTGGCCGAGCTTTTATGACGTCGTCACCCCGTCGGCCGTTGTCGTGAAGAAAGAGTACACGCTCGGGATCGCCCGTGACGAAATCGTGTGCGCAATCTGCGACGCGCATCTCGGTCACGTCTTTCCGGACGGCCCGGAGCCGACGGGATTGCGGTACTGCGTCAATTCGGCGTCGCTTCGGTTCGAGGACCGCGCCCGATGAACGACGGTTCGTGCATCGCGTCCTTCGACGGCGCCGCTTCCGGTTTTATCTGCGGGTTTCTGCGCGTTTCGGGTTGTTCGGGGGAGGCGGATCGTCTGCTTCTTGAGCGCCTGCGGGCGACGATCGGAGAAGAGGTCCGCGCGCGCTGGGGCGGCAAGGGAAAATCCGCGTTTCGCGAGGATCCTGTTCTCGAGGCGTATCGCCGCTTCTACGGGCGCTTCGGAAACAGCTATTTCGTGCAGCTCCAGCTTGAAACGGCGGCGAAAGGCGAAAAACCGATACCGCTCGACATCCCCCTTGTCTCGGTCATGTTCCTGGGCGAACTGCGGCATCGCATCCTGACGGCGACGCATGACGCGTCGTCCCTTCGTCTTCCGGTGTCGGTCGGCGAAGCGGACGGAACGCAAATCATCCGGCGGATGGGCGGAACGGAACGGACGCTCAAGCCGGGGGATCTGTTCATGGCGGACGGAGAGGGAGTCATTTCCAGCGTTCTCGCCGGTCCGGACGAACGGACGCGGGTGACGGAACGGACGACCGACGCCGTCTATGCGACGTACGTTCCGCCCGGCGTCGGAGAACGTGTGCTCGCGGCGTATATCGACGATCTTGAGTGCATGATCCGGAGCATCTATCCCGCCTCGCGAATCGACGGACGATGGATTCTCGGAACGCAGACCGGGGGGGCGAACGAATGAGGAACGAACGTGCTGTTCCCGCGAATGGCGCGGGGACGCCGGCGAAGAAAGGAACGCACGGGGGAGAAGCTCTCCGGCGCGACGCCGAACGGATCGTGATGGCGGCCATCGACGAATGCCTGCCGGAACCGGCGGTCCGGCGCGCGCTCGCCGGAAGGGACTTCCCGGGAAAGATCGTTCTGGTGTCCGTCGGCAAGGCGGCCTGGCGGATGGCGGACGCCGCGGTCGAATGCCTCGGAGACAGGATCGAACGGGGCGTCGTCGTCACGAAGTATGACCACTCCCGGGGACCCATTCGCGATTTTCGGATCATCGAAGCCGGACACCCCGTGCCGGACGAAAACTCCCTCAGAGGCGCCGAGGCGGCGCTCGATGCGGTGAACGGGCTTACGGAACGGGATACGGTTCTCTTTCTCGTATCCGGGGGGGGGTCGGCGCTGTTCGAGCGGCCGCTTCCCGGCGTGGGACTCGCCGATGTGGAGAACATAACCCGGAAGCTCCTCGAATCGGGAGCGGACATACGGGAGATCAACACGCTCCGAAAACGGCTTTCCTCCGTCAAGGCGGGACGCTTCGCACTCGCCGCCGGCCCGGCCCGGGTCCTCACGCTCGCCCTTTCTGACGTTCTCGGGGACCGGATGGACACGATCGCGTCGGGGCCCACCGTTCCAGACGAAACGACCTCGGGAGAGGCGATGCGCATTCTCGGCAAGTACGGAATATCCGTTTCCGATTCCATTCGGGAGCGTCTTTCGATGGAGACTCCGAAGGAACTTCCGACGAGCGAATGCGTCATGGTCGGCAGCGTCCGGATGCTGTGCGAACATGCCGAGGCGAAAGCCCGGGAGCTGGGCTATAACGTCGCCGTCCTGACGACGTCCCTGAACTGCGAGGCCCGGGAGGCCGGACGCTTTCTCGCATCGATCGCTCGCGAAGAGATGTCCCGGGATCAGCCTCTGGCGCGCCCGTGCGCGCTGATCGCGGGCGGGGAGACGGTCGTCCGCGTGACGGGGAAGGGGCTCGGGGGCAGGAACCAGGAGCTGGCGCTCTCGGCCGCCTGCGCGCTCGAGAATGTGACGGGCGTGGTCCTGCTCTCCGTGGGATCAGATGGGTCCGACGGACCGACGGACGCGGCGGGAGGATTCGCCGACGGCGGAACGACGGCGCGCATCAGGGCTGCGGGAGGCTCTCCGGAGGACCTCCTCGGCGACAACGATTCACGGCGCGCGCTCGAGTACGCCGGGGATCTCGTGAAGACGGGTCCCACGGGGACCAACGTCAACGACATCGTGCTCATGCTCTGCGGCGGGCCGGAATGACGGAGGCGCCGTTGCGGACACGCTTCTGAAGAATCCTTGCCAAGACGCCGGATGAACGGTATAAAATGGGGAAAACAGAATGGATCCATTTTTGTGTCCAATGGAGGCGACAACACTGAAGGAGAAGCTCAACGCCGATGAGAGGGCCTTTCGGCATATCATAGCCGCCATCGTATCGCACAAGGTTCGTCCCGGGGACAGAATCTACGAGCCCTCTCTTTCGCTGGAACTCGGATTGAGCCGGACGCCGATCCGCCATGCGATCAGCCGGTGCCTTTCCGAAGGGCTTCTGGAGAAAAACAGGGGACAAAAGGGATATGCCGTTCCGATCCTGACTCCGGAGGATATGGAACAGGTCTTTCAGGCCCGCGAGGCGATCGAGGGGCAGACGGCCTCTCTGGCGGCTCTCAATGCGCAACCGGACGAAATCGCGGAACTCAGGCGCCTGAACCGTCTTGAACGGGAGACCTTCGAGTCCGCGACGCGGGACGAGTACGCCGAACTCAACAGGGAGTTTCATTTCCTTGTCGCCGACATGAGCCGGAACGTCTATCTCAAGCGATATGTCACGCAGGTGTACTGGCGTTCCCAGCTCTATACGTTTTATCTAGGCTGGTTCTATTCCCTGGGGACCGAAGGATCGCAGCGGTCGAAGCACCATGTCAGCCATATCGAGCATGCGGAGATCATCGACGCCCTCGAGCGGAAGGATTCGGACGGAGCGCGCGACCGGATCGTACGGCACCTCCGCGCGACGTATCACGTCCGTTTCCTGCCCGGGAGCGAACGGTAGCCTTTCCCCGGCGAAACACAGGCTGCTTTTTGATCGCATGGAGCGCTTCCCTCACGAGGACGGTTTCCTTTCGGGACCGTCCTTGTGGTTTGTTCGACCCGTCGAAGAACGACGGCTGCGTCGCCCGGACGGAAACGACGAAGGCGAAGATTCCGTGTCGGACGTTCGGCGGCGCATTCCGTCCGGAAGGATGTGTGGAATCATCATGAAGAGTCTGCTTGTGCGCGGCGGAGAGGTTTTTACGCCCGATCCGCTGGGAAAGAAAGATGTCCTTGTCTTCGGAAGGGCCATTCACTCGATTGGCGACGATATTCCGGAAGAGGCGCTGCGCCGGATCGACGCCGGCCTTAGCGTTATCGACGCGCGCGATTGCGTCGTCGCGCCGGGGCTTGTGGATCAGCATATCCACATCAACGGAGCCGGAGGAGAGGGCGGGCCCGAATACCGGACGCCTCCAGTGACGGCGGGAACGCTCTTCCGGGCGGGAATCACGAGCGTCGTCGGAATGCTCGGAACGGACGGCGCGGGACGTTCCCTTCAGGAGCTTCTCATGAAGGCGCTCGGCCTCGACAGGGAAGGCGTCAGCGCATGGATCCTCACCGGCGCCTACCAGCTCCCGGGGCCGACGATCACGGGGAGCGTCCTCGGGGATATGATGTTCATCGAGAAGGTCATCGGCGTCAAGATGGCCGTTTCCGATCACCGCGGCTCGCACCCTGCGCCGGATACGCTTCGCCGGACCATATCGGAGGCTCGTCGCGGCGGCATCCTTTCCGCCAAGGGCGGCGTTTCCGTGGTTCACATGGGCGAGGAGCGGACCGGGCTGCGGCCGTTGTACGAAGCCCTGAAGGAGACGGACATCCCACCGTCGCAGATTTTGCCGACGCACTGCGGCCGAAGCGTGTCGCTGCTCGACGAGGCGACCGAATGGGCGCTCCGGGGCGGCTGTCTGGACATCACGACCAGCGGCGGCGGAACGCATACGGGGACCTCACTGGAAGCTCCCGACGCCGTTGTGCGATGTCTTGAGGCCGGGGTTCCCGTCGAACGAATCTCGATGAGCACCGATGGCAACGGAAGTCTGCCGTCGTTCAACGAACGGATGGAATTTATCGGCATGGGCGTCGGAAATCCTGCAAGCCTCCTCGAAACGACGGTCGAGCTTGCGCTCCGGCGCGGCCTTCCGCTGGAACACGCGCTCTCCCTCTGCACGCGCAACCCGGCGAGACGGATGCGACTTCCCGGAAAAGGCGAGCTGAAGGCCGGAGCGGACGCCGATATTCTCATACTCGGGCGGGATTCGCTGGACATTCGCTCGGTGGTGTCGCGCGGAGAAACGGTCTTTCTCGACGGGAACCTGCTTCGCGGAGGAACCTTCGAACGGGTATAGCGATTCTGTTTTTCTCACTTGTCGGCGTAACTCTTTTCAGAGTATTATGAACTCCGTTGCGATGCACCGAAGCGGAGCCGGGAGTATTGAGAGCTTTCAGGCGGTCCCCTTCGGAGGACCGCCTTATTTTTCCAGTCGACGATTGGTTGCGAGGGGAGGGAACGATGAGAATGCGGAGGATTCTGATCGTGCTGTTGTGCGCCGTGTTGCTTTCGGCAAGGCTCGCCCGTGCGGAGGAGATCGTCTTCATCAGAGAGGGCGCCGTGTGGCTGTCGCAGTCCGACGGAAGCGGCGCGCACGCGCTGACCCGGGCGCTGGGCGCGCGATCGCCCGCCCTTTCTCCGGACGGCGCCCTGGTTGTCTTCCATTCCGGGCGCGACGAAAAGACAGGTTTTGGAAACCTTTCGATTCTTCGTGTCACGGAAGGAGCCGTC
This sequence comes from uncultured Synergistaceae bacterium, assembly GCA_964451935.1. Lineage (GTDB taxonomy): Bacteria > Synergistota > Synergistia > Synergistales > Aminobacteriaceae > CALFXN01. The sequence goes on along the minus strand of CAYVKE010000078.1, from coordinate 3,535 downwards.
GCGCCCCTTTCGTTCCCGGATATTGTCGGTGCGGAGGATGCCCGCTTCTGTCCCGACGGAAGTTCCGTCATATTCGTAGCCTTGCGCAATCCGAGAGAAAAGAGCGTCAAGGGATTCGATCCCATGGTCTTCGCGGATATGTCCGTGGCTGTCGCGGAGCTTTCGACGGGAGCCGTCCGGCATGTGATCGTCCGGAGGAACGCGCTTCTTGACGCGGGACATGTGTACGCCGCGCCGTGCATGTCGCCGGACGGCCGGATCGCGTATCAGGAGAGCGGCGACGACATCTCGGGCGGGATTATGGTTCTCGAGGCGTCCGGAGCGTTCATCATGCGCATCCCCCCCGGCCGCGACGATCCGAAGCCGTACCGGCGCCCATCGTTTTCCGCGGATGGACGGAGCATCCTGTGCTATTCGCCGGGGACGTCCGGCGCGGATGCCGACTCCGTGCTTCTGGCGGACTTGAGGAGCGGGATCGTGCGTCGTCTCGCGCATGGCGTGGAACCGACCTTTGCGGACGAACAGACCGTTGTCTTTGTCCGCCGCTCCGCAGGAGCCGGAGGCGGATCGGATTGCACCATGGCGCGGACGGAATTGTGGCGCGTGGGGCTCGCTCGCGGAAGCGCCCCTGTCCAGATACTTGCTTTTGGCGAGAATCCCTGCGGGCGTTGATGCCGGAAAATGCGTCCACATCTCTTGAAGTATGGGGAAAATACGCTATACTCATATAGGTCAATATAGGTCAAGGATGTGATCGCATGGGGGTCAGCTACAGAAACTACTATGAAATTCTCGGCGTAAAACGCGATGCGACCGTGGATCAGATACGAAAGGCCTACCGAAAGCTCGCGAAGCAATATCATCCCGACGTGAACAAGGATCCCGGCGCGGAGGCGAAATACAAGGAGATCAACGAAGCGTACGAAGTCCTCAAGGATCCTGAGAAGCGCAGCCGGTACGACACGCTGGGCGAGAACTGGAAGGCCGGACAGGATTTTCAGCCGCCCCCGGGATGGACATACAGGGAAAACGCGCAGCAGGGAAATGGGAACGCCTGGGGCGACTTCAGCGATTTCTTTAGGGTGATCTTCGGCGCGCAGGGCTCGCACGGCTCGCAGGGACAGGGCGCGCCGGACATCGGGGATATCCTTTTCCGTTCCGGCGCACGGCGGCAGGCTGCTCCCTCCGTCGAGGTCGAGCTGACGCTTTCGCTTCAGGATGTCCTTCTGGGCGGAGCGAAATCCATCACGCTGGAAACGCAGGAGCCCGACCGGAATGGGATGATCGCTTCCCGGAGGCGGACGATCAGCGTCAATCTGCCGCAGGGCGTGACCGAAGGATCGCGGATCCGGCTCGCCGGAAAGGGGCCCGGCGGGGCGGATCTGTTCGTGACCATCCGCCTTCAGGCGGATGGCTACGCCGTGGAGGGGCACAACCTGCGAACGTCCGTGAAGATCGCCCCCTGGGAAGCCGCGCTCGGAGGCGTCATTCCGGTGCGTACGCCCGGCGGGAGGGTGTCCATGCGGCTCCCCGAAGGGACGCAGGGCGGTCAGACCTTCCGGCTGAAGGAGAAAGGATTGCCCCGACGAAAGGGAGCGTCTCCCGGCGACCTGTTCGTCGAAGTGGAGATTTCCGTTCCCAGGACGCTTACGCCGCGGGAGCGGGAGCTTTTCGAGGCGCTTGCCGCCGAGTCGCCCTTTTCCGCGCGGCCCGAGGAAGAGACGTCGCGCGTACAGTAACGGTCAGTCGAGGGAGAGGGTTTCGCGCTCGCGGATCCTCTCCCGGATCGTTCCGACACGGATGACCTGAAACGAGGAAGCGGCGCTGTTTCCTGCGGAATCGGTCACCGCGACCCGGTGTTTCCCCGGCGTCATCGTCCAGAAGAGAGATCCCGCTCCAGCCTGCCTGCCGTAGAATTCCCCGTCAACGAACCAGAAGAAGGGGCGAACGCCCCCCTCGCACGTGAAGGCGATTCGCCTCGAACCATCCCCGGGAGCCAGATAGTAAATCGAGTCCGCCAGGGGCGACGTTATGTCCGCGCCCTTCGGACGGACTGCGGCGGACGTCCGTCGCGCGAAGTCCTCGAGTTCGGACGGCCAGACGACCGTCGGCGCTCCGTCCCGGAGGACGTGCATGTCGCACGGAGTCTTCGGCGAGACGTCCGTGATCCGCCATTCCGTCTTCGTGCGCGGACACAGGGGCGATGGAGGCATGCCGGAGACGGAGCAGACCTCCCCGCGGGAAACCGAATCCGGAGGATCGAACCAGTCTCCGCGTCCCTGGGAGAGGTGTCGGATGATCTTCAGTGCGGCGGGAGCGGCCGCGTGGAGACCCACGAGATTCGGATGCGACGCGGCGGCCGTATCGCCGACCCATACGACGGCGGTCCATGAGGGCGTATAGGCTGCGGCCCACGCGTCCCTCAGCCCGTAGGATGTCCCCGTCTTGAAGGCGATGCTGCGTTCTTCATGGCGAAAGACCTCACGGAATATCGGCAGGAGGCGCCCGGTGTCGCGAAGGATATCCGCGACGAGGAACGCGGCGCCCTCCGAAAAGACGCGTTGCTTCTGGGATGCGGGGGAGGATGCGGGAACGGCGTCGCCGCGAAGAAGGGCCGGAGTTTTTCGTATTCCGAGCGTCGCGAGGGTCATGTACCCTTCGAGCATTTCGAGAAGCGTCACGTCGCACCCGCCGAGGATCAGCGAATCCCCATAGTGCGCCGTGTCGTGGACGAGCGAGGCGAAGCCGCAGGCGCGAAGCCGCTGGAGCGTCTCTTCCGCTCCGGCGAGGCGGAGGACGCGGACGGCAGGGGCGTTCAGCGAATCGGAGAGAGCCGTTCGCGCGCTGACGGGCCCGCGGTAGACGAGGTCGAAGTTGCGGGGCGCGTAGCCCGAGAACGAGAGCGGCGTATCCGCGAGGATCGACGATGGCGACAGAAGTCCGTGTTCGAAGGCCGCCGCATACGCGAAGGGTTTGAGCGCCGACCCCGGAGAGCGGGGCGCCTGGCCGCAGTCCACCCAGCTCCCGGGAGCGCCGCTTCCGAAACGGGCGTTTCCGACATAGGCGACGATCTCGCCGGTTTTGTTGTTCGCGACCGCTCCCGCCGCGGTTATCGAGGACGGCATTTCCGCGATCGTCTCGGAGAGAATGAGTTCCATGCGCTGCTGCACGGCCGGATCGAGCGCCGACACGAACGAGGTCTGTCCGGGGGCGTTTCGGAGGATCATGTTGACGAAGTGAAACGCTTCGTCCGGAATATTTCCCTTGTTTTTCGGGAGCGCTTCGTGCTCCGCCAGCGTCGCGTCCTCCCGGGACACGACGCCCCGAAGGACGAGCAGATCGAGAACGGCCTTCCGCCGCGCGAGGGCGTTCCGGGGATTCCGGTCGGGCCGGTAGACGGAAGGCCCCTTCAGCATTCCGACGAGAAGCGACGTCTCCGCGAGCGACAGGTCTGCCGCGTTCTTGCTGAAATAGGCGCGAGCCGCCGCCTGGACGCCCCGGATGTTTCCCCCGAAGGGGGCCCGGTTCAGGTACG
>CAYVKE010000077.1:2240-15010 GCA_964451935.1 uncultured Synergistaceae bacterium | reverse complement strand
GGTCCGGCGTCCGGACGAGGTGGTAGCACATCGCGTCGACGTTGACGGGGCGGATGGCGATTCCCTGTCTCTTCGCCTCGTCGGCCGCGACCTCCTCCCAGTATCCGTAGATCTGGGGCAGGGCGTTCGCCTTCGACGCGAGCGTGACGACATCTTCGCCCCGGTCGTGCGCCGCGCGGCAGGCGTAGGCGACAATTCTCCGGATGCCCGGCTCGGACGCGAGGCCGATCTGGAAGGCCCCGCCGGTTCCGGACGAGAGCGTCCCCTGAAGGGTTCCCCGCAGCGAGTAGAGCCCGCGTTCCATGCTCATATCGATGTTCGCCGTGCCGCCGACGGTCCGCCCCCCGATGCCCACGTAGAAGTCCTCCGTGTTCTCGCGGACCACGAGCGTGTTCAGCTCCCTGCCGCCCCGGGGCCGGATCGGCAGCGGAACGCGCGGGTAGCTCCTCGCGGGGCGCAGGTTGACGTACTGGTCGAAGTGGAAGCGCAGATGGAGCAGGATTCCCCGTTCGAGGATTCCCGGACGCACGCGCGGGTCTCCGACGGCCCCGAGCAGCAGCGCGTCGCATCCGGCCATTTCGTCGACCGCCGAATCGGGCAGGATCTCGCCGGTCTTCAGGTAGTGCCCCGCGCCGAACGGGTAGTCCGTCCACTCGACGCCGAATGCGTGTCGGGATGCCGCCGCGTCGATGACCTTCCTCGTTTCCGCGATGACTTCGGGCCCGATGCCGTCACCCGGGAGACACGCGAGGGCGTATCGCCTGCTTTCGCTCATTGCGCCCGCCTCTTTGCGAGTTCGGACCGGACGTAGGGAACGAGTCCGCCCTTGTCGATGAGTTCCTGCAGGAACGGCGGGAAGGGGACGACGTCGAACCGTCGCCCTGTCGTCCGGTCGAGAATGAACCCTTCGGCGGCGTTCACCTCGACCTCGTCGCCCGCGGCGATGTTCGCAGCCGCCTCGGGGCATTCGAAGATCGGCAGCCCGACGTTGATCGCGTTGCGGAAGAAGATCCGCGCGAAGGACGCCGCGATGACGCACGAGACGCCCGATCCGAGGATCGCGAGCGGCGCGTGTTCGCGCGAGGAGCCGCAGCCGAAATTTTCCCCTCCGACGATCACGTCCCCCTTCGATATCTTCGACACGAACGCGGCGTCCGCGTCCTCCATGCAGTGCTTCCCGAGTTCGGCCGCGTCGCCGGACACGAGGTAGCGCGCCGGAATGATGACGTCCGTATCGATGTGATCTCCGAACGTCCACGCATGTCCCTTCATGATCGCGTTCATTCTTTGTTCCCCCCTGTGAATGCTGCGAAAATGGCCGGATCCGCGACGTCGCGCGGGTCCGTGATGCGCCCCGTGATCGCGCTCGCGGCGGCGACGAGCGGGCTTGCGAGGTAGACCTCGCTTCCCGGGTGCCCCATGCGCCCGACGAAGTTCCGGTTGCTCGTCGAAACGCAGCGTTCGCCCTTCGCGAGAATTCCCATGTGGCCGCCGAGGCACGGCCCGCATGTCGGCGTGCAGACGACGGCGCCCGCCTTCGCGAACGTCGCGATATAGTCCTTTTCGAGCGCCGCGTTGTAGACCTCGTAGGAGGCGGGGATCACGATGCAGCGCACGTTCGGCGCGACGCTCCGGCCCTCGAGCATCTTCGCGGCGCGTTCGATGTCGGAAAGCCTGCCGTTCGTGCAGGACCCGATGAAGACCTGGTCGATGGTCGTCCCGGCGCACTGCCGGGCCGTTTTCACGTTGTCGGGGGAGTGCGGCGCCGCGACCATGGGCTCCATGGACGCGACGTCGAAGATCTCCTTCCGGGCGTAGACGGCGTCCGCGTCGGGATAGACGGGCGTGAACGGTCGGGCGGCCCGCGAACGGGCGTAGCGCAGCGTCGTCTCGTCGGGGACGAAGAGTCCGGTCTTGGCGCCGCACTCGACCGCCATGTTCGCGATCGTGAAGCGGTCGTCCATGGGCAGCGCGGCCAGGGCGTCGCCGCCGAATTCGAGGGCCATGTACCGGGCCCCCTGGACGCCGATGCGTCCGAGCAGCGCGAGAATCATGTCCTTCCCGGTGATCCAGCCGGGGCGTTCGCCCGTGAAGTCGACGCGGACGGTCTGCGGGACCTTCATCCAGGTTTCCCCGAGGGCCCAGACGGCCGCGAGGTCGGAGCTTCCGACGCCGCTCGCGAGCGCGCCGAGCGCGCCGCCGGTGCACGTGTGGCTGTCCGCCCCGATGATGATGTCGCCGGGCAGGATGAGCCCCTGTTCGGGCAGGAAGGCGTGTTCGACGCCGACGCGGCCGACCTCCCAGTACCGGATCCCTTGCGCGAGCGCGAAGACCCGCCCCTTCTTCGTCTGCTCGGCGGACGCGATGTCCTTGTTCGGGGTGAAGTGGTCCGGCAGGACCGCGCAGCGCTCCGGGGCGAAGACGCGCTCCGCGCCCATCTCGGCGAACGCCGCCACGGCCGGCGCCGCCGTTATGTCGTTCGCGAACGCGAAGTCGACATGGACCTTGCAGATTTCCCCCTCCCGCGCCGATTCCTCGGAATGTGATGCGATGATTGCACTAACCAACGATCTCTGCATAGTGTGGCGCTCCTTTCGTCGCCGCCATCCGGAACAGGCGGTTGATCGCATCGATGTAGGCCTTGATGCTCGCTTCGATGACGTCCGTGCTGCTTCCTCGTCCGTGGGCCTTCAGTCCGTGGGCCTGCCCGTCGGAGTCCGCGATGGAGAGGATGACGCGCGCCTCGCCGAGCGCGTCCGATTCTTCCCCCACGGCCCTGATGGAGTATTGCTCCAGCTCCGGCTCCATTCCGAGAATGCGCCGGATCGCGGAGTAGGCCGCATCGACGGGACCGTTTCCGGTCGCTGCGTCGGTCTTTTCGACGCCGTCGTCTTCCAGAGTGACCGTCGCGGTTCCCTTTCCGTGGCCGACCTGGACGAGATAGCTCCGGAGCGCGATGCGTCGCCCGGTCGTCGCGCCGAGAATGTCGTTCGTCACGAGGCTTTCGATGTCCGCGTCCGTGACGCTCTCCTTTCGGTCGCAGAGATCCTTGAAGAGCGCGAAACTCTCCGCGATCTGCTCCGTCGTCAGGAAGAAGCCAGTGTCTTCGAGGTGCTTCGCGAAGGCGTGCTTCCCGGAATGTTTTCCGAGAACCAGGCGGCTTCCCGACGCTCCGACGTCCTCGGGACGCATGATCTCGTAGGTCTTCGCGTTGCAGAGCATGCCGTGCTGGTGAATGCCCGCCTCGTGCGCGAAGGCGTTGGATCCGACGATCGCCTTGTTCGGCGGCACGGGGAATCCCGTGAGGCGGGAGACGAGGCCGCTCACGCCGCACAGCTTCGCGGCGTCTAGCCCCGTGCCCCCGGGAAAGGCGTCGGCGCGGGTCTTCAGAACCATGACGATCTCTTCGAGCGACGCGTTCCCGGCGCGTTCGCCGAGGCCGTTGACCGTGCATTCCACCTGCCTGGCCCCCGCCCGGACCGCGGCGATGGAATTCATGACCGCGAGGCCGAGGTCGTTATGGCAGTGGACGGACCAGATGACGCCGGAGACGCCGGCGAGGGCGATCACGTCGCGGACGAACGCCTCGAACTCGTCGGGGATGGCGTAGCCGACGGTGTCCGGGATGTTGAGCGTCGTCGCGCCGCACTCGACCGCAGTCCGGAAGACGCGCGCGAGAAAGCGCGGGTCCGACCGGCTCGCGTCCTCTGCGGAGAATTCGACGTCCTCCACGAGGGACCGGGCGTGCGAAACGCCCCGGCGGACCTCTTCGATCACCTGTTCTTCCGTCATTTTAAGCTTGTACTCCATGTGAATCGGGCTCGTCGCGATAAAGGTGTGGATTCGCGGGTGTGTCGCGGCGCGGACGGCGCTCCACGCGGCGTCGATATCCGCGCTTCTCGTTCGCGCCAGCGCCGCGATCACGGGGCCCGGGACCTGTTCGGCGATGGCCCGGACCGCCTCAAAATCTCCGGGGGACGCGGCCGGGAAGCCCGCCTCGATGATGTCGACCTTCATCTGCGCGAGCTGGAACGCGATCCGCAGCTTCTCGTCCCTGTTCAGGTTGACGCCCGCCGCCTGTTCCCCGTCCCGCAGGGTCGTATCGAAAATCCGTATGAATGGTCCTTCGGTCATGTTTTCACGCTCCTTGCATCGTGTGTATTCTGCTGTGATACGGTCTCTTCCGGCCGGGAAAAGGGCGAAAAGGAATAAAAAAAGGCCGGAACCTCTACTGTGAGAGGTTCCGGCCCGGGAAGCCGAGTATGCAGCCTGTCAGGCTGCCGGCGTTCCAGGGGGGAACCGGCAACCGAGGAGGAGGCACAGGGAAAGGAGACTGTACGGTGCGCGAATCTGTCTGACATCCATCGGCTGGTTCCCTCCTTTGTGTGGTCTTCGGCGCTCGTACGATGCTCCGTCGGAGCGCCCGTAAAAATTAGCGCAGATTGTACCCGCGTTCATGGCCCTGTGTCAATAAGGAACTTTCGTATCTCAAATGTCAACATCTCCCGAAGGCGGCGGGCCTTTCGGCGCGAAACGCATGCGAACGCCGCCCGGGGCGGGCTGCGCGGCGACTTCGCGAAGCGAAGGCCGCTCGTCAAGTTGAATGTTTTCTTTCGGGGAAAATTGTATTTCGTTCGAGAAAATGCTATGATTTGGATCCATTTGTGGATGCCATATCTTTCTTTTTTTGAGGGGGAATCGACGCCATGAAGAAGATGTTCAGCCTGTTCGTCGTGCTGCACCTGTGTCTCGGATCCGTCGCGTTCGCGGCCGTGACCGGAGCGGAAGCGCCCAAGGGGGAGGAGCCTCTGCTGATAACCAACGCGGGACAGGGACCTGGAGGCAAGATGGGACGGCTCCTCGTGACGCGCGCGGCCGTCGTGAAGGAGCTGACGTACAACGCCGAACCGAAGCCCGACGACCTCGCCGCGGGCGGGTGCAAGACAATGCTCGTCGTCATCGGGTCGTCCGCCAAGGGGCTCGGCGCCTCGGGGATCACGATCGACCAGGAGATCGACCGCCTGAACGCCCTGATGGCGAAGGCGAAAGAGCTGAAGATCCAGGTCATCGCGGCCCACATCGAGGGCAAAGCCCGCCGGGGAAAACCGGGCAGCGCCGACGAACGGTCCATCGACGCGATCCTTCCGTTCGCCTCGCACATCGTCGTGAACCGGGAAGGGGACGCCGACGGGAAGTTCACCGAATTCGGGAAGCAGCACAATATCCCCGTCAGCTATCTCGACAACGCCATGGATCTCAATGAGTTCGCAAAAAAGATGTACGCGAAATAACTCCGTCCCCGGCATGACCGACCATCCGAGCCGCAACCGGAAGGTTCTGTGATGTACGCCGAAACGTCGCTCGTCCTCGGCGCGATGGTATTGACCTTCGCGCTCGCGAGCTGGAAACTCAAGTCGCCGGAACTCTCAATGGTGATCACGGCGATCGTCGGCGCCTTCGTCGGGCGTCTCGGCTTTCCCGTGCGCCTCCTCGTCGAAGGGACGTTCACGTATTTCGACGTCGCCTTCACGTTCCTGACGGCGTCGATTTTCATCAACTTCTACTCGGAGACGGGCGCGATGGACGCGCTCGTCCTCAAGATGGTTGACCGGTTCTACGACCGGAAGTGGGTGCTGTTTTTCCTCCTTGCGGTCATCATGCTGATTCCGGGCGCGCTGACCGGGGCCGGAAGCGTCTCGATGTTCGTCGTCGGCGGGATGGTCGCGACCGTGCTGCGCCTGAGCGGCATCGCGGAAAACCGGATCGTCGCGTTCATCTACGTGACGTCGATGCTCGCCGCCGTCGCGCCGCCGATCAACCTCTGGGTCATGCTGATGTGCGCGCAGGCGAACATGCCCTACGTGGGCTTCGACCTGCCGTTGCTGGCGCCGATTCTCCTGATTACGGCCTTCACGGTGTTCTATCTGCTGCGCGGCGGAAAGCCCGAGAGCAGGGAAACGGTCATGGCGTCGCTGCCGAAGGCCCCGGAGGGGATGAACTGGCTGCGGATCGCCGCGCCGCTGCTGACCTTCGTCGTCCTGCTGCTGCTGTCGAAATACGCGGCGTTCCGGGCGCCGATCCTCGGCATTCCGCTGATATTCCTCATCAGCACGCTCGTCGCGATCTGCGCGGCCCCGCAGCGAAAGGGGCTGCGACGCTGGTGCGATGTCCTCACAAACACCTCCGAGCAGGTCTTTCCGCTGCTCGCGACCGTCATCAGCGTGGGCGTCCTCGTGAACATCATGACGGCTACGGGCGTCCGCGGCCTCATCGCGATCACGTTCGTCACGCTTCCGGAGTCCCTTATCTACTCGTTCGCGCTCGTCGTCCTGCCCCTGGCCCAGGGATCCCTGAGCTACAGCAGCGGCATCATCCTCGGAACGCCGCTGATCTTCCTGTTCAACTCCATCGGCGTGAACGTCACTATCGTCGCGACTGCGCTGAGCCTGATGTTCCCGCTCGGCGACTGCCTGCCGCCCTCGCGGATTTCCGGGCGCGTCGCGATCGACGTCTCCGGGTACGAGGGATCGTACATGTCCTTCCTGAAGGCCATCTTCGTCCCCGCGCTCTTCATGGGGCTCGTGGCGCTCGGAATGCTCATGTACGCCAACAATTTCCGTTGGCTCATCGTGTACTGAGTGAGGAGTGAGACGATATGGACGAGTTCCTTCGCGTGTCCAATGAACTGATCCACCAGATCTATTTCGGGCTGGCCGGTCTCTGCGGCCTCGTGCTGCTGCGCGGGCTCTTCTTCCGCAACACCCGGAAGACGATCGTGTACGACATCGTGTACGCCTACACGATCATCCCGTTCCTGCTGCGCGCGCTGCACATCAAGTAGGGGGCGGATCATGTTCGACTACGAAAAGAACAGGATCCTTCGACAGAGCTTGCTGCTTGCGTGCGCGTTGCTGCTTGCGTATCTCGGAGGCAGGGAATTCACCGAGCTGCGGACCATGAAGGAGACGGTCGTCGTTTCGCCCGCCTTTACGAAGGTTGTCATGCTCAGCGACTATTTCCCGCCGATCCGGGGGACCGGCGTCGATACGCCGGTGTATGTCTACGACTCGGGGGTTCCCGGAGGCTCCATGTTCTACCTCGGGGGCACGCATCCCTACGAGCCTGCGACGTCCCTCTCGGCGTACGTCATGATGGAAAACCTCAAGGTGGAGAAGGGACGCGTCTTCGTCTGTCCGCACGCGAACCGGAGCGCCGCGACCGTTGGAATGCTCGGGAACGCCTATCCGAAGTTCCTGCACGTCGAGACCCCGTTCGGGCCGAAGCCTTACCGGATCGGCGATAGGAACACGTCGCCGCTGGACCAGTGGCCTGACCCCTTCACCTACGTTCACTACCCGTCGGGGCAGAACCTCGACTACACGGACGCGCGCAACCTGAACCGCACCTACCCCGGACGTCCGGATGGGAGCCTCACGGAGCAGCTGACATACGCCATCATGGAGCTGAACCGGAAGGAGAAGATCACGCTCTTCGTCGATTCCCACGAGGCGTCGCTGATGTACCCGGTCGTGGCGACCTACGTGGCGCACGACCGCGCGCTCGACATGGCGATGATGGCCTCGATGGAGCTGTCCGCGACGGAGTTCCCGATGAAGTGCGAGGCCTCCCCGAAGGGGCTTCGCGGCCTGAGCCACCGGGATGCGGGAGATTTCTGCGACTCGCTCGTGATCCTGATGGAGACGCCCGAGCCCTTCATCGACCGGGTGGCCGGGAAGATCACGGAAAAACTCATGATGGACGGCAAGGACGAGTTCCTGCAGACCGCCGCGGATCACGGACTGCTGTTCACCGACTACGACATCAAGACGGGCTGTCCGATGTGGGACCGCGTCGGCCGGCATCTTTCCGGAACGCTCGCGATGATCCGTCAGATGAACGACTTTCTGGCGGATCCGTCGAAGGAGCTTCGCGTCGTGTTCCCCTCCTATCCGGACCTGAAGGAGCGCGGACTGGGCTCGTTTCTGCATGACCCGGCGAAGGCGGATCCCGCGAAGGTTTTCCTGAACTGAACCGCACCACGGGCTTTTCCCGGGCCGGAGACGCCGGTCCGGCGCACCGCGCGCTCTTGGGGGTGTCTTTCGGAGATTCACCGTGTGACTGAAGACAGGAGGGAATGTATGTTGAAATCGTTGAGGAAGATTGTTTTCGCCGCTCTGGTCGTCGCGTTGACGTCGACGTCCGCTCTTGCCTGCACCGTCGTGGCCGTCGGAAAGAACGCGACCGTCGACGGAAGCGCCATCATCACCCATAACGACGATTCCCGGGTGGCGAATTCGCGCCTGTACATCGTGCCGGAGGCCGACTGGCCGGAAGGATCGAAGCGGAACGTCGTGAAGGACGCGCACGGCTACGACGGGGACGCGCAGGTGATCGGGCAGATCCCGCAGGTTCCGCACACGTTCCGGTATTTCGCGTCGCGCTATTCGTTCATGAACGAGAAGGGCGTCGCGATTTCCGAATCGACCAACTCCGTCGAAGTGACGGACGACCGCTCGAAGAAGATCAAGCAGATCATGGGCAAAGACGCGGTCGGAATGATGGATGCGTGGATCGTCCAGGACATCATGCTCGAGCGCGCGTCCACGGCCCGCGAGGCCGTTCAGATCATGGGAAAGCTCGTCGAGGAGCACGGCTGGTTCGACGCGGGCGAGACCATGCCGCTCACGGACGGCAATGAAGTCTGGATCATCGAGTTCTACGGCAACAAGATCTGGGCCGCCTGGCGCATGCCGGACGACCACATCTTCGTCGGCGCCAACCGCGCGAGACTGCGGAACCTCGACCTCACCGACGCGCAGAACGTCATGGCCTGCCCCGACATCGTCGACTACGCCGTGAAGAACGGATTCATCGCCGAAAAGGACGTCGATAAGAAGAACTTCAGTCCCGCGGACGTCTACGCGCCGAACACGAAGCTCTATTCGACCCGCCGCGAGTGGAGAGTCCTCTCCCTGGCCGCGCCGCAGTCCTTCAAGCTCGGACCCGACGAACCCGACTATCCGCTGTCGGTCAAACCGGACAGGAAACTCAGCGTTCACGATGTCCTCGCCATCAAAGGCGACTGGTACGAAGGGACGCAGTTCGACCTCAGCAAGGGGATCCAGGCGGGGCCGTGGGGGAATCCCATCCGCTTCGCGAATTCGAGCAAGAAGGAGCCCGCCGCCGACTGGGAGCGCTCCGTCAACATGATGCGTTCCTGCTACGTCCACATCGCGCAGGTCCGCGGCGACCTTCCGGCCGAAGTCCGCGGCATCAGCTGGTTCGGGTACGGCGCGGCCGATACGACCTACATCACGCCGCTGTGGCCGGTCATGACGAAGCTGCCCGCGCTCTACGGCATCGGCGACCGCTATCACGACTACGATCCGAAGTCCGGCTGGTGGGTCAACACGCGCGTCCAGGAGCTGGCGGGACTGCGCTATCAGGACGCGCGGACCGAGATCCACAAGGCGCGCGACGCGAAACTCATTCCGCTGTATATCCAGACGCCGATGATCCAGGACAAGGCCGCGGAAATGCTCAAGGCCGGCGACAAGAAGGGCGCCGTGGAACTGATCACCGACTTCGCCTATGCCCACGCGGTCGACTTCAACCAGCGCTGGCTCGCGCTCGGCGACCGACTCCTCAGCAAGTATGCGCTCGGATACACGGACGTCAAGGCGACGCCGTATCCGGAGGAGTGGAACGAGATCGTCGGTTTCGGCGTCCCGAAACGCGGAGCGGAACAGAAGAAGTAATTTCGCTCCGGCGAATGACGAAGAAGCGCGGCGGCCACGACGGCGCCGCGCTGTTCGTATCCGCGTGCGGATGCGATGGGGAGGGAGCAGCGCCGTGAATCGTCGTATCGCGTGCCTCGTGTTTCTCCTGCTTTTTTCGGCGCTCGCGGCGCGGGCGGACGAGCGTCCGGGCGCCGCTTCCGCGCTCATGGCCCGGTGCGAGGCGGTGTTGTATGCCGAGAAGCTCCGCCTCGGCCTCGTGAACGAAGCGCTCGATCCCGAAAAAACCGGGCTGATCGGCGTCGAGTTTTCGCCGCTCACCACCAGCCTCGGGCGCCTGTCCGACAAGCGCGCCTCGTCGCGCCCCGCCATGGCGGACGTCGTCGCCACCTACCTCCGCCGGGCGGGAGTGAAACGAGGCGACTGGATCGCCGTCAACGCGAGCGGGTCGTTTCCCGGCTTTTCGCTCGCGGCGCTTTGCGCGGCCGAGAGCCTCGGCGTGAACACGCAAGTTGTCTTTTCCTACGGATCCTCGATGTACGGCGGAACGGATCCCGGCTTTACGTTTCCGGTCATTTTGGACCTTCTGAACAGCGCCGGACTGCTGTCCGCCCGACTTCGCGCGATCGCCCCGGGGGGAGCGCGCGATCAAATGGCGGAGACGCTTCTGGAGTCCCCTTTTCCGACCGTGACGGACCTGATGCGCGCTCGTCCGGAAGAGCGCATCGAAGGAACGACGCTCGAGGACGCCATCGCGCGGCGGCTTCGGATTTTCGCGGAAACGCCGGCGCCCGTCGCGTGCTTTGTCAGTTGCGGCGGACCGGGCGTCAGCCTGGGGAGGACCGAAAGCGTTCTCAAACTCCCGCACGGCCTCGTCGCAACGGCGCGCGATATTCCGGAGGGGGCGGACAGGGGGCTGCTCTTTGAATTTCTCGCGAGGGGAGTCCCCGTGGTTCACCTTCTGAACGTCCGGGGCGTTTGCGGGGACTTCGGTCTGCCGTACGAGGAAATCCCCGACCCGTGAGGCGCCGGAAAAACGGCGTTTCACGGGCCGGAGCGCGTTACATGATGCCCAGTTTCTGCGGGATGAAGAACGCGATGGCCGGGAACATGGCCACGAGCAGCAGGATGATGAGGTCCGCCGCGATGTACGGAAGGACGCCCCGGAACGACCGTTCGATCGAAAGATCCGCGATCGAACCGGCTATGAGCAGGCAGAGCCCGTACGGAGGCGTCACGAGCCCGATGGCGAGCGTAATGACGACGACGATGCCGAGGTGGACCGACGTAATCCCGAGTTTGAGCGCCGTCGGCAGGATGACGGGCATGAACAGGATCATTGCGGGAATAGCGTCCATGAACGTCCCGACGAAGAGGAAGAACGCGATGACGATGAGCATGAAGACCTGCGGGCTCGCGACGGTCGCCGCGAAAAACGCCCCGATGTGGTCGGACGCCTTGTAGTATCCGAGGAGTTCGCCGAGCGCGCTCGCCGTGGCGAGCGCGAAGAGCGAGAGCGAGCTGAGTTTCAGCGTCTCCTTGATGATGTCGGGCATGTCGCGCAATGTCAGCGTCCTGTAGAAGAACAGGCTGATGAGAAGCGCGTACACGGACGCGAATGCGGCGGCTTCCGTCGGCGTATACCAGCCCGTCGTGATGCCTCCGACGATGATGACGGGCGTCAGCAGGGCCGGGAAGGACTGCCGGAAGAGCGCCCAGACCTTGCGGAACCCGGCGCGTTCGTATTTCGGGAAATTCCTCTTCCGTCCGATCACGCAGACGATGAGCATCATCGTGAGGCCGACGAGAATTCCCGGGATCATGCCGCCGATGAAGAGCGCCGCGACCGAGGCGTTCGTGAGGCCCGAGTAGACGACCATCGGAATGCTCGGCGGGATGATGACGCCGATCGTCGAGGACGCGGCCGTGACGCCGACCGTCGTTTCCTTGTCGTAACCCGTGTCGATCATCGCAGGAATGAGCATCTTCCCGACGCCGGCCGTGTCCGCCTGCGACGAGCCGGAGACGCCCGCGAAGATCATCGAGACGAGGATGTTCGCATGCGCGAGTCCGCCCCTGATATTGCCGACGAGCGCGATGCAGAAGTTCACGAGCATTTCCGTGATCTTTCCTCGGTTCATGATGTTCGCTGCGAGGATGAACAGCGGGATCGCGAGCAGGACGAACGAGTTCAACCCGTTGAACATCTTCATGAAGACCGTGAGATTCGGGATCATCGGGATGGACATGATCCCGAGAAGCGACACGAGGCCGATGACGAACGCGATGGGAACGCCGATGAAGATGAGGACGACGAACAGGACGACGATCAGGAGCGGCGTCATGCGACGGCCCCTCCCCGCAGCAGCGTCCGGATGTCTTCGACGACGTGTTCGACGATGTAGAGCGTCATGGTCGAGCCCATGATCGGAAGGCACATCCAGGTGTATCCCATCTTGACCCACGTGAGGGTGATCCAGTTGTAGTCCCAGAACTCAGAAACGATCGTGACGCCGTACAGGGTCATCGGGACCGTGAAGCAGAGCAGAACGGCGCAGATGACCACGTCGTAGACGAGCGAACTCCTGCCCCTGAATTTTTCGATCAGGAACGTGAAGGCGAAGTGCGCCTTGTAGTGGACCATCACGGACGCGCCCATGAAAACGGCCCAGATGAAGGAATAGTTCGCCAGCTCTTCCGTCCAGAGCAGCGGGATGGCCATGTACCGGGCGGCGATCTGCGCCAGGATGGCCAGGAAAAAGACGGTGAGCAGAATCATTCCCATCGTTTCCTGAAAGCGTACGATACTCGAAACAAGTTTTTTCACGGTGTTCCTCCTCTACGGAACGCATTAAAAAACGGAGACTGCGGAATAAAGAAAAATCCCCCGCGAGGCGCGAGGAATCCCGGGGAGCAGTCCTTCAAAGAAAGGCCGTTCCCCCTCCCGTTGGGGAGAAGGAACGGCCTTCAAAGCGCGGGCTACTTTCCCGCAGCCCGGATCTTCTCCACGAGATCGGTCAGCTTCAGCGACTC
>CAYVKE010000077.1:0-2140 GCA_964451935.1 uncultured Synergistaceae bacterium | reverse complement strand
CCATTCCTTCTGCTTGTCGGTCAGCGCGTCCCACTTCTTGCCGTTCATCAGGACGAACCGCGTCGTGTAGTCGTGCTCCGTCTCGGTGATGAACTTTCCGTTGACGGTCTTGTGGTGGTCGAGAAGGCTGAAGTTCGTGTAGTCGTTCTCGGCCGCGTCGACGATGCCCTGCTGCAGCGCCTGGTAGAGTTCGCCCCAGGCGACCTGCGTCGGGATCGCGCCGGTCTTCTTCCAGAATTCGGCGACGACGCCGGACATCTGGGTGCGGATCTTCATGCCCTTGAGGTCGTCGATCGCATTGATGGGTTTCTTGCCGTAGTAGTTCCGGACGCCCGCGGACCAGAACGCGGCGATCCGGAAGCTGTTCTTCGACTTTTCGTTGATGATCTTCGAGAGCGTCTGTCCGACCTCGCCGTCGACGACCTTTCCCCAGTGATCGAAGCTCTTGTAGAGATAGAGCAGCGAGAAGAGGTCCACCTCGGGGATTCCGATCTTGGTCATGAAGCCGGGGGACGCGACGACGACATCGGCCGCGCCGAGCTTGAGCTTCTCGACGAGTTCGTCTTCGTTCGTGCCGATCGTTCCGGCGTGAACGTCGACCGTGATTTCGCCGCCGGAGATCTTCTCGAGAACTTCCTTGAACTTCTTCATGCCGTACTGGTAGGGGTTCTCCTGGGACGTCTGGTTGTGCGCCGCGACGAGCTTCAGCGGAGCCGCGTCGCTCCGTGCGGGAACCGCCTGGACGGCGAAGACGAGCGCAAGAGCCGCTGCGAAAAACAGTGCCGCAAATTTCTTCATTCGTAGTACCTCCTCTGAAAGTATGGTGCAATATGCGAAGGGGAACGCCCCCACCGCGTGACTCCGAATCCTACGAAACCGGCAGCTCCGCGAGAATGGCGCGCCAGATCTCCTCGACCACGGGGATGCCCTTTTCGAGATTTTCCTTCCGGGTCCGTCCTTCCTTTTCGCCGGGGTAGAGGATCTCTCCTCCTTCGACCGCGGGCTCGGCCGCCCGGAGATCCGCGATGACGGCGTCCGCAGTCGTCTTTGCGAAGTCGTCGTCGCCGGGTCTGAAGGCGATGAAGACCTGCGTGACGGAGATCTCGTCGTCGAGTTTGCCGACTTCGGGAACCGAATTTCCGCCCGACAGGATCGCGCCGATCATGTCGAGCGCGATCGAAAAGCCCGAGCCCTTCCAGAAGCCGATCGGAAGCACGCGCCAGGTCTCCTCGATCGCCGCGGGGTCCGTCGTGAGAACGCCGTCCCGGTCGTACCCCCCGGGAACGGGAAGCTGTCTGCCCGCGAGTCGGGCGCTCTCGATCGCGCCGTAGGAGAACTGCGCGAGGGCGCCGTCCATGAGAACGGGCATGTCGCCGTGCGGGATCGCCATGATCAGGGGGTTGTTGCCGATGCGCCGGTCCTTCGCGCCCCACGGGGGCATGTTCGGCATCGTGTTCGTCCAGCAGACGCCGATGTATCCGGCGCGGGCCGCCTGAAGTCCGTACGCGCCGCCGCGCATCCAGTGGTTTGTGTTGCGGAGCGCGACGCATCCGATTCCGGACTCGTCGGCAAGCGCCATCGCCCGCTCCATGGCGAACGCCGCGTTGGTGTTGCCCATTCCGAGATTTCCGTTCCAGCGCTCCAGCGCGCCCTGGGAGGTTTCAAGCGAGGGTTCCGCTCCGGGATGGATATGTCCCTTCTTGATGTACGAAACGACCCTCGGAAAGCGGTTCACCCCGTGGGAAGCGATGCCGTCGCAGCTGTTGTCCGTGAAGAGCCGCGCCGAGAGATCGGCCGTTTTTTTCGG
This sequence comes from uncultured Synergistaceae bacterium, assembly GCA_964451935.1. Lineage (GTDB taxonomy): Bacteria > Synergistota > Synergistia > Synergistales > Aminobacteriaceae > CALFXN01. The sequence goes on along the minus strand of CAYVKE010000077.1, from coordinate 333 downwards.
GAAGCCGTATTTCAGAAGAACCCGCTCGAAGACGTCCTTCATTTCATCGTACGCGATTCGCATCCTCGTATCGGCCGTCCTTTCCCTGAAGAGCCCGTTGCGTCGTCACGAAACATGAATCACAGGCCAATCGCACTGTGCACGGTAATCTTACTGATGTCGGGGAGGTTCGTCAATGTTCGACGCTGTAGACTTGTGTTCTGTCAGTTGGAACGCAAGAGGGCGACAACGTGTGCGGAAAGAGCGATGGGGCGCTCCGGAAGCGCCCCATCGTCGGTGTCCTAGAAGACTGCGTAATCGGAATCCTTGACGCTCGTGACGAACATGTGGCCC
>CAYVKE010000076.1:0-15168 GCA_964451935.1 uncultured Synergistaceae bacterium | reverse complement strand
GGATGCTCTGCGGCAGGCCGGACCGGAAGAGCGCGATCCGCGCCGGGTTCGCGCCGACGCCCGCCTGCCAGCCGTTCCCCATGATGACTTCCTCGACGTCCGACGGTTCGACCTTCGCACGGGCCACGGCCTCTTTGATCGCGACCGCGCCGAGGTCCGGAGCGCTCAGGTCCTTGAACGCCCCTCCGAACTTTCCGCCGGCCGTTCGGCACGCCGACAGGATCACCGGGTGTTTCCCGGACGCAGCGCGGGTCATTTGCATCCCTCCATGGGCAGGACCGTATCCGCGATCTTCAGCGTCATGTCCGTGTGTGCGACGAGTTCGTCGACCGTGACTTCGGGCGCGATTTCGCAGAGCGTCATCACGCCGTCGATCTTCCGGACGACGCAGAATTCAGTCACGATGACGTCCGTGACTTCGGCGCCCGTCAGCGGCAGGGAGCAGGTCTTCACGAGCTTCGACTTCCCCTTCTTGTCGCAGTGCGTCGTCGCGACGTACACGGTCTTCGCGCCCGTCACGAGATCCATCGCGCCCCCCATGCCTGGAACGAGCTTGCCCGGGATCCACCAGTTCGCGAGGTTTCCCCTCTCGTCGACCTCGAGCGCGCCCAGGACCGTCGCGTCGAGATGCCCGCCGCGGATCAGCCCGAAGCTCATGTCGCTGGCGACGATGCTCGATCCGGGAAGCAGCGACAGGCAGCGACCGCCCGCGCCGATGAAGCGCCAATCGTCCTTTTCGGGCTTCGGCCCCGCGCCGACGACGCCGTTTTCCGTCTGCGTCACGACCGAACGCCCCTCGGGGACGTAGTCCGACACGAGCGTCGGAATTCCGATTCCGAGATTGACCACCGATCCGTCCTCGAGGTCGAGCGCGATGCGCCTGGCGATCCGGACACGGACGAGTTCTTCATCAAGTACGGGAAGCATAGTATCCGTCTCCTTTCAGCACGAGGATGTCCACGAGGATTCCCGGCGTGACGACGTCGTTGGGGTCGATGCCGCCGAGTTCGAGAATCGCGTCGACCTCGGCGATGACGAGATCCGCGGCCGTCGCCATCGCGGGGTTGAAGTTCCGCCCCGTTCCGAAGTAGGTCAGGTTGCCGTAGCGGTCCGCCTTGTGCGCCCGGATCAGTGCAACGTTCGCGCGAAGCGGCTTTTCGACGATGTAGCGCTTGCCGTCCACCTCGACGACCTGCTTGTCGTCCTCGTAGCAGGTTCCGACGCCCGTCGGCGTGAGGACGCCGCCGAGCCCGAACCCGCCCGCCCGGATGCGCTCCACGAGCGACCCCTGGGGCACGAGTTCCAGTTCCATCTTCTTTTCGTTGAAGAGACGCCCCGTTTCGCGGTTGAGCCCGATATGCGAGGCCGTGACCTTGCGGACCTGTCCGTTCACGACGAGCATCCCGTGGCCGATGCCCTGTGGAACGGAATCGTTCGCGTAGAGCGTGTCGTTGGCGATCAGGTGGAGATCCTTCACGCCGGACTTCACGAGCGCGTCGACGAGCGTGTACGGGACGCCGCCGTAGTTGAAGCCGCCGACCATGACGGACATTCCGTCGCGCACGTTGCGGACGGCTTCGTCTGCGGACATGACCGGCTTGATGAGTTTTGCGGGCATTTTGTGCCGCACCTCCCTTGGTTGTGTTTCGTCCTCCGCGCCCGGTCTACCTGCCGGATTCCGGCGTCGGCGTTCCGCCGCCGGACCGGGAGCGGAAAAGATAGAGTCCCACGAGAATCGCGACGCCGAGGATATCCGTGACGATGCTCGGGTGGATGAGCATGAACGGCACGGCCAGCAGCAGCGCGCGCTCGATCAGCGTCAGTTTCGACCTGTAGAAACCCTGGATTCCCGCCGACAGACCTATGACGCCCATGACGGCCGCAGCGGTGCTCCAGGCGATCGCAAGAACCGATCCCTGACACAGGATCGCCGGGTTGTACACGAACATATAAGGCACGAGAAATCCGGCTGCGGCCGTAACCAGCGCCGTGAACCCGGTCGCGAGAACGCCGGACCCGGCGATGCCCGCAGCCGCGTAGGTCGCGAGCGCCACGGGCGGCGTCACATCCGCAAGTACGCCGAAGTACAGGCAGAACAGATGCGCCGACATGAGCGGCACCCCCATCGCATGCAGGGCCGGAGCCGCGAGCGTCGACGTGATGATGTACTGCGCGGTCGTCGGGACGCCCATTCCGAGGATGATCGAGCCGACCATCGTGAGAAAGAGCGCGAGCGGCAGGATGCCGTACGACATGCTCATGACGAAGGACGAGAACGCAAGCCCGACCCCCGTGATGCCGATGACGCCGATGATGAGTCCCGAACAGGCGCAGGCGGCCGCAACTTCGACGGCTCCCGTCGCGCCATCGATGAGCGCCTGCAGGACGCTCTTCGGCGTCATGCGGTATTCGGGACGCCCGAGCCACGTCGCGGCGACCATAAGGACGATCGACCAGAAGACCGCTTTCACGGGGGAGTATCCCGTCGCGAGGAACCCCACGAGCGTGACCAGCGGAATGATGTAATGCCAGCCGTTTTTCAGGACCAGCCGGACATTCGGGATCATGTTCTCCGGCAGGCCGGTGATTCCCTGCCGCGCGGCGCGGAAGTGCACCATCGCAAAGAGCGACAGGAAGTAGAGCGTCGCGGGGATGAACGCCGCCACGACGATCTCCCAGTACGCCACGCCGAGGAACTGCGCCATGATGAAGGCCGCTGCTCCCATGATCGGCGGCATGACCTGGCCGCCCGTTGACGCGGCCGCGACGACCGCACCCGAGAAGGTCGACGTGTAGCCGCCCTTCTTCATGAGCGGAATCGTGAAAGCCCCGGTCGTTACCGCATTCGCGACCGAACTGCCCGACACCATCCCCATAAGGCAGCTCGAAACGACCGCGGCCTTGCCGGGACCGCCGACGCTGCGCCCCGTGAGCGCGATGGCGAGGTCGATGAAGAACTGTCCCGCGCCCGATACGCTCAGGAACGATCCGAAAACCACGAACAGGAAGATGAACGTCGCCGACACCCCGAGCGGAACGCCGAAGATTCCGTCGGTGCGGAGGTACTGGAACGGGCCGAGTTCTTCGAGCGAAAACCCCGCGTGCGCGATCATGTCGGGGAGATACGGCCCCGTCATGGCGTAGATCATCGCGATGATCGCCACGGACGGCAGCGCCCACCCCATGGATCGCCGAGCGGACTCGATGACCAGGACGATCATCATGACGCCGAGAACGATATCCGAGGTGATCGGAGTCCCCTCGCGCATGGAGATGGCTTCCCAGTTGAGGATGATGTTCATGCATCCGAGAATCGTCAGCCCGGCGAGGACGTAGTCCCACCAGTCGATCTTGAGCCGGGAACGGTTCTTCGTTCCGGGGTAGAGCAGAAAGATCAATACGCCCATCAGCATCCAGTGGATGCTTCGCTGGTACATGGCCGAGAGCAGGCCGAAAGCCGCCGTATAGAGGTGAAAGAGCGATGCCGCGAGCGCGATTCCCGAGACGAGCCAGAGTTGCCACCCCGAAAGACGGCGCTTCTTGCCCTCGCATTCGTCGAGAAGCTCCGCCGGATCCCTCGCAGCGCCCGCTGCGCCTTGTTCTGTCGTCATAATGTCGGTTTCCCCCCAGATGGACAGATCTGAAGCGGCCCGGCGGCATGGACGACGCCGGGCCGTACGGCTGCCGAAGAAGACGCTACTTCTTCATCGTCACGCCCTTCTCGGTGAAATACTTGACCGCCCCGGGGGTGAAAGAGATAATTCCCAGGCTGGCCTCTTCCGGAGCGAAGTGCTCGGCCTGCTTCGTCACGTTCATGAGTTCGCCGCGCTTCTCGACGAATGTCTTGACGATATCGTACGCGAGCTTTTCTTTCATGCCTTCCTTCACGACGAGATAGTTGCCGTCGGCGATGGTGAGAACATCGCCGTCGACTTTCGCGTAGGTCCCCTTCTTGATCGTAAACGGAAGCAGGAAGGGATTCTTTTCGATGACGCGTTTGACGAGATCCTCCGGAAGGGGAACCAGCACGATGTCCCGCTTGGCGGAGACTTCGAGGACGGACGCCCCGGGGATCGCGAAGTTCCAGAACACCGCGTCGATGTTGCCGTCGCTCAGCGCCATGACGCCTTCAGGCTGCGTGAGCTGGTACTTCTTGATATCCTTTTCCGGATCGATTCCGGCTTCCTTGAGGATGAGCAGCGACAGCACCTGATCGCCGCCGCCGGGCGCGCCGAGAGAAACCCGCTTTCCCTTGATGTCCGAAAGTTTTTCGATGCCCGACCCCTTGACGGCCACGAGATGCTGCGGCGCCGGATACATGTTCATGAGGATCTGAAGGGGCAGCTTGCCGTCTTCCTTGAACGCCTCGACGCCGTTGACCGCCTGGAAGAGCGTCGAGCCCATCGACATGCCGATATGCGCCTTGCCGGACGCGACGAGGCGGCAGTTCTCCTTGGACGCGGCCGTCGCGCGCGACGTGGCCTTCACGTCGATGCCGGCCTTGTTGAGCATCTCCGCCATCGCGCCCCCGAGCGGATAGTACGTCCCGCCGACGCCGCCCGACCCGATCGTGACGAACTCCAGCGCATACGCGCCTCCCGCGAGAGCCAGAACCGCAACAAGCGACAACACCAGTCCGAACCGTTTCATATCCGTGCCTCCCTTCAGATTTTCAAAGCTTTTGCGCCGTCATCCCCGCGCCTTCGCGAGGAGAATCTCCGCCGCCGCCGCGAGGCCTTCCCCGAGGCGACGGACGATTTCGTCGATCTGTTCCGCCGTCGCGACCAGGGGAGGAGCGAGAAGGAATTGGTCGCCGGCGCACCCGTCGATCTGCCCCGTCCCGGGGTAGATCACGAGGCCGCGCTTGAAGCACTCCGCAGTCGCTACGCCCGCCGCCTTGAACGACGCCGGAAAGGGCTCCTTCGTTGTTTTGTCCATGACGAGTTCGACGCCCCGCATCATTCCCATGCCGCGGACCTCGCCGACGATCGGGTTGTCCGCTGCGGACGCGAGCGCCTTCCCGAGCCGCTCTCCCTGGACGGCGGCGTTTCCGAATACGTCGTGGTCCTTCATGTACTTCACGGTCGCGACCACAGCCGCCGCCGTGACGGGGTTCGCATTGTACGTGTGCCCGTGAACGAAGGCCCCGCTCCCCTTCCGGAGCGTGTCGACGATCTCGTCCCGGACGATGATTCCTCCGGCGGGCGCGTACCCTCCGGTTATGGCCTTGGCCGTGCAGATGATGTCGGGCGTCACGTTCCAGTGGTTGACGCAGAACGGCTTGCCGGTCCGGCCGAAGCCGGTCATGATTTCGTCGGCGATCAGAAGAACGTCGTATTTGCTGCAGATCTCCCGGATGATCGGCCAGTACTCTGCGGGCGGGTGAAGTCCGCCGACCGTCGACCCGACGACGGGTTCGGCGACGAAGGCGGCCACATACTGCGGCCCGATCCTGCGGATCTCGCTCTCGAGCCGGCGCGCACAGACGACGTCGCATTCCGGATAGGTCTTCCCGTAGGGGCAGCGGTAGCAATAGTGCGTCTCGATCTTCGGGCCTTCCTTGAAGATCGGCGCGTAGAGCTGTCTCCGGGCCATGCTTCCCGCGAGCGCCATCGTTCCGATCGTGCTCCCGTGATAGGAGTTCCAGCGGGCGATGTACACCGATTTCGCGCTCCCCGCTCCGTCGCGCTCCACGAAATACTGGCGGCTGATCTTCAGCGCCGACTCGATCGCCTCGCTGCCGCCGCTGACGAGCCAGACCTGCGACAGCCCCGCGGGAGCGATCGACGCGACCGCATCGGCGGCCTCGACGGAGGCCTTCGATACCCAGCGCGACGGGTGGGCGAACTCGATCGACTCGAGCTGGGCGATCATCGCCTCGCGGATCTCGCGGACGCCGTGCCCGATGCTCGACAACAGCGCGCCGCTGCATCCGTCGATATACTGCTTCCCGTCTTCGTCCCAGATGTAGATTCCCTCGCCGCGAACGGCGGTCTTGAGCGAACTCGCGTAACTTCTCGGGATCAGATGTCCCCATTCAGTCATGATCGCTGTGATTCCTCCTTTTCTTCATGCGCTTCTTTCCGTTTCGCCGCCCGCTTCCGTCCCGCGCTCTCACCTCCCCGGTCGTTCATCTCCGGAAGCGGACCGCCCGCGGCGTAGACGCCCTGATCGATCCAGATGTGTTCCAGTCGTTCCAGCCGTTCGCGAACGCCGTCGAGATGGTTCGCGACGGACAGGATCAGGCCGTTCAACGCGCACAGCGGCGTCGTCAGCGAGTCCACGAACGAGACGGGCTGATAGGCCACCGTCATGAGATATCGCGCCTGACGCGCCAGCGGGCTGTTCGGAGAGTCCGTCACGGCGGCGACCGTCAGACCGGAGGTTCGCGCGAAGGTCAGGACGTCCACGGTCCAGCGCGAATAGCGCGGAAAGCTGATTCCGACGACGACGCCGCCCCCGGGCGCGTTGACGAGCATTTCATAGGGAATGTCCTCGCCAATGAGGGACACGTTCGGGAGGAGCCAGGAAAGATAAAAGGAAAGGTAGTACGCGAGCGAATAGGAGCTTCGATATCCGGCGATATACACGGCCGGAGCGCCCGCGAGAGCCGCCCCCATCTCGTCGACGGCCTCGGGAATGAGCGTTCCCTGATAGGAAGACAATGTGGACAGGTCGGTACGCACGGCGTCCGCCGCCTGGGCCTTTCCCTCTCCGGGAGCGGATTTCTGGAGCCGCTCCAGCGTGGAGAGGCGGTCCATGAGCATCTCCTTCACCGCGTCGCGCAGCGCGTGATACCCGGAGAAGCCCAGAAAGTAGGCGAACCGGATGACGGTGGCCTCCGAGACGCCCGCGGCGGAAGCGAGTTCCGTCGCCGTCATGAAGGCCGCCTCGCGCGGAGAATGCAGGATCAGATCGGCGATGCGCCCCTGCCGGTCGGACATCTGGGGCCGTTTGGACTGTATCAGCGTTCGCAGCACGAAATACGCCTCCTTCTGTAGGAACGGATCGAATGTGTGAAGGATATTTTTCGTATACAATGCATGCGTGAAGGATTTCCTTCAAAACGGTAGCACCCGGACGGAACAATGTCAAGAATTGCGTCGTGAAAAATTCGAATGGACGGATGATTTCGAAGGGCGTGCAAAAGCACGGACGCACGCCTTTCGTCGACAATACGCCACACTCGCGCGCGGAATTTCGTCCCGTGCGCCCCGATGCGCTTTTCCCCTTCTTCCTGATGCGATATGATTAGCGCCAAAACGAATTTCCGCAGACGGCATGCGCCGTCCGGGACGCGAAGCGAGGCGAGGGGACGTGGATCGGGATTCTTATCTGGTATTCGTCATCGACGGCAGGCGGTTCGCCATGCCGTGCGAATGTGTCGTCCACGTCGCCGCGGCAGCGGAGCTTCTCGAGATTCCCGAAGCGCCCCCGTGCGTCCGGGGCGTGGCGAATCTCGGAGGCGAGCCCGTCCCCGTGACGGACATCCGCAGGCGTCCGAACGCTTCCTTCCCGGAAATGGAACTCAGCGACCGGTTCATCTTCTTCCGGAAGGGAACGCATCTCTGCGGACTGCTCGCCGATTCCGTCGAAGGGGTGGAATCCCTCGCGCCCGGGACGGCCCCGCTCTCCCTCCCCTCGACGCACGGGGAGGACGGGGAGGAACGAACCGTTCTCGTGGCCTACGAACCCGGAGCGGAGCAGGGGATTCTCATCCGCTTCCCCGAAGATCTCGGTCCGCTGACTGACAGGGAACTCCAATCCATCGACAGGGTCGTCTCCTCCGCGGGAGCGCCCTCATGAAGCCGCCGTTTCCGACGGCCGTTCCCGAAAGCGCGGAGACCGGCGTCGAACGTCTCGGCGGAAAGATGGAGCAACGCTTCGGCTTCCACCTTCCGGACGGCAAGAGGACCGGCGTCTGGCGGGCCGTTCTCGAAACGGCGTCCGAAAGGGGGCTTTCTCCCCTCGAATGCCTTCGTCGCCTTCTGGACGCTCCTCCCGGCGATGACGCGCTCGAAGACATCGCGCTCCGGCTCACCGTCGGAGAGACGTTCTTCTTCCGTGAGAGAAAGGCCCTCGACGCATTCGTCGACGTGATCCTCCCCGACATAGCGACGCGGAAGGACGACGACATCCGCCTGTGGAGCGCGGGGTGCAGCACGGGCGAAGAGCCCTACACGCTTTCCATGCTCGCGGGCGACGCGCTTCCCCGCTGCGGGGCCGGGAGCTTTTCCGTCCTCGGGTCGGACATCAATCCGAACGCCCTCGAAAAGGCCCGGAAGGGCGTGTATTCGCGATGGTCGTTCCGCGGCATGGACGACTCCATGATCCTCCGGTATTTCTCCCCATGCGGCGCCGAGCGGTACTCGGTGAGGGACGTCTTCCGGAAGAACGTCTCCTTCGCCCGGCTGAACCTCGCAGAACGTCCGTGGTTCCTCTGGCGCGACGGCGCGAGCCCGGACGCCATCTTCTGCCGCAATGTGCTGATCTATTTCTCGCAGGAAAAGCGGGAGGAGATCCTCGAACACTTTCACGATATCCTGCCTGCGGGAGGGTGGCTTGTCGTCGCCTCCTGCGAGACGTCCCCGTTTCTCGCCTCGCGCTTCTCCTCGATCCCCTGCGACGGAGCGACGCTGTACCGGAAGGAGGAAGCGGGCCGGGCGGCGTCTTTTCCCGTCGCATCGCCGCTTCCGCAGGAGTTTGAGCCGGAAGGAGACGACGACGCGGGGCGGGATTTCCCCTTTTTCCCCGCGGCGACATCACTCCGTCGGCCCCCGGACGAAGAGGCCCCGGGGGAGCCGGAAGATATTCCCGGAGGGACGTTCCTGTCGGACGACCCCGAAATCCCGGAACCGCCGGGAGAGGATGATTCCATTCAGCCTTCTTCCGATCTCCGTGCTATTATGGACAATGTACGGAATCTTGCAAACCGTGGAATGCACGAGGCGGCGCTGCGCGAAGCCCGAGACGCCCACCGGCGGGACGGGACCGATCCGGTTCCGCTCTATTTCATGTCGATGCTGCTCCAGGAACTCGGGAACGAGCGGGAGGCCTTCTCCGCCCTGAGAAGCGCCGTCTTCCTGGACCCGGAGTTCATCCTGGCGCATTACGCGATGGGAATTCTGGCGCTCGGGGCGGGAAAGGCCGGGGATGCGGGCCGCCATCTCCGGAACGCCGAAGAGCTGCTTTCGCGCGTTCCGGAGGATCACGTTCTTCCCGAAGGCGAGGGCGTCACCGCCGGAGAGCTTCTGGCGGCCGTCCGGACCCTTCGCGGGAAGACGCTCTGAAAGTCGGGAGCCGGGATAATCGATGACGAAACCTGCAAGTCCGGAAACGCCGGACGAACGGAAATCGCGGATATTCGGCGAGCGCGCGCGACGGCTCGCCCGGGGCGCGCATGACGAAGACGACGGCGCGGACCGGACGGAGGTCGTCGAGTTCCTGCTGGGCGACGAACGCTGCGCCGTGGAATCGCGGTACGTCGGAGAGGTCTTCCCTCCGTTCCGGATGACGCCGATCCCCTGCACGCCCTCCTTCGTCACGGGAGTCGTCAACCTGAGGGGACGAATCGTCTCCGTCGTTGACCTGAAGATCCTGTTCGGAATTCCGGCCCCCGAGCGAAGCGAGCATAGCGAACGGAGCGAGCCAGGCAAACTCCGCGAGCGCAGCGAACCCCGAGCGCCGCAGCGGATCGTTCTGCTCTGCTCGGACGACATGGAGCTGGGACTTCTCGCGGACGGGGTCCCCGGAATCGCGGTCATTTCCCGGGCCGCGCTCCACCCTCCCCTGCCGGCGCTGAAGGGAGCCCGGGGAACGTATGTCCTGGGCATCGGGGAAAACGGCCTGGCCGTCCTCGACGGCGCGAAGATCCTGAGCGACGGCTCGCTCATTGTGAACGAAGAACCATAGACCCGCGAGGAGGGACCTCCCTGTGACACTGGACAACATCCGGATCGGAAAGAAACTGGCGCTCGGCTTCGGCTTCGTCGTTCTCGCAGCCGTCATTCTCGGAGGGGCGGGCCTCTTCGGGATCTCCCGCATCTCGGGCGATCTGGCGGAAATCGGAGAGATGCGCGTTGCGGACCTTCGCATCCTCACGAAACTCAACGCACTGCGAACGGTCATCCGCGCCGAAAGCCTCGAGGCCGTCCTCGCCGAAAACAGCGCCGCGCGCGACGTCGACCTCCAGAACGTCCTCGACGCGCGCTACAGAACATGGGAACAGTTCGACAAGACGTGGAAGGCGCTTCTCGCGACGAAACGGCATGGGGTAAAGGAAGAACAGCTTCTCGACGTCCTCAGGGGGCACTATGAGACGTGGCGCAGGCTGCACCGCGAAATGGACAGAACGCTGGAGCTGATCGTCCGGGCCGTCACCGACGAGGCGAAGGTCGTCTCCTACGGAAAATTCAAGGAGTTGTATACGGCGCTGCGCCCTGTCTCCGACGCGCTCGGGCAAACGCTCGAGAGCCTGGCCGCCGAAAACGGCGAAAATACGGCGTCCCTGGTCCGGAGCGACCTTGAGCGTGCGATGCTCCTCAAACACTTCATGCTGGCCGCCTTCGTCGGCGGCCTCCTGGCCGCGATCGCGTTGACCGCCGTCATATCGAAAAGCATCACGGGACCCCTGGCGACGGTCGTGGAACTGCTCGCTCGGCTCCGTAACGGCGACATTTCCGGGGACGCGCCCGAAGCGCTCCTCTCCCGCAGGGACGAAATCGGCGCACTGGCAAGCGCGCTTCACGACGTCACGAGCGAACTCCGGATGCAGATCGCGGAAATCAAGGAAGCGGCGTCCTCCCTCGCGACGGCGTCGACCCAGATCCTCGCCTCCGTATCGGAAGTCGCCGCGAGTTCGGAGGAGACCGAAGTCGCGGTCGTCGAAACCACGGCGACGATGGAGGAATTGCGGACCAGCGCCGAAATGACCTCGAAGAAAAGCCGCAGCGTGGCCGAAAGCGCCCAGCAGGGACTCCAGGTCATGCAGCGGGGAAAGGTCGCGACCGATGCGCTCTTCGAGGCAATGAGAAACATCGGGGAACGAATGAGTTCCATTGCCGAAACAATCGTCCGTCTCAGCGAACAGAGCCAGGAGGTCGGTGAGATCACCGAGACCGTCGAAGACATCGCGGAACAGTCGAACCTGCTCGCCGTGAACGCGGCCGTCGAGGCGGCGAAGGCCGGAGAACAGGGACGCGGCTTCTCCGTCGTGGCCCAGGAGATCAAGAGCCTCGCGGGGCAGTCGCGACAGTCCGCGCGGGAAGTTCAGCGGATCCTGCGGGACATCCAGAAGGCGACCGGAGCGTCCGTGATGGCGATCGAACAGGGGACCAAGGCCGTGGAACAGGGGGCGAGAGACGCCGTTCCGTCGAAGGAATCCGTCCAGACCGTCACCCGGAGTTTCACCGAGACGACGCAGGCCGCGGCGCAGATCGCGGCGGCCAACAACGAACTCCTCGCCGCGCTCGGGCAGGCGACCCAGGCCATGACCAGCATCCGCGAGGCCGGAGAGCAGAACGTGGCCGGAATGAAAGACCTCGAATCGGCCGCCGGACACCTCAGGGACATGGGAAACAGGCTCGCCGCGCTGGTCGGCCGGTACACGGTCTGAAGCGGAGGAACGCCGCGGCGGAGCGACGGCCATGACGCAGAGCGAAACGGAATTTCTCGAAGAACTCAGGAGGGACTTCGTTCCCGAGGCGGAAGAATACCTCCAGACGATCGTCTCCGGCCTGCTCGACCTCGAAAAGGGGACGTCCTCTCCGAAAACGATCGAGGACGTCTTTCGCGCCGCCCACAGTCTGAAGGGGGCCGCGCAAGCCGTTCAAATGCCCGCGATTTCCTCGCTCTGCCAGGTCATGGAGAGCGTCTTTTCCGGCATGAAGAAGGGAACGCTCCACCCCGGCAGGGACGCGTACGACAGCCTCCAGCGGGCGGCGGACGTCCTCGCCTCGATGCTCGCCGCCTCCGGCAGGGACGACCCCCGGTCGCCGCAGGTCCGAAAGGAACTCGAATCGCTCCTCGGCGCCCTGGGCTCCCCGCGCGGAGCCGCGTTCCCCTTTCCCGGAATCCGGAGGGAACGCGACGCAACGCATGCGGACGAACCCGAACGGAAGGACGGCGCAACGGGAGTCTTCTTCGCGCCGTCCCTTGAGGAGCAGGGGCCGTCCTCCGCTGCACAGCCGGAAGCGAGGCCGGAACCGCAACCGGACTCCCAACCTGAGCGAGCCCCCGCAGCGACAGCCGTCCCCGGCAGACCCGCCGCGCAGGATACGGTCCGAATCGCCGCCGGGAAGCTGGACGATCTGTTTTTGAAGGCCGAAGAGCTGGTCCCGCTGAACCAGATCCTCGGAGCCCGATTCGAGGAAGTCCGGGAAATCCGCATCCTTCTCTCGAAATGGCGGGACGAATGGCGAAAGGCGCGAAATGCGCTGCACGAGGCCGGCGCCGGGGGGCGACTTTCCCCGGCCGTCGCGGGCTTTCTCGACGGCGGCCGGAATCGCCTTGAGGAATTGCGGGAGCGGGCGGGAACGCTCGAAAGGGCGCTCGCGGCGGACCGGCACGCGACAGAGGGACTCGTGGGGAACCTCCTCGAAAGCGCGCGGACGGTCCTCATGCTCCCGTGCAGCACGCTGCTCCAGGGATTCCCGAAGATCGTGCGGGATCTCGCCCGGGATCTCGGCAAGGAGGCGGAGCTGACGACGGCTGGCGGCGACATCGAAGTGGACAAGCGCATTCTCGAGGGACTCAAGGATCCCCTCGTCCACCTCATCCGGAACGCCGTCGATCACGGCCTCGAAAAGCCGGAGGAGCGGCGTTCGAAGGGGAAGCCCCCGACGGGAACCCTTTCGCTGTCGGTGTCTTCCGTCGACGGCGGACGCGTTCAGGTTCTTCTGACCGACGACGGCGGGGGGATCGACGCGGAACGGGTGCGGGAGAGCGCCGTCCGGGCGGGGCTGCTCTCGCGCGACGAGGCGCTCTCGCTCGACGACGACGCCGCGCGGATGCTCATCTTCCGGTCCGGAGTCTCCACGAGCCCGATCATCACCGCCATCTCGGGCCGCGGGCTCGGCATGGCGATCGTCAGCGAGGGAGTCGAGGCGCTCGGCGGCGCGGTCGCCGTCACGTCCGTCCCCGGGAGGGGAACGACCTTTGCGATCTCGCTTCCGCTGACCCTCGCCGCCTTCAGGGGCGTCCTCGTCGAGGAGCGAAGCCGGCTCTTCGTCATTCCGACGGCGAACGTCAGACGCGTGACCCGGATCCGCCGTTCCGACATCCGACGCGTGGAAAACCGGGAAACCGTGTCGCTCGACGGCGTCCCGCTCGCGCTCGTGCGCCTCGGCGCTCTCCTCGGACTGCCGCCGCGGCGGGACGCACCGGAGGGAAAGACTCTCTCCGTCGTCGCGACGGGTTCAGGAGCCGTAACGGTCGCGCTCGTCGTCGACCGGGTCGTCAGCGAACGGGAGGTCCTTCTGAAACCGCTCGGGCGTCAGCTCCGGCGGGTCCGGAACATCGCCGGAGTCACGATCCCCGGGTCGGGAGACATCATCCCGGTCCTGAACTGCGCGGATCTCGTGATATCGGCCCGGAGGGCCTCCGGCCCGGCGATCGCGTCCGCTCCGGCCGGGGAGAGCGGACGGAAACGGGTCATCGTCGCGGAGGATTCCATCACGTCGCGGACGCTGCTCAAGAACATCCTCAACGCGGCGGGATACGATGTCCGGATCGCCGTGGACGGCATGGAGGCGTGGGAGATGATCGCCGCGCAGGAACCGGACATCGTCGTTTCGGACGTCGAGATGCCCCGGATGAACGGATTCGACCTCACCGCGAAAATCCGGTCGGAAGAGCGGTTCGCAGGACTCCCCGTGGTCCTCGTCACCTCCCTCGAATCCGCGGAGGACAAAGAGCGCGGCGTGGCGGCCGGAGCCGACGCCTATATCGTCAAGGGCGGGTTCGACCAGGGCGCCCTGATCGAGGTCATCCGGCGGCTGCTGTAGCGCCGCGCGGAGGGAGAGGGGAAGATGCCGTGATACGCGTTCTCATCGTCGACGATTCCGCGCTGATGCGGAAGATCCTGGAACGCATCCTGCGCTCCGATCCCGAAATCCGCGTCGCGGGGTGCGCATGCAGCGGCGAGGAGGCGCTCGCCTTCCTCGCGACGGAGGCGGCAGATGTCGTCACGATGGACATCCACATGGGCGGAATGGACGGTTTCGAGGCGACCAGGCGCATTATGGAATCCGACGCCCCGCGCCCCGTCGTGATCGTGAGTTCCTGCTGGGATCCGATGGAGGTCGAAAAGACCTTTCAGGCCATGGACGCGGGAGCCGTCGCGATCCTGCCGAAACCGGCCGACATCGCCTCCGGAGCGGAGGAGTACGCACGGGAGCTTCTCGAAACGATCAAGACCGCCGCGCAGTCGACGGTGGCGCGACTCCGGAAGCGGCCGCCGCAACCGACGTTCCGAAAGGCCGCCGCCGCGCGGAAGCGGGACATCAGGATCGCCGCGATCGGGGCGTCGACGGGCGGCCCCCAGGCGCTCTCCGCGTTTCTCGCCGGTCTTCCCGCCGAGTTTCCCTGCCCGCTGCTCGTCGTGCAGCACATGGCGCCGGGATTCACGCGGGGGCTGGTCGAATGGCTCGACAAGGTCACGCCGCTGACGGTCCGAATAGCGGCCGAGGGGGACATCCCGCGGAACGGAACGGTCTCCGTGGCCCCGGAAGGGGCGCACATGACGGTGGCGCCCGGAGGGGCGATCCGCCTCTCCGATGACCCCCCGGAGCACATGGTCCGGCCCTCCGCGTCGAGGCTGTTCCGGTCCGTGGCCTCGGTCTACGGGAAGAACGCCGCCGCGCTGCTCTTCTCGGGAATGGGGGCCGACGGCGCGGAAGAGCTGAAACAGCTCCGGGATCTTGGAGCGGCCACCTTCGCGCAGAACAGGGAGACCTCCGTCGTGTGGGGAATGCCGGGCGAAGCGGTGCGCCGGAACGCTGCGGAATTCGTCGACTCCCCTCCCGTTTTGGCTTCGTTGCTGACGGAGATTTCCGGCGCGGCGGATTCGCCCCGGTCGTGAGTTCCCCCTCGGGGGAAGCGCCGGATATTTTGAAGATACATCCGTGAAATGCGGAAACGAAAGGTTGAATGAGATGAAACATCCCGTTG
>CAYVKE010000075.1:0-15175 GCA_964451935.1 uncultured Synergistaceae bacterium | reverse complement strand
GTCGGCGTCGCGGCTCATCGCCGTTCCGCATATTGGATTGCGGGAATTGTACTGACCCGATTGCGAAATGTCAAGGATTTTCTCGCACTTTTTTTCTTCGCAAAGAGAGAAATCTTTTAAAACGTCACTTCACCGGCGCCGGGAGGCTGTCGTTTCCGGCCTTGAAGCGCGAAAGCACCCGAAGCAGCCCGTCCGCGTCCTCTTCGAGCGACCGCGACTCTCCCGCAGTCGTCTGCGCCGCAGCCGTCGCCTCGACCGTAGCGTCGCGGATCGCGTCGACGGCCTCCGTTTCCTCCTCGACGGCCCTCGTCAGCCTCTCGATTCCCGCGCTCGCCTGCTCGCTCGCGGCGGCCTGCTCCTCTGCGGACGACGCGATGTTCCGGATCCTGTCCGCAATCCGCGCGACCTCCGCAAGCGCCTCGTCGAGGCGCTTCCCGGCGTCCTCGGCCTTCTGCACGGTCGTCTCGACGATCGAATCTACATCGTGCATCGACGTCAGGGAGACTTCCGTGC
This sequence comes from uncultured Synergistaceae bacterium, assembly GCA_964451935.1. Classification (GTDB taxonomy): domain Bacteria; phylum Synergistota; class Synergistia; order Synergistales; family Aminobacteriaceae; genus CALFXN01. The sequence goes on along the minus strand of CAYVKE010000075.1, from coordinate 14,662 downwards.
TCGTCCGGAGTTCGCCGACGATCCGTTCAACCTCGCTCGCCGCCTGGTTCGACTCTTCGGCAAGCTTCCGAACCTCCTCGGCCACGACGGCGAATCCGCGGCCGGCGTCCCCCGCTCGCGCCGCCTCGATCGCAGCGTTGAGCGCCAGAAGGTTCGTCTGGTCGGCGATCGAAGCGATGCGTCCGATGAAGCCCGTGATCGTCTCGACGGAAGCTCCGACCTGCTCCATCGCGTCGACCGTCCGCGAGGATCTTCCGCCGACTTCCCTGACGGCGGCGATCGTCTCGCGGACGCGGAGTCCGGCGTCCTCGCCGATCCTCGCCGTCTTCGCGGCCGACTCGGCCCCTTCCGACGCGGCCTGCGCCGAGGACGACGCGGCGCCAGCAACCTCCTGGATTCCCGCGCTGCTCTCCTGCAACGCGGCGACGTTGCTCTCCGCCAGTTGTACGAGGCGCTCCAGCCTTTTCTCAATCTGTTCCATCGCGTTCGCGGTCGTCTCGGACAATCCGGCCAGAGCATCGGACTTTTTCTTCGTCACGCCGGCGCTCGAACGCGCGTTCGCGATCGCCTCCCGCTGCATCTCCACCATCCGCGCGAACGCATCCACCAGCGCCTCGGTTTCATCGCCCCGCCCCCGCGCCGATTCGTCTCCCGCAAAGGAGAGATCCCCTTCGCCGACATCGCGGGCGACGCCGACGAGCATCGAGATGGGCCGCGTCATCCGCCTCGCGAATATGACCGTCACGCCGACAAAGATCGCAAGCAGTCCGCCCATGACGCACGTCAGGAAGATCACGAGTCTGCGCGTTTCGTCGATGACGCCGACGAGGCTCTTTCCCGCGAACAGCGCGCCGATCGCTTCGCCCGAAGGGGAGCGTAGCGGCTTGTACGACGTCAGAAAGGGAACGCCGAGGACCGACAGCCGTCCCTTATACGGTTCGCCGCGCTTCAGAACCCGGTCCGCGATCGCGGGATCGAGCTTCGTTCCGACGACGCGTTTCCCGTCCTGTTCGATCGTCGTCGCGTACCGGACATCGCCTCCGAAGAGGGTGAATTCCAGCCCGAAAAGGCGCTTCACTCCGTCCATCAGCTCGCTCTTCGAGAGGTCGTACCCCGTCGCGATCGTTCCGACCAGGCGGCCTTCCGAGTCCTTTACCGGAGCCGCGGCCCGCGCCGTCAACAGGACGACCGTTCCGGGCTCGACGGCCGAAGCGGTCACGCCGCCAAGGGCCTTCGACGTGCTGTACTGATCCGCGATCGAATCGCCGACTTTTTCGCTGTGCGTCCTCGCGAGCACGATCCCCTTCGCGTCGGTCGCGACGACGAAATCGACGCGCCGTCCCGTTCCGTTTTCCTGTTTCGACATGACCGCAAGCTGTTTTCGGATCGCCTCGCGGTCTCCCGTCGCGATCGCGTCGCGGACGTCGGGCGTGTTGGCGAGAATGGAAGCCATGCCTTCGGCGTTGACGCGCAGTTCGTCGAGCATGTACTCAAGCCCCTGGATGCCCCGGTCGGCCTCACGCTGCACCTCGTCCGTGAAAAACGCGGCGAACCGATGGATCGAGAGGCCCGCCGCGGAGATGACCGAAAGCAGGATCATCCCGACGGTTATAAGGGTCATTTTCATTGCGATGGGGCGGCGGATCTTTTCCGACATCTTTGGTCCCTCCTGATGTGATCTGAAAGCACCGGGAATTATAGATCAAACATCAGGTCAATGCCACAGGCATTTTGTATTTTTTATATTTTAGACATCACAGACACAGTCAGAGCGCTCCCTGATTTCCCTTGTGAGGTCGACATTCGCTGCGACAAACGAATTTCCCGACCGAAAGAGCTGCGCGAAGTCTCCGGACTCGTCTACATTCCCGTTCCTTTACCGGATACGAGTACTCTACGAACCGGCGAACAGAAAATATCACCATTTCTTCCACTGCCGCCGGTGCGAACGTGTGTTCGACATACCAGGATGCGCGCCGAACGAGAAAGAGGCGGTCCGGGGGGCTATATCGTGGACGCCCACGAGGTGTTCTGTCCGGAATCTGTCCCTTGTGCGGAAGCTTTCTCGCCGGCCGGTCGGGAATCACGCTCCCGGCGTCAGCGCTGGCGTCACGCCGTTTGTCCGGAATCGGTCGAGAACCCGAAGCAGCCCCCGAGCCTCCTCTTCCATCGAGCGCGATTCCGCAGCCGTCGTCTGCGATGCGGCGGCCGTCTCGTTCGTGGCGTCCCGGATCGCTTCGACGGACTGGATCTCCTCTTCGACGGACTTCGTGACGCTCTCGATTCCGGCGGCCGTCTGTTCGCTCGCTGCGGCCTGTTCCTGCGCCGCAGCCGCGATGCCCTGGATGCTTTCGCTGATCCGGCCGATCTCGCGCAAGGCGCCGTCGAGCCGCCGGCCCGCCTCTTCGGCTCCGGCGACCGTCGTCTCCACGAGCGACTTCACGTCGGCCATAGACGAAACGGACCCCCGTGCGCTTTCCCGAAGCTCCAGAATGATCTTTTCGACCTCCCGGGCCGCCCCGTTCGATTCCTCGGCGAGCTTGCGAACCTCGTCCGCCACAACCGCGAAACCGCGCCCGGTGGCTCCGGCGCGCGCCGCCTCGATCGCGGCGTTGAGCGCCAGAAGATTCGTCTGCTCGGCGATCGACGCGATGCGCCCGACGAAGGACGTGATCGCCTTCACGGCTCCGTCGACACGCTCCATCGCCGCGACCGTTCCGGTGGAGCGTTCTCCGATCTCTCGGATCGCGACGAGCGTGGCGTGGACCATCGCGCCGGCTTCCTCGCTGATGCGCGCCGTCCTTTCCGCGGACTCGGCCCCCTGCGTCGACGCGACGGCCGCCGCTTCCGCGGCGCTCGCTATCCCCTGGATTCCCGCGTCGCTCTCCTGCAGCGCGCAGGCGTTGCCCGCCGCCAGCTCCGCAAGCCGGGCCACCCGGAGTTCAATCCGCTGCATCGCGTCGGCCGTATTCCCGGCAAGATCGGAGAGCGCCTTCGCCCTCTCTTCCGTCAGTTGCGCACTCGTTCTCGCGCTGTCGATCGTTATCCGCTGCGCTTCGATCATTCCGGCGAACGCCGTTACGAGAATTTCCGTTTCGTCGCCGCGCCCCGCGATCGACGGATCGGGCGAAGCGGACAGGTCTCCTTCGCCGACCCGCTCGGCGACTTCGACGAGCTTCGTCAGCGGACGGGAGATCTTCCGCGCGAAGAACGCCGTTACGGCGAGAAAGGCGATGAAAAGGTACCCCATGACGAGCGTCAGAAACACCACCAGCCGCTTCGTCTCGCCGATCACTCCGAGCAGGCTCCGCCCCGCGAACAGCGCGCCGATCGCCTCTCCGTCGGGCGAAAGCAAGGGCTTGTAGGTCGTCAGGAATGGAACTCCCATGATCTCCGTCCGGCCCCGATACGTCTCCTTTCGTCCGAGAACCTGTTCCGCTATCGCCGGATCGAGCTTCGTCCCGACGGCCCGCTTCCCGTCCTGCATGATCGTCGTCGCGTAGCGCGTATCGCCACCGAAGATGGTGATCTCGGTCCCAAACAGTTCCCGGACGCGATCGGCCAGGGATTCCTTCGACAGGTCGAATCCCGCGGTCACGACTCCGGCCACGGATCCGCTCGCATCCGTGACGGGAACCGCCGCGCGCGCCGTCAGAAGGATGGTCGTTCCCGGTTCGACGGCCGAGGCCGCCTTTCCTTCAAGCGCGCGCGACGTGCTGTACTGTCGCGCTATGGAGTCCCCCGTTCGGTCGCTGTGCGTTCTGGCGAGAACAACGCCTTTCGCGTCGGTCACGGTGAGAAAGTCCGCTCTCTTCCCGGACGAATCGCTCCGCCCGGACATCGCCCGGAGTTCGTTCCGGATCGCATCCGGGTCGCCGGAAAGGATCGCGCCCCTGACGGATGGCGTCGCGGCCAGGATCGCGGCCAGAATTTCCGCATCCTGCCGAAGCTCATTCAGCGTATTTTCGATCCCCTGGACACCACGGTCCGCCTCGCGCTGGACTTCATCCGTGAAGAACCCGGAGAAACGCCGGATGGAAAATCCGGCAGTACACACGACAGCCAGAAAAACCATCACGCCGGTCATAAGAACCATTTTCAGCATTATCGGACGCCGTACCTTCGCAGTCATCGTATCCCTCCTGACATGCCTGATTCCTCGGACCCATTGTAGGGTCCGTGTGCTATCGGTTCATTGCGGCACTGTTGCAACCTCGTAACTGTTCCGCCCCGGTCGTTCACCCGGGGTCGAAAGAACGCCGGACTCCCGTTTTCCCCGGAGTCCGGCGCGAACAGACTTTTCGTACGCTTCCTCATCTCATAGCGGCGGCAGAAACGGAGCCGGGCGCGTCGGGCGGAACTTTCTTCCGGAACACCTGACGCCGGATAAGGGAATTGATATAGTGGTCCTCCGTCGGCGACAGCCCCTTGCTCAGGCAGATCTGCCGATAGGTGTTGTCCCAGTTGTCGCGCGCGTTCTTTCCGGCAAAGGCGATAAGCGGCAGCCAGATGGCTCCGTACAAGCCGAACCTCGGCCGGCTCCAGTCGACCAGAAGAAACAATCCGTTCGGCCTCAGAACCCGCACAGTCTCCGAAATGGCGGCGCGCCGCACCTGCGGCGGGGTTTCGTGCAACGCCATCGATGACATGACCATATCGAACGAAGCGTCCGGAAACGGAAGTTCGTCCATCGAAGCCGTGTGAAACTCTATGCTGCATCCCGTTCTTTGCGTATGCCCGCGCGCGTACCGGATCTGGTCTTCCGATATGTCGATCCCGTGGATCTCGGACAACGAAGGCGCCTTCGCCGCGAGCGCGCATGTCATGCTTCCGGGGCCGCATCCGAGATCGAGCGCCTTTATGGGGCGCCGGAACGCAAGCCTGCCCACGGCCTTGTCGTAGAACGCATCCGTCATGCCGCAGAAGAACGCGGCCCAGCGCCTGTACGGAGCGCCGCTCGCCATTCCCCGGAATTCACGCCCCTTTTTTTCCGCGTACATATCCCTACTCCTTCTCTCTTTCGTCACCACATCGTGTCTCCAAACGAATCGAAACATAGTTCCCCGCTATCGGCGCCCCCTTGAAAAAGCGGGAAAAGGGCGTGTCGCACGAAATCCCCTTTCCCGCTCCTTCTCGTATTTACCGATTCTTCAACAGAAACAGCCCGAGGGGAGCGAGCAACAATGGAACCCCCGCGCTGAAGGCGCTCACCGCGCACCCGCCGCCGGATCCCTTGTCCGCCATCTGCGTCTCCACTTCGAACGATGCGCCGTTCTTGAAATTGGCGACGATCTGTGGACGGACGACATCCCGGAAATACATCTTTTCGGCGTCCATCGTCGCATGCGTCTGGAAATACGTCCGATAGTCGAAGAAATCCCAATCGGCATGGTAGCCCGCATGCGCCGCATCCGGCGTGAACGCGTAATTTGCAGCCGAGGAGGAAACCCGGAATACGCCCGCGCCGTTGATCGAAAAGACAAACCAGGCATCGGCGAGTGTCATCTGAGAATTTTCGGTCAACCCATCGCCGTAAGAAAAATTCACGCCATCGACCCACGGCATGTTTTCGACGAAGAGTTCTTCGGGTCCTTCTGTGTTCCAGCCGGTGACGATCGTCGTTCCCGCGCTCGATAGATCCGTCGTCGCCGTTTGCGTTATAACCGCCTGCAACGCCCGGAAGGAAAGCATCCGGCACAGGCACGCCTTCCACGTCGCGCCCGACGTATCCCACTCCCACATGAGTCCGGTTCCCGCCGGAGGCGGCGTCACTGCCGGATCGCCCGTCGTCGGCGCCGCCGAAACCAGCTTCCGGACCGTCCCGTTCACGGTTATGGCATTCTCCGCGCCGAGCGTTACCGTCGCGGCCCCGGCGAAAGCCGGGAAACCCAGAAGAAATGCCGCAACGGACATCGCGCATATGAAGCGTCTCATAAGCGAAGCACCCCCGATTCTCTTTCCCCGGCGAAGATCAGAACGACACCTGCGTCTTCAGCCGGACGACGCTGTCGTCAAGACGCGCCGAATGGTCGAAATCGACCTGGTCGTAGGCAAGCTCGAACATGAGCGCGGGCGTGTAATAGTAGCGCACGCCCAGGCCGCACACGGTCCGGTCGGAATACGTTCCGTCGGCGAGCGGAGCCTTGTCGTAGTCGAACGCGCCGTACCGGAAGAACGTCGTCCATTGATCGCTCCACTGCTGCCGAGCGGAGAGGAATATCCACGTCATCTCGCTGTCGCGTCCCGGATTCCGGATATCCTCATCCTCTCGGACGCTCAGGAAGGCCACGTTTCCCGGCGACGAATCGAACGGATCGTTCATCGGTGCGAAGCTCGCATCGAGTTTCGCGTATTCCAGCCAGAGGTCCGTAAATTTGAGCGTGTCCTGCTTGATGTCGATAATCGCCTTCCACGCCTTCGGGGAATCCTCGTACCCGCCGTTGATATCCCACTTCTGTCCGTAGTACGTTCCCTTGAACGCGACCGCGTTCGTGAAGTTGACCGTGAAATCAGCCCAGTAGACGCTTCTGTCCGACGTCTTCCACGTAAGGCCGTCGTCATCCTGCTGATCGAAAAGCATTCCGTTCAGCCCGAAGCTGAACCGTTCGTTGAAATCGAGCCGGACTCCCATGTGGAAGAGATTCGCCTCGACCTCGCTCCACCCGTACGCCGCGTCCGGATATCCGTCGCTGTCGCTCTCATCCTGATGCGCCGCCAGGAAGTACCATAGGCCCATGGAGAAGGGCTTCGTGAACTCGAGCCCCTTCCAGTTGCTCTTGTACATGAATGTGCTGTCGCCGCAGTCTTCGTCAAAGAAGCCGCCTTCATACTCCACATAGAACTTTCCCACCCGCATCGAAATGTCCCACGGCAACGCGACGGTCAGATACATGCGCCGCCACAGCACCCCCAAATCGCCGTCATACTGGAACCGCGCCGAAAAGGTGACCTTGTCGTCGACGCGCTTCTCGAAGTCGATGTAGTTGTCGTCCTCGGGGAAGGCGTAGTCGGTCTTGCCTGCTGTCGCATACAGCTCGCCGTCTTCCTTCGCCCATTTCATGGAAATCAGGAACGATCCGGTGACCTTCCATCCGCCGATGTCGGACTCGAGCTGCGCAACGCGCCGGTCGATCTTGTCGGCCTTCACGCCGAGCGCATCGAGTTCATCCTTGAATTCCATAACCAGCCGTTTGAGAAATTCCACATCCTGTTTGCTCGCCTTGGCCATATCGACGTTCGCAAGCGCCCGGGCGACCGCCGAGGCCATTTCGTAGCGCGTCGCCGGCTGGTTTCCCTTGTATGTCCCGTCCGGATATCCCGACAACGCCCCGGATGCGGCCAACTGACCCAACGCGTCGTACGCCCAGTGGTTCGCGGGGACATCCATAAAGGGATTCGCGGCGTACGACGGCAGCGGAGCAATCATGACCGCAAACAAAGCAATCAAAAAAACGAACTTCCTCACACCATATTCCTCCTCACAGAATTCTTCCGTTCACCCCTCACGGGGTCTCCGTATCTGTATGAATCGACCCGATGCAGCGCCGGGATTGCGTCCCGCTTTTTAGGCGCAACATCACGAAACCCGCGCCAGAGAGACCGTTTCGCAGCTCCATTCCGTATTTCCCTTTGAATCGGGGTATTCGCGACATATCCCGAGAATGTCATCGAGCGCGTCGATGAACAGATCGACAAGCGCAGGTTCGAAATGTCCTCCCCGTTCGCGCAGCAAAAGTTCGGTCACCTGTCCGAGCGGCCACGCGGGCTTGTAGATCCGCTTCCCGGACAACGCGTCGAAGACATCCGCTATCGCGACGATCCGCGCTTCGGGCCTGATCGCGGTTCCCTTCAGTCCCCTGGGATACCCTCCGCCGTTCCATCGTTCGTGATGTTCGAGCGCGATCCCGGCGGCCAGATCGAAAAACGATCCTCCGGTCGCGCTCAGAATTCTGTACCCTATTTCCGTATGCGTCTTCACCACATCGAACTCCTCCGGAGTCAGCCGTCCCGGCTTGTTCAGAATCGCGTCGGGGATGCCGATCTTTCCCACGTCGTGGAATGACGACGCAAGTCCGAGAATCCTGGCGTCTTCCGGCGACATGCCGCGCTTCGCCGCGAGATATTCGCAGACGGCCGCGACGCGGCGGACGTGATTGGCCGTCTCCTGCGACCGAGTCTCGATCACCTCGCCGAGCGTGAACGCGATCTCGGACTGCGTCCGTAGAATCTCCGCGTTGAGACGCGCGACTTCCCTTTCGGCCGATTCGCTCTTCGCAAGCTGGACGGAGAGTTCCCGCGTCCTCGAACGGACCCTGAAGCGCAACGCGAGAATCCAGACGACCGCAATGCCTCCCGCGACGGCGAGCACCTTCAGTCCGCGCTCGAGCAACACCGTATCCACGCGCCCGTTTTCGTAGATGCTGAACCAGTGGTCGTGAAGCATCGACAACGTTCCGTCCCTTTCAAGCGCCGCATGCGCCGTGCGAAGCGCAGAAAGCAGCGGACGGGCGTCCCCTTCAAGAACGATGCGGCGCGGAACCGAAACGCCTCCGATGATCGAGATGCTCAATCCGGACGTATCGGCTCCATGCGCGAGATGCAATCCCTGATACTCGGGAATCAGCGCAGGCGTCCCGTCCTTCGCGGCGGCGATCGCATCTCCGCGCGTCGCCGTGATCCGGCACGGGCCGAACCGGGCGCAAATTTCGGACGGGAGGAATATCGCGTCGCAGACTGCGACAGAGACGCCCTTCGGCCTGTCGATCGTATCCTTCGTTCCGAACAGAGCGAAGCGGAGCGCGTCCAGCGGAATCGAACAGTCCCCGACATCGCCCCCCGGCAGAATGGCGGCGTTCACGGTTCCTGCGGAAAGCGCCTCAAGGACGCCCCCCTGGTGAACGCCGACGAACCGGATCGCGATGCCCGCCTTCCCGGCGAGAGCCTTCCAGAGATCGACGTCATACCCGCTCAGTTCCTCCCCCCTGAGCTGCGAAAATGGGGGATTCCCCTCCTCGACGGCCACTGCCAACGGGGCTGCCGCAAGAGCGGGACGAGAAGCGAACAGCGTCATGAAGAACAGAAATGTACGGAGAAAGATGCGTCGTCGCATGTCGGACCTCGCACGTATATTCGAAAAGATCCGACGCCGGGGAGGAGGGGAAGGGATGGGGGATGCGAGCCTCCGCCCCGGCGCCGAAACACTATTTCATATCCCGGGTCTGCACCCAGATAACGGCGTCGACTCCCAGTTCGGCGCCCTTATGCTCGCGCGTAATGACGCCGAGCGCCGCGAACCCCCACCATCCGGCCTTCGGAATCGCGTAGACAAACGCGCCGTTTGCATCCGCCCGGATCGTCTGCGTGACGAACGCATCCTGCGGCGCCTCGACCTTCGCGTCCTTCGCGAATCGATTGTTCACGACGTCCGGTTCATGGTTCATGTACTCGACTTCGATTTCCGCAAACGGAACGGGCTGTCCGTTCGCCTTCACGATGCCGCGAAAGACGTTGCCCGTCCACAGTCCGTAGGGCTTGTCGAGAGGGACTATTTCGGCCGGAAGGCCGATTTCCGCGTCCCAATCCGTCGGAAGTCCGGAGACGTTAAATATCACCTTGGTGCATTGCTGCATCCATGCGTTCTCCGCCTTCTCGAAGTACGGAGTGGGAACGAGACCGAATACATAGTCGCCCATTCCCTTGAGCGGAACCACCGCCTCGTAGCCGCGCCCGTCGTTCGTCAGACTGGTCCAGCGGATCGGGAGAAGTCCTTTCTTCAGATCGTTCTTCTTCCCCTTGTGGACGACAAAGAACTCTTCGACTCCGGCCATATCCATCGTGTGCCCCGCCTCGAACGGATGCGTGAACACGATCTTGAGCGTCACGTCCTGCGCCTTCTGCAACGCGCTCTCGGGCGCGTACGCCATCTGGAAATGCGCGAATGCGGGCATCGAACCGAACGCCGCGCACATGCACGCAACCGCGAAAACGAGCGCCATCTTTTTCACCGTTTAATCACTTCCTTTCAAATATCGCCCCTCCGGATAGCGGGAGAGGACTCCCCACCCCGGCTTGCGGCTCCGTTCCTTCAACCGCAAGTCGGAGATGAACTGTCGTTCCTAAACTATTCGTTGATCCTGAAACTCAACGTCGCGAGCAAAAGAACCTTGTCCGCCTTTTCCTTCTCCGGGTGCGGGAAGGAATACTCGGCCTCGGCGAACCAATAGCCCGCCTTCAGAGGAATGATTTCGACAACCCCGTCAAGGTCCGTTCTACCCGTAAACGCCTTATATTCCTTGTTCGAAAAACCGCCGAAGACAGCTTCGACCTTCGCGGTCTTGACCGGCTTCCCCTCGAAAAGGACTTTGACGGGGAACTTTTCGCCGGGTTTGACATTCGCGGGGTTGACCATCGGCACGATTTCGAGGCGATGCCCTACCGGCTTCGAGATAAAATCCGCTTCCCGGCTCCCATCGACGTCGAGGATCGTTTTCGCGAACATCGTGACCTCTTCGCAGTACGTCGCATCGGGACGCTGCGTACGGTTTTTCTGCGCCCAGCCGTCGGGACCGTTGGACCAGAATGTCGGGCGATATACCCCGGACACGATGAAACTGCCCTTTTTCAGATCGGCCTTCCCTTCGTACGCATAGTTCTCTCCGGCCCTGCCAAGCGCGACTACCCCGCCCGGAGTCGCAAGCGACAGTCCTTCGAAAAGCTGCGTCCGATCCGCGGGAATGGGTTCCGGCTTCGGAAAGTCGTGGCCGTACCCTATTTCGGCTGCGACGAACCCTTCTTTCGGCCCCGAGGCGTTTACCCAGAAGTCGTGCGCGCACGCGGTTCCCGCCGACAAAATAGCCGAAAAAGCCGTCGAAACGACCATAGCGCGGATCACTGCTTTTTTGAGCGTGGTTCCGAACATACGTGTCCTCCTCATTCTCTCTGCGGCGCTTCGTGCGCCGTTCCGTAAAACCCCGGCGGGACGCTCCGCGCGCCCCATCCGCATCGGGCCGGATTCCTATTTGATATCCTCGCCCTTCACAATCACCTCATGCCCCGGCCCCGCGTTGAATTCCACGGAGAACGGAACCTTCGGCTTCTCGAAGCTGAACTCCCCGTTCTTGTCGATTTTTCCCTGGACCAGCACCGCACCGTCGGCAGCCTTCACCGTCATGGAAACTCCCGTCGCGGAAGAACCGTCGGAAAAGCCGCCCTCGCAGGTCACGGTCCCGTCCGAATTCAGGTAGCAGGAACACAGAGGCGTATGCGCGGCCGCGAGGTTCGCGGACATGAGGCACACAACCAGCGCCAGAACAGCGGTCATTATGCGATTTCGCATTTCATTCACCTCCTTTCAAAGAGAAGCGTGTCTGCATTGTCTTCCGTCTCTGCGGAAGGCAGCATTCCGAGTAAAATAGTCACGGCGCTCAGCACGCCGAAGAATGCCCAGGCGGCCGGTAAACCGGTCAGCCCCAGCGCCCTGCCGCCGGTGAAGATCAGCGAGGCGCAGCCCAGCCCCAAGGCCGTGGGATACACCAGCGAGAAGAGCGACCACATCCAGCTTCCCGTCTCGACCCGAACCATCAGCAACGTCGCAATGCACGGAGGGTAGAACGCCATGAACACCATCAGCGCGAGCGCGTGCAGCGGTGTGAAACCCCGCTCCTGCTCCTTCATGCGTTCGCCCAGGGTTTTGCCGCCGTCGCCCCCCTGCGGCTGGTAGAGCACTCCCAGCGTGGCGACGCTGCTTTCCTTGGCGGCGAGCGAACTCAGCAGCGCGACGTTGACCTTCCAGTTGAACCCCGCATAGCGCGTCACGGGTTCGAGCGCTATCCCCATGCGGCCGAGAACGCTCGCGTTCAGGCGCTCCGCAGACGCATCCCGGATCAGGGACAGTCTGGCGTTCCGAAGCTTTTTGTACGCTTTGTCGAGCTTCCGGAACTCGTCTCCCTTGCCCTGCAATAGCGACGCAATAGCGGCGTCCTCCGCCGCGAATTTCTTCTGCAGTTCGGACGCGCCTGCCCCGGCGAGCCGCGCCTGGCGGAAACGCTCCGACATGTCGAGATAGCGGGAGAAGGCCCCATCGGCGCGAAGAACGCCCGCGTATGACGTCCCTTCGATCTCTTTGAAGAAGTCATCGCGGATTTCCACGGCCTTTGTTTCATAAGTCCGGACGCTATCGCCCGGCAGGGCCGGAAAGTTCGTCAAGAAGAAGACGACAACGGAAACGAGCATGATCACCGTCAGGATCTTCCGGCAAAAGAGCCAAGTTCGTTCGATGGACCGCGTTACTATCCCGTACGCGGTCGGCATGTGATACGGAGGCATTTCCATAACGAACGGAGACGACGGGCGACGCCGCAGCAGCGTCAGTGAAAGCACCTTCGCGACCGCCAGTGCGGCGATAATCGTGATGCTTGAGATAAAGAGCATCATCCCCCCCTCGGAGCCGACGAAGTAGATGCTGATGAGAAGCGTATAGAGCGGAATTTTCGCCATGCAGTTCATCAGCGGAACCACGAGAATCGTCGCGAGGCGGGCGCGTTCGTCCGCGATGACGCGGGTCGCCATGACGCCGGGAACGGCGCATCCGCCGACGAAGATTCCTCCGAGAATGAGCGGGAGCGTCGACTGTCCGTGCAGGCCGAACCGGCGGAAGACGCGGTCGAGAATGAACGCCATTCGGGGCATGTATCCTGCATCTTCGAGGAAGGCGATGCAGGCGAACAGGATCAGGAAGATCGGGATGTAAATCAGCACGGAGTTGATTGATGTCAGGATATCGCTGACAAGCGCGCGAAGCAGCGGCGCCTCCCAGAAACCCGACGGCGGGAGGAGCCCCTCGACGAACATCTGAAACCGCGACAACCACGGAACGACATACTCCGTGAGCTTGTAGCCCCAGACGATCGACACTTCGTAGAGAGCGTAAATGATGCCGAGCAACAGCACCGGCCCGAAGAACCGGTGAACGACAACCGCATCGATCCGGTCCGTCAGGTCGCGGTTCGCACGTGGATTCCGGGTGATGCAGGCGTTTTCGACCGCTTCCGCGCGAAGATGCCGGACATATCCGATAAAGCCCGCGGGATCGTCCTTCTCCCGCTCCAGAAACGCCTTCGAACGTCTCGACACATCGTCGAGAAGTTCCTTCCCCTTCGGTCCGGCCGAAAGAACCCTGGCGCAGACCGCCTCGTCGTTCTCGAACAGCTTCAGCGCCATCCATCGCCACGGGAGCGTTCCGCCGGGGAAGAGCGCGTTCAGCGCCAATTCGACGTCGACGAGATCCTTTTCGAGGGCGCCATAATCGATATGGAATTTTCTCGACGCCGGAATCTCCTTCGCAAGAAGCACCTTCAGTTCGCGCCCGCCCTTCCTCCGGTTGCCCACGGTGCTGACCACGGGCGCGTCAAGCTCTCGGGCGAGGGCGGCGGCGTCGACCGATACCCCGCGCCCCGCGGCGATGTCGGTCATATTGAGATCGACAACCACGGGGGCTCCCATTTCAAGGAGCTGAAACGTGAGATAGAGACTTCGTTTCATATTGGACGCATCGACGATATTGAGAACCAGATCCGGAGCGTCGTTGAGAATAAAGTCCCGTGTGACCACCTCTTCCGAAGAATAGGAGGTCAGACTGTAGGCGCCGGGAAGATCGACAAATTCAATGGAGCGTCCGTCGATGCGAACGGAACCGCGCTTTATTTCCACCGTGACGCCGGGATAGTTCGCCACATGCTGCCGGGCTCCCGTAAGCATGTTGAAGATCGTCGACTTCCCGCAGTTCGGCTGCCCCGCAAGCGCAACGACTCGATTCGCGGTCACCTCGACTCCACCTCGATATTCCGCGCTTCGGCATGACGCAGGCTCACATGCTGTCCGTCGAGCAAAAACTCCACCGGATCCACGAGCGGAGCGTTCCGCAACACCTCGACATCGACGCCGCGATGAAACCCCATATCCATAAGCCGTCGCTGCAACACGCCGGACGCGCGGTTCCGGAGAATCCTGCCCCGCGCGCCCGGATACATCTCGTCAAGCGTCACTGCAATCACCTCGAACACAAATGGATTTCTGAAAAATTGGGGCGGGGGAAAGCGCTTCCGAGCCGGAAGGAGATACACTTTTTTCAAATCTTCACACCCATGGCAGAGGCGCGTTCTTTGAAGCACAGAGACCGTGCGCTCCCCCCCGATATCCGCAACCGTTTATTCCGACCGTTCTTCATCCTCCGCAGCGTTCCTGCGATTGGATCCGGCCTTCAGACGCACTGTCCCGAGACAGCCGCCGCAAGCGTTGCAATGACCACACCCGTTCCCTCTGAAAACGTCGAGAATCTGCCGATAGACAATCCATGTGGCAACGCCAAGCGCCGCCGCGATACAAATCCACAACATCGTTCGATCACCTGTCCTGACGGAACGCCCCTTAGTGTTTTATGAATCAAACTAATTCGAGGCGAAAAAGAAAAGGGGAAAATCCCCTTTTGGGCCGGCATCAATTTTTCACGGCGCTTGCCTGCCGCCGTCGCATTTGTTTTAGTGATAAAACTTTTTCATGGCGCTAGTATACCCCTTTTCTGAATGCTGTCAATACGGAAAATAGGATTTGTGTCGTCGGACAGCGATAATGTCATCCCCGAAGCGGGACAGGGAAAATGTCATCC
>CAYVKE010000074.1:0-15254 GCA_964451935.1 uncultured Synergistaceae bacterium | reverse complement strand
TGCCGTATTCCGAGAAGAACTTCTCGTACATGTGCATCAGACGCCCCTGCCCGATCGACGCCATAGCCTGCTTTTCCGGCAGCGTTCGCGGACGCTCCGCCCGGTTCAGCTTGCCGAGTCCCGCGCCGACCGCGCCGGAGGAAATCAGGACCACTTCGCGCCCCATGCTCGAAATATCCGATATTTCCCGCGCGAGGCGCTCCATCCGGTGCAGGTTGATCTTTCCGGTCGCATGCGTCACCGTGCTCGTTCCCACTTTGATGATGATGCGTCGACACCCTGCGATATCGTTTCTGATCAAGAAGACGTTCCCCTCTTTCGATGTATTTCCCGGCGGTCAGCCGATCCGGATATTGAGCAACCCGGCGAGATCTTCTGTTTCCTTTGTTTTCCGGCGCCGGGACGAAAAACGGAAGAAGGCGTTCTGGACGGTCCAGAGATTGACCGGCCAACCGACGGAACGCACGAAGGCGGCGAGCCGTCCGAGCATCTCGACGGCGTCCTCTTCGCGTCCGGGCTCTTCGAGCATTCCGGCGAACTCGTCCATTCGTCCGACAAGAATATGCGCCAGCGCGGGGACGTCAACGTCGACTCTCCACTTCCGGGCGTCGCCGCACAACCGGAGCAGGCGCTCGGTGTTCGGGACCGGCCGCTCGATCTCGATCCGGATATCCGCGTTGCAGATGACCTCCGCCGCGCTGCGGATCGTCTCCGGAACGGGAACCGAGACCACGGAGAGAAATTCGAGCAGTCCTTCGTAGTTCCGGACGACCTCCCGGAGAATCCGTTCGATGTCCTGCGCGTCGTCGGCGATCACGCGGCGCGTGATCCGGCGCAGTTCGTCGCGGAAGAGATGCCGCAGGGAGTAGGTGCCGTGTCCGAACATCCTGACGATTCCGCGTTCGTCCCCCTTCAGGAGGAAGGGCAACAACGCGGCGCGACGCCGCTCGTAGTCGTCATCGGAAGCGCAGTATCCCGCGCCGCATATCAGGTCCTTCCCTCCCCGGGAAAGGACGGCGTAGACGATATCGTAACGCGCCTGAAGCCTGATGTCGAGAACGGAGATGAGCCCAATGCCGTAGGCGCGGTCTCCCTTCCCTCCGGTCTCATGTTTGAGGATCTCGGACTGGAACGCCGGTATCGTCCGGATCGCGCCGTTGCCGCCGGCGGTGCCCGGGCGTATCGGAAAGAGCGAGGAAACGGCGACGTTCGCCCCGACGCGAAGGGGATCCGCCCGTTCGGGTTCGACGAAAACGTTGAAAATCCGCGCGCCGTCGAGAAGCTCGGGAATGTTCGACGGCGCCTTCCCGAGGGCGCGCACGAAAGCGCCTGCGACGTCCCTCTCGCGGAAATCCGGGGAGACACTCTCCGCAAGGTCGAGCGCTTTCGCGGCGTACCGCAGGATCTGAACCGTTTCTATGCCGGAGATGTCGTCGAAAAACCATCCGCAGCTCGTGAACATCAGGAGCCGGCACCGTTGTATCTCGAGCAGCGCGAGGGCGGTCGTCCGCTCTTCCGGCGAAAGGGATCTTCGGGCCGCCGCGGCCACGAAGCGTTCGACAACGGCGGCGGCATCGTCGTCCGCTTCGATGGGAACCTCCGCAATCTCGACGAATCTGTCCCGCACGGCCCAGGGATCCTCGAAGAACGCCGCCCCCTTCGTCCCGAACAGATCATCCAGCTGTTCTCCAAGGTGTTCCAGCGCTTCGCGGAGCGGAGCCCGCCACGTCTGCCGCCATCCCGGATGCGACCCCGTACAGCACCCGCAATCGGAACGCCAGCGCTCGATTCCGTGCGCGCAGCTCCACGAAGAATTCTCGACGATCCGGACCTCGCGTTCGGGGGGGAAACGGTCGAGGTGCTCCCCGAAGACCGTCAGGGTCGCTTCCTGTCCGTTCTCGACGAGATCGAGGCAGTACGCGAGCGCCATGTCGCCGTAGATGTGATGATGTCCGAACGTTTCCCCGTCAAGCGCGACGACTTCCAGGGGAGAAGCGGCCGCACTCCCGGAACGCCGCGGCAGGGAACGGCCGCCCTCGATCAGCCGTCGCGCGAGATCCCCGCCGTTTCGAAGCAGGGGACCGAACGCGATGTCGCGCGACAGGGGGCCGTCGTAAAAGAAAAGCGTCATCGACCTGCCCGACGGAAGGGGACAGAGATACGGACAGCCGATCCCGATCCGTTCCCCGGTTACGTCCTCCCACTTTCCTCCGTTGGGATCGCGAACCGCGGAAGCCTGTCGCGGCGCGAGGATCGTGAAACGTATTCCCTCGTCGGCGAGCGCTTCGAGCGTCGGCGTGTCCGCCGCCGTTTCCGGAAGCCACATGCCCTCGGGGAAGCGCCCGAACCGCCGTTCAAAGTCGCGGATGCCCCAGACGATCTGCGTATGCCGGTCGCGCTCGGTCGCAAGCGGAAGGATCGCATGCCCGTACGCCTGCGCCAGCGCCGGACCGTGGCCGGAAAAGCGTTCCATGCCCTCCGCGTCGGCTTCGATGATCGCCCGGTACACGTCGGGACGGGCGCGCTCCATCCACGTCAGGAGCGTCGGCCCCATGTTGAAACTCATTCGTGCGTAGTTCTTGCGGATTGCGACGATTCTTCCGTCCTCCGCCAGAATACGGGCGGCGGCATTCGGCGCGTAACACTCGGCCGTGACGCGTTCGTTCCAGTCGTGCCAAGGAGATGCGGAGTCCTGCGGCTCGACGGCGTCGAGCCATGGATTTTCGCGCGGCGGCTGGTAGAAGTGACCGTGGATGCAGATATATGGCTTCATTGGCGATCCTCCGCCCCTCCCGCGCTTTCGGGAGTCGGGACGAAGACGACCGCGCCCAGCGGCGGAAGCGTCAGGGACAGGGAAAACAGCCGTCCGTGAAAGGGAAGCTCGTCCGCCCGACGCCCGCCCAGATTCCCCATCCCGCTTCCTCCGTAGAGCGACGAATCCGTGTTCAGCACCTCGCGCCAGAAGCCTCCCGACGGAACGCCGACCCGATACCCGGTTCGCGGCTCGGGCGTGAAGTTGAGAACCACGAGCGCCGTCCCCGTTCCGTCTTCGATTTTCCGGATATACGCCAGGATGCTCTGGTCCGTATCGGAGCAGTCGATCCATTCGAACCCCCAGGGACGGCAATCTCCCTCGTGAAGCGCCGGAACGCCCCGATACAGCCGGTTCAGATCCGCCACGAGCTTCCGGACGCCGTCATGGGACGGATAGCGCAACAGATCCCAGTCAAGTTGCGCGTCGTGATTCCACTCCGCGCGCTGCGCCAGCTCCCCGCCCATGAACAGGAGCTTCTTTCCCGGCTGCGTGAACTGATACGCCAGGAGGAGCCGCAGATTCGCGAATTTCCGCCAATCGTCGCCGGCCATTCTTCCGAGCAGCGATCCCTTGCAATGCACGACTTCATCGTGCGAAAGAGGCAGACAGAAGTTCTCCGAAAACGCGTACAGGATGCCGAACGTCAGCTCGTTCTGGTGGAATCGCCTGTGGACGGGATCGCGCGCCATATAGGTCAGCGTGTCGTGCATCCATCCCATGTTCCACTTGTACCGGAACCCCAGTCCGCCAACCGCGACGGGACGGGTCACCATGGGCCAGTCCGTCGATTCCTCGGCGAAGAGCGCCACGTCCGGAAAGCGGTTGGAAAGCGTTTCCGACAGCGCCCGCAGGAAGGAAATGGCCTCAAGGTTCTCCCTGCCGCCGTAGCGGTTGGGAATCCATTCGCCCGCCTTGCGCGAATAGTCCCGGTACAGCATGGACGCGACCGCGTCGACCCGGATGCCGTCCGCGTGGAAGCGCTCGCACCAGAAATACGCGCTGCTGACCAGAAACTCCCGGACCTCGTTCCGGCCGTAGTTGAAGATGCAGCTCTTCCAGTCCGGATGGAAGCCCTCCCGCGAATCGGCGTGCTCGAAAAGGCACGTCCCGTCGAACCGCGAAAGACCGTGGGAATCGACCGGAAAGTGCGACGGGACCCAGTCGAGGATGACCGCGATTCCGGCTCGGTGCAGCGCATCGACGAGAACCATGAAGTCCTCCGGCGTTCCGAAGCGCCCGGACGGGGCGAAATAAGAGAGCGTCTGGTACCCCCACGACCCGAAAAACGGATGCTCCATGACGGGCAGGAACTCGACGGCGGAGAATCCGTTCTCAAGGACGTATCCGGTCAGTTGCTCCGCCATTTCTCGGTAGGAAAGCGACCGGTTCCCCTCTTCCGGAACGCGGCGCCAGGACCCGAGATGCACCTCGTATATGGAGATCGGCGCCGAAACGGCGGCGCTCCGCCCCCTCCCTCGCATCCACCCGTCGTCGCCCCATTCGAAGACGTGCTCGTGGACGACGCTTGCAGTCCTCGGCGGGACCTCGCAACGGAAGGCGAAGGGGTCGGCCTTGTCCCTCGCGGAACCGTCTTTCGCGATGATCCGGTACTTGTAGAGCGCGCCGGGCCGGACGCCATCGACGGCGCCTTCCCAGACGCCGCTCTGATCCCACCGGAGCGCGAGCGGCGTCGCGTGCGGATCCCACCCGTTGAAATCGCCGACGACGGAAACGGAATCCGCATTCGGCGCCCAAACGGCGAAACGCACGCCGTTGAAGGAATCGCCCCGAAGAACGTGCGCCCCGAGCTTGTCGTACAGGGCGAAGTGGTTGCCGGCCTTGAAGAGAAATATGTCGTACTGGGTAAACGCCGGGATGTCGCGTCGGACGGAAGGATGCATCTGCGCGTTTCCCCCCTTCGTGGTTTTCTGCTTCTGTTGAAAGATTATACCAATTACGCAATCACGGCGTTGTATAATCCGGACAGTCGCGCCGCAATCGTTTTCCCGGACAATGAATCGATCCTCGGCGTTCCGAGGGCCGCGCCGCGGCTCGACAACGGCGACGCAGTCCGGGAATGTTGCCATCGCGTTGACGGGCGCGGGCCGGAAGAAAAAATCGGATTCATTCGGGAGGGTTCGGCATGACTCGTTCGAGCGGTGTGTTGCTGCCTGTCTTTTCTCTCCCCTCTCCCTGGGAAATCGGCGACATGGGGGCGGGCGCCGATGCATTTCTCTCCTTTCTCGAGCGGGCGCGTCAGCGCACCTGGCAGGTGCTCCCGGTCACCGTCACGGATGGAGGGCTCGGGCATTCCCCGTACAGTTCGCCCTCGGCCTTCGCCGGAAATCCCCTTCTGATCAGTCCGGAGCTGCTCTTCGAAACGGCGCCGGACCTCAGGGCGGAAGACGCGCGCATTCCGCCCGGCCTCGCTGTGGGCGCGATCCGCTACGAGGCGGCCTCCGCCGAAAAAGGCCGCATCCTCCGCGACGCGTTCGTCCGCATGGCGCCCCGTTTCCGGGACGAGTCGGCGCGTTTCAGACGGGATAACTCGCACTGGATCGAGGACTACGCGCTCTTTCGCGCCGTCAAGCGCTCTTTCGGAGGACTCCCCTGGTGGAAGTGGCCGGAGCCCTTGCGCTTCAGGGACGCGTCGGCGCTGGACGCATTTCGTGACATGCAGTCCGCGGAGATCGATTTCACGGTCTTCGAACAGTGGTGCTTCGACGAACAGTGGAAAAGCCTGCGCGGACGATGCGCGCGCGCCGGGGTGTCGCTGCTCGGCGATCTTCCGATCTACGTCATGGGAGACAGCGCGGAGGTTTGGAGCAGGCCGGACCTTTTCGATCTCGACGGCGATCTCCGTCCCGTTCGCGTCGCCGGCGTCCCTCCGGATTACTTCAGCAGGGACGGACAGCGATGGGGGAACCCCGTCTACGCGTGGGAGCGGCACGAAGCGACGGGATTCGACTGGTGGATCTCCCGCCTCTCCAGGGCGCTTACGCTCTACGACAGGGTCCGGATCGATCACTTCCGCGGGCTCGTCGCCTATTGGGCCGTCCCGCGCGACGAAAAAACGGCTCGGAACGGGGCGTGGTTTCCCGTACCGACGGAGTCTTTCTTCCGGCGCGTCCGCGAGACCTTCCCGACCATGCCCTTCCTCGCGGAAAACCTCGGCGTCATCACACCGGACGTCACGAAGACAATGGCGGACAACAGCCTCCCCGGGATGCTCGTGCTTCAGTTCGCATTCGGGGACGGGCTTGCGACGAACCCGTACGCGCCGCACAACCATACGCAAGCGAACATCGTCTACACGGGAACGCACGACAACAACACGACGCTCGGCTGGTTCGACTCGGACGCCTCCCCCGCCGAACGTAAAAACATGGAGACGTATCTCGGGCATCCGGTGACGCGATTGACGGCGTGCGGCGACATGATCCGGCTGGCCATGGCGTCCGTCGCGTCGGAATGCGTCATTCCCATGCAAGACATTCTCGAACTCGGAGCGGACGCCCGGATGAACACGCCGTCCACCGCTTCGGGAAACTGGCTGTGGCGGATCGGAGACGAGGACATCTCCGGCGAACGGGCGACGGCGCTCCGGAACATGACGTCCTTCTTCGGAAGGGGATAGAACCTCCGCGCCGGAATGTGGGATAATAGCGGGACAACAAAGAATGGGAGGGACAGAGCCGATGGTCCAGATTCACGCTCGGACAAGCGCCGGATGCAACATGCGCAGCATTATTGAATTCGATCCTTCGTTCCGGACCGTTGCGTACTTCTCCATGGAGGTCGGCATCAAGAAGTCGATCCCGACCTATTCCGGCGGATTGGGACTCCTTGCCGGAGACATCCTGAAGAGCGCGGCGGATCTCGGCATTCCGACGGTCGGCATTACGCTGCTGTACCGGAAGGGATACTTCGAACAGACATTCAACCCGGAACACTGGCAGACGGAAAAGCCGGTGTCCTGGCACCCCGAGCAGGAGCTGAGCCAACTCCCGAACGAAGTCTCCGTGACGATCCAGGGGCACGACATCCGCGTGCGAAGCTGGGTGTACGAAATCATCGGGCAGACGGGCTATCCCGTTCCCGTCTACTTTCTGGACACGGACCTCGACGGCAACAGTCCGGAGGATCGAAAGCTCTGCTGGAGCCTCTACGGAGGCGACCAGCTCACGAGGATCTGCCAGGAAGTCATCCTCGGCGTCGGCGGACTGCGGATGCTCCGCGACCTGGGGTACACGAACACGAACACCTTTCACCTCAACGAGGGGCATGCGGGATTCCTCACGCTCGAACTCATGCGCGAACAGGGGTATTACGACGAGCAGAAGGTCCGGGATCAGGTGGTCTTCACGACGCACACCCCGGTGCCCGCGGGGCACGATTACTTCCGTTTCGACCTCGTCGACCGCGTCCTGGCCCCGGAACCCCTCGCAACGCTGAAACGCATGCTCCCAAACGCCGAGGGCGTCTCAATGACCGAGCTGGGGCTCCGTTTCAGCAGGTACACGAACGCGGTGTCCAAACGTCATGCGGACGTCAGCCGCAGAATGTTCAACGACGAGACGGTCGACAGCATCACGAACGGCGTCCATCCGTCGACGTGGGTCAGCCCCGGTCTGGGGAAGCTCTTCACGCGGCACATTCCCGGATGGGAAAACGATCCCGGGCGTCTCGTCCAGGCCCTCCAGCTTCCCGACGACGACCTCTGGGCGGCGCATCAGGCGGCGAAGATGCGCCTCTTCGCGCGCATTCTGGAAACGACCGGACGCCAGATGGATCCCGATATCCTCACGATCGGCTTCGCGCGCCGCGTCGCGCAGTACAAGCGCGCCGACCTGCTCCTGTCCAACGTCAAGCGCCTGGCCGAGGTCGGGACCGGCAAGATCCAGTTCATCTTCGCCGGGAAGGCCCACCCGCACGACGACGGAGGCAAAGCGCTGATCCAGCGCCTGTTCAACTCCTTCCAAAAAATCGACGACATGGTCCCGATCATCTTCCTCGAAAACTACGACATGGAACTCGGCGCGCTCCTGACCCAGGGCGTCGACCTGTGGCTCAACACGCCCCGCCGCCCGCAGGAGGCGTCGGGAACCAGCGGCATGAAATGCGTCCTGAACGGGATCATGAACTTCTCCGTGCTCGACGGCTGGTGGATCGAGGGGTGGATCGAGGGTGTCACCGGATGGTCCATCGGGCCGGAGCCGAGCGAGTCCGATCTCGTCCATTACGACGAATCCCTGGACGCGATCGATTTGTACAACAAACTCGAAACGGCTATCATTCCGAAGTACTATGACGACCGCACGGGCTGGATCCAGATGATGAAACACGCCATAGCCCTGAACGCGAGCTTCTTCAACACGCATCGCGTCGTGCGGGAATATTGCGAGAAAGCCTACCACATCGGACTTCGGGGGGTGTGATCCGTGTCGCGCAGGAACCGGTCCGATCAGCAGACAGAACCTCCGGTGCAGCCGAAGGTCCTTCATGTGACCCCGGAAATGGTCCCGCTCGTCAAGGTTGGAGGGCTCGGAGACGTCGTCGGTTCCCTGCCCTGCAGCCTGAACGCCATCGATACGGATGCGCGGGTGCTGCTCCCCGCGTACGCGGGCGTCATGGACCGGATTTCGGATGCCGGATTCCGCCTGACGCACCTGACGCGATCCGTCGAGGCGGCGCTCCGATGGAAGGTGTACCGTGCGCGCATCTGGCGGGCGCTCGTGAACGGCATCCCCGTCTACCTTCTCGAAAACGACGCCCTGTTCGGCTCCCCCTCCCCGTACCCCGATATCCTCACTCCGGAGAGCGTTCTTCCGTTCGCGTTCCTCTCTTTGACGTCGCTCGACATCCACACCGCGCTCCGCTGGAAGCCGGATATCATCCATTGCCACGACTGGCCGACCTCGCTGACCGCCATCGCCCTCAAATGGCACAGACATTACCGGACCGTGTCCCACAGGCCGGCGACAGTCCTGACCATCCATAACATGGCGCACCAGGGCATTCTTCCCGCTTCGGTCCTCGACGAATGGGGCGTCGCCGACGACGCGTTCGCGATGCAGGGCGTCGAATACTACGGGAACGTCAATCTCCTGAAGGGAAGCATCGTCGCGAGCGACCGCATCACGACGGTGAGCCCCCGATACGCTTCGGAGATCCTCACCGAAAAGGGAGGGTGCGGGCTCGCCGGAATTCTCAGGGAGAATGCGCACAAGCTCTCGGGCATTCTGAACGGTCTGGACACGAACCTCTGGAACCCGGAGCGGGACCGTCTTCTCTCCTCTTCGTACAGCACGAAGAAACCTGAGGGGAAAAGGACCTGCCGCAGAACGTTCCTGGAAGATGTCGGGTGGGACGACGACAGCGCCCCGCTGTGCGTCATGGTGTCCCGCCTCGTGCGACAGAAGGGGCTCGACATCCTGATCCCGGCCATTCCGGACATTCTCGCGCTCGGCGCGCGCATCGTCATCATCGGAAAGGGAGAACCGGCGTTCGAAGAACGTCTCTCGTCGCTTGACGCCGAATTCCCGGGAAAGTTCCGCGCGCTTCTGACCTACGACGAGCGCCTCGCGCACTCGGCCTACGCGGGAAGCGACATTTTCCTGATGCCGTCCGATTTCGAGCCGTGCGGTCTCTCGCAGCTCATCTCGCTGCGGTACGGCGCCGTTCCGGTGGTCCGAGCGGTCGGAGGCCTCGCCGACACGATCCTTGACGCGGACGCTTCTCCCGACGGATACGGCTTCACATTCGACGACTACAGCGCGGAAGCCCTGACCGCCGCCGTTTCGCGCGCCATCGGCGCCTTCCGCGAAACGGAGCGCTGGGACGGGATCCGCACCCGCGGCATGAAGAAGAATTTCGGCTGGGAACAATCGGCTTCCGCATACAAGGACCTGTACCTGTCCCTGCTTTCAAAAGCGTAACCCCGGCGGTTTTTCCGATCCTTCGGGGCGCATTCGACGAAGGGAGATGGTTCCATGATTTCCGGCCAATACGGACGTGTTCTCGGCATGGTCCTGGCCGGGGGGAAGGGCGAACGCCTCATGCCCCTGACGAAATACCGGGCCAAGCCTGCGGTGCATTTTGCGGCAAAGTATCGGATCGTCGATTTCGCACTGTCAAATCTCGTCAACAGCGGCATTTTTTCCGTTTACGTTCTCGTCCAGTTCAAGAGCCAGTCCCTGAACGAACACATCGAGCGCGGCTGGCACTTCGGCGGCGCGTTGCGGGGACGCGACTATTTCATTACGCTCGTTCCGGCGCAAATGTGGAGCGGGGAACGCTGGTTCCAGGGGACGGCGGACGCCGTTCACCAGAACCTGCACCTGATCACGCTTTTCGACGCGGACCGGATCTGCATCTTCGCAGCCGACCATATCTACAAGATGGACGTCACGCAGATGCTCGAATACCACATGGACCGCAAAGCGGACGTCACGATCTCGGCGAACGTCGTTCCGAGCAGCGAAGCGCACCAGTTCGGATGCCTGCAGACGGATCCGCGCGGACGAATCATCGGCTTCGTCGAAAAGCCGCCCGTGCCCCCCGAGATCCCCGGACGCCCGGGATTCAGCTTCGTCTCGATGGGAAACTACATCTTCGAGCGCGAAGTCCTCGAAGAATGCCTGATCGAAGATGCCAAGAACGACGCCTCCTCCCACGATTTCGGAAAGGACATCCTCCCGAATCTCGTCTCCCGATGCCGCGTCTTCGCGTACGACTTCTCGACCAACCACCTCCCCGGGACGGGACACCCCTACTGGCGGCTGGACAAGCCGTACTGGCGCGACGTCGGAACGATCAAGGCCTACTGGGAGGCTCATATGGACCTTCTGGACATCGATTCGGAGATGACGTTCTACAATCCGCAGTGGCCCGTACGGACCGTCTCCTACGCGGACCCTCCATCCTACTCCTATCCGGCCGGAGGGCATCCGTGCCGTGTCGACAGCATCCTCGCCGCAGAGGGGAGCCGGATGCTCGGCGCCGACGTCCGGCGTTCCGTCCTTTCGCGGAACTGCCTGATCCTGCCGGGGGCGGACGTCGAGGAAAGCATTATCGGACAGGGCGTCGTCATCGGCGAAAACTGCAAACTCCGACGCGTCATCGTCGACGCGCACAATCAGATTGCGCAGGGGACGCAGATCGGATTCGACCGGGAACTCGATTCCGCAAACTACACCGTCGACCCGGCCACGGGAATCGTCGTCATCGGAATGCCGAAGATGCAGCTCCGGAAGAGCATCGAGCCGCCGGCGAGCCGATACGAATGGGACAACACGATCAGCTGAGATTCGCAAACGTTCGTTTCGGCCGAAGGCATTCGTCGCGCTGAAAAAGGTGCGGCCCCCGGTTGTTTCCCCGGGGGCCGCACCTTTTTCAGTTATATTGCCGGTCCCCGATCACTTCTTCTTCGGGGCCACGACATCGAGAAGCGTATTGATGATCTTCTCCTCCGGCGATTTCGTCGGCGCCGGCGAAGGGACGTTCTGCGCCGGCGCCGAAGGGACGGTTGCCGGCGTCGCCGGTTTCGCGTCCGCGACGCTGAAACCGGACGCCGTGGGGGCGTCGATCCGGCCTCCGACCTTGAACGAAACATCGCGATAGTCCCGCTCCTTGAGTCCGGACTTCACGCCGGAAAGCATTCCCGTAAGCATATCCGTGACGTTCGACGCCGTTCCGGCCGCGACGCCTCCGCCGATGAACGCCGAAAGGAGCGCCATGTTCGCGGACGCGACACATTTGAGATTCAATCCGCCCGCAAAGGTCACGGGGCCTTCGGCGTTCAGGCGCCGGTAGATCGGATCATTGTCGGGCGCGACAACCTTGCTTCCCGCAAGCAGCCGGATACGGTCGCTCTCCACGACGAACGGGATCGTCGCGGAAGCGAAGCGAATGCCCGGTTGTCCCGTCAGAGGCGCCAGCAGGCCCGCAAGCGGGATTCCCTCGACGAGTCCTTCGCCGGCCGTCAGCTCCCCTTTTCCCGAAAGCGAGACCTTGCGCCCGTCAACGATTCCCGTAACGGACAATTCGAGATCGCCGCGGCCGGAGAGCATCCGTTTTCCGTCTCCCGGCCGGCGCAGGGCCTGAATGACATCCCCAAGCTCCGCTCCCGTCACGGAGAGCTTCTTCGAAAATCGCAGCGATCGGATGTCCAGCGTTCCCGATGCGGATGCTTTCCCCCCTGCGACCTCGGCCCGCGCCCCCTTCGCCTCGAGGACGGGGCCGGAGAGCTTCAGCGGAATGGAAATCCCGGATAGCGTCAGGCCGTACGCCTTCAGCGCCGGCGACGAGATGTTCCCTTCGCCGCTTCCTTCGCTTCCCTTGAAGCGTCCGGAGAACGCGAGGTCGAGCGTTCCCGAAGGCTTCATCTCGGCCGACAGGGCGGACAACAGGACGGCCGCGTCGAGCTTCTTTCCCGCCAGGGAGAATGTTCCTTCAGGCGTCGCACCAGGGACGACGGTCCCCTTCCCATCGAGCGTTCCCCCGCCGACTTCGGCGGAAAAGTTCTCGATCGTCACGCGCGACGGAGAGCCGGAAAGGGACAACTCGGCCTTCTCCGCTGCAAAACCGGCCGCCGCGATCTTTCGGGATTTCAGTGAGGCCGCAATGGACGGCTTCTCCATGGTCCCCGACAGGGACACGGTTCCGTCTACCTGTCCCGAGAGCGGAACGGCGACCCCGCCGCTCAGGGCCAGCGGCTTCAGATCCGCTCCCGCCAGCTTCAGGGCGAGCTTCATTTCGGGCGCTCCTCCCGCGACGCCGGGAAGCAGGATCGTTCCGCTTCCTTCGATGACGCCCTCGCCGCTCTTGATATGGAGCGACCCGATCGTGATCGTCTCCTTCTCTTTTCGCAGCGAGAGGACCAAATTCTTCAGGTGCGACAGGGAATCGGCCGTGATTTCAACCGCAAGCGGCGAATCCGTTCCCGGAATTCCGATTCCCTTCGGAAGCACGGGAAGTTCGAAGGATGTCGCGGCGGACACGCCGCCGAGGGAGCACCCCTGCGCGGAGATCTGCTTCGACTTCGCCGTCACCGTAATTTTCGGTTTGGGCAGCGTCCCGGCGGCCTTCACGACGACATCCGCCGTTCCCTGGACGCCGTAGGAAGAAAAGCCGGGAAGAAAGGACTCCGCGAATCCGGGACCGACCATTCCGCTGACGCTCAGATCGAGCGTCGGCGAACCGAGGACGTTTCCGATCTTTCCGCTGCCCGTGAGGTCCGTTCCCCTCCATCGGCCCTTCAGGGTTTTCATCGAAAGATTCTTTCCGTCCCACACAAACGAAACGCCGGGTTTTTCCACGGACTCGCCCGTCACCACGAGCCGGTCCGACCAGACCGATCCCGACGCCAGCGGGGCAGCCGGCGTTCCCGTAAAGCGCAGATCTCCGTTGAGAACACCCTTGAGCGCCAGGTCCTTGCCGGGCAAAAACGCCCTGATCGCTTCGGCGTTCAGGGAGCGGCACGTCACCGTCATATCGATTTTGGGTTTCGGGGCATTGACCCAAAGCGTCCCTTTCGTCGTCATCGGGGCGCCTTCGAACACGGCGTTTCCTGTGATCGCCGCGGACCCGTCCTTTGCGAAACGGACATTCACGACGGCGTCGCGGATCTTCTTTCCGAACGCCCCAAGCTCCGAAGCCTCGACATTGACCGAGCCTCCGGGGGCCTTCGTCGTCCCCTGAACGGAAACGACGACCCGTTCGATCGTTCCGGTCATGGCGGGCGCAGCGGGAAACGCCTTCGCGATCTCCGCGGCGGGGATCGGGCCTCCGCTCAGATTCAGCGAGAGGGTCGGCGCGCCCTTGCCGAATGTCATTCTGCCGTCTCCATGTATCGGGACGCCCAGCGCGCGTATCTTCATCCCGTCCATAGAGAACGACATCTTCGAAAAGCCCCAGGCGCCCGCAGCCTCCTGTATCGGGTACCCGGCGAGGCGCGCGCCGCGATAGTCGACCGTTCCGGAAAGAACCGGATCGTTCCAGGCTCCGCCGGCTTCGACGCTTCCGGAAAGAAGCCCCCCGAAGTCCTCGGGATTCACGCCGGGCCAGAGACGCGCAAGCGACGCGACATCCAGATTTCCGAGCTTTCCCTTCAGGCCGAGCGAGGGAAGAATCGTTCCGGCCCCCTCGAGCGTTCCCGCCCCCAGGCGGGCTTCCAGCGATTGCAGGGAAACGGCGCCGTTCTTCCCGGGCGTCGTGATCCGGGAACGGACGGAAAGGGGGACGTCACGAACCGTCAGAGATCCGTCCAGAGAGACGTCGCTTTCGCTGATCGAAACGGACATGTCCTCCAATGCGATCGCAAAATGTTTCGACGCCACCCGGACGTCCCGAAGCCGAATCGAGCGGATCGGGATGGGACCGGATCCGCTCCCTCCTCCGAGTTTCGCCAGGACCGGGAACGCCTGGTCGCCGTCGATCCGTCCTCCTTCAAGGACGATCGAGTCGATAACCACTTTTCCCGACAAAAGAGGCATCAATGCGGGACGGACCGCCAACCCCGCCGCCGACGCAAACAGCGCCCCCTTCATCTTCAGGGCGACCGATTCGAGGACGTACCCCCTGAAGGGATTCCCGCGGACGCTTCCGATCTCCAGGTCCACGCCGATCGCCGATCGGGCGCCGTCGACGGCTCCCTTTCGAACGGCGTCCCCGCCGAAGTCCATGCTTCCGGCGACGAGCGCCGCACCGACAAGTCCCAGCGACGCAAACAGCGCGTAGAGCCAACCTCGTCGAATGTTCACGCTTCCGCACCTCCGTTCCGTTGTCGTTCCTCATCCGGCTGCAGGAGGACGCCCCGGGCCACCAGCGCCGTTCGTCCCGTCAGGGTCGCCCTGCAGCGTTCGTTGCCGGCCGAAAACGCAAGGCCGATCTCGTTCACTCCGCCGGGATTGCGAACGGATATCGGAGACTCCATCCCATGCGTGACGGCGCACGCGATCGCGCACGCGACGCAGCCGGTCCCGCAGGATTCGGTGAGGTCTTCGACGCCGCGTTCGTAGGTCACCGCCCGCGCGCCGGACGGCGGTTCAGGGACAAGGAACGTGACGTTCGTCCCTTCGGGGAAACGCACCCGGTCGTTCCGGATTTCCCGCCCAACATCCCTGAGATCCGCACGCGAATAACCGTCGAGATCGTCGACGAACACGACGCAATGCGGAACGCCCACCCACAGGAAGACGGAGGGAAAGGCCTCGCCCCGAACCATCAGACGGTCTCCGAACCAGCCGTCGCGAAGCGAAATTTCTCCGAGATCCAGGCTCACGCGATCGTTTCGGACTTCGGCGGTCATCACGCCCGCGAGCGTCTCGAACGTCATTTTCGCAGGAGCCATGCCGTTTTCGAACGCGAATCGCGCGATGCAACGA
Source organism: uncultured Synergistaceae bacterium (assembly GCA_964451935.1). Taxonomy (GTDB): domain Bacteria; phylum Synergistota; class Synergistia; order Synergistales; family Aminobacteriaceae; genus CALFXN01. The sequence goes on along the minus strand of CAYVKE010000074.1, from coordinate 53 downwards.
GCCCCGTTTCCGCACATTTCCCCTTCGCTGCCGTCCGCATTGAACAGACGCAT
>CAYVKE010000073.1:0-15351 GCA_964451935.1 uncultured Synergistaceae bacterium | reverse complement strand
CGTAGGCGTGCTGCGAAATGGTGAGGTATTTCTGGGATTCGAAGAGGTTGAACGAAACGATGACGTTGAGCGGGTTCTCCTGTCCGTCGATCGTCCCTTGTTGTAGCGCTGTGAGCGCCTCGGTCCAGGCCATCGGGACGGCATTGGCGCCGAGAGCTTTGAAGGAGTCGACGTAGATGGGGTTCTGCATCAGCCGGATCTTGAGCCCCTTCATGTCCTCGGGTGTTTTGACGGGGCGTTTGCTGTTGGTCAGATTCCGGAATCCGCGTTCCCCGTAAGCAAGGCCCTTGCAGCCGAATTTTTCCATGCCCGCAAGCAGCTTTTTGCCGATCTCGCCGTCGAGGACCTTGTAGGCCTGTTGCGGAGACGTGAAGAGGAAAGGAAGATCGAACACGCCGAATTCCGGCAGGAAGTTGATGATCGGGCCGCCTGTGATGATGCCCGAATCGACGACGCCCATCCGCATGCTCTCGAGGAGCTGGCGCTCGTCTCCAAGCGTTGCGTTCGGGAAAATCTTGATCTCGATTTCACCCTTGCTTCCCGCCTCTACGAGTTCCTTGAACTTCAGCGCGCACGCGTGGAACGCGTCCTTCTCGTTCACCACATGCGCCAGTTTGATCGTGGTCGCGGCCATCGCCGCAAAGGAAAAACACAGTACAAAAAGAAGACTCAGGATCGCCGCAGAAAAGCGTTTGTTCATCGTTCTTCCCCCTTCCAAATTTGGTAGTACCACGGTACTACCATTTAGCCGGATAGTATTGTATCATACCCTCGCGTTCGCAACAGCATATTCACCGGAATCGCCGGAGATGAGGAGAGAGGTCCGACATGGAAGAATCGAAGCGAAAGCGCCTCGTGAACGAGATTCTCGCCTGCGTTCGCGACGGAACGCTTCGCGGCCGGCTCCCCTCGGAACGCGAACTGGCCGCCCGGTTCGGCGTCAGCCGGAACGTGTTGCGCGAAGCGATCGTGGAACTGGAGTGCACGGGAATCCTCGAAAGCCGGGGGCGCGAAGGGCTCTTCACCCGTCCGCCCGATTTCGGACTCCTCGCGCGGACGCTGGAAACCCTGCAAATCTGGCCGCGGGACACGATGCGCCAGATCATGGAAATGAGGACGTTGACGGAAGTCCCCGCCGCCGGACTCGCCGCCCTGCGCCGTACGGAGGAGCACATGTCGCTGTTGCGCGAATGCGTCGACAACCTCCGGCGAATCCACGTGTCGGGCGAATCCTGGGAAGGCGAAGGGGCGCACTGGGACTCCCTGCTCCACGTGACGATCGTCAAGGCCGCAGGAAACGAGCTTCTCGTGCGCGTCTACGAAGGGCTTTCAGTGCTGATCGAACGGTACATCGGCGCGAGCAGGAAGAGCCTCTTTACGCTGATGGAGTGGCCCGAACTGATCCTCGGACAGCACGTCGGGATCGCCGAAGCCGTCACGGAAGGAAACGCCTCCGAGGCGGAGAGAATCTCCCGCGAACACATCCGGCGCGCGATCGAGGAACACATGCGCCTGGGCGTCTATTCGCGGACGTCCCCCGGGACGCCCGTTCCGGAAGACTAGAAAACGACGCCCATGGCCCGCATGAGCCACGGATAGACGGCCTTGATGTGGAAGGGATTCATGCTGAAGATGACGACCGACCCCATGGCCATGATCGTATGGAACACGGACAGGAATCCGTCGTATTCCTCCGCCCTTCCGATAATCGCGAGCGCGGCCTCCGCCATAACGGCTCCGCCCAGAATATAGCACCAGCGAGCGACGTCGGGCGCGTTCGCGTAGGATACGGCGCGCAGCACGCAATAGGCGGACCATCCTCCGAGGACATACATCTGTCCGAACGAAAGCGCCAGGCGCACGGCATAGGCCGCAGCCACCGCAAAGAACCCGCCGCCGTGATCCCCCCGCTGCAAACCCGAGATCGCCTTTCCCATCGAAGCAATCCGTGGGACGACAAAGCGGGCGTACAGGCTCGACAAGGGCCACCCCCAGAGAAACAGGGGCAGAAGAAACTCCGCGTACCGCACCGACACACTCCCCTTCGATCCGACTCGAAACGGAGACATTATATCAGCACTTCCGGTTCAATATGAGAATCGGTTCGGCCGACACATACGGGTGGGATGCTCGCGGAGGTGATATTTACGATGGATGTCATGAACGCCGTGGATGTGGCGGGACTCGCCGGATCGCAGGCCAACCAGGAACTCCAGCTGGCGATACAGGTCAACGTCACGAAGAAAGCTATGGATGTTCAAAAGGAAATGGCGGCGCAACTCTTTCAAAGCATGGGCCTCGGCCAGAATCTCAACGTACAGGGATAACCGGACTACAGACATACCCGCAGCATAGGCGCATCCCACGGGAGAGCGACGCCGGAGACTCTTCTCCGGCGCCCTCTCCCGCTTTTTGCATCAGCGCTTCAGGATTTCTTCAAAGAAACGGACAAGGTCGCGCTTGAGTTTCGCCTTCGCGGCCGGATTGAGATACATCATGTGGCCGCCTTCGTACCACGCGGTCGTGATGTTGTTCTTCCGGTCCCCGGGAATGTCCATCTGCCGAAGGCTGTACAGGACGGAGTCCGGACAGCAGACAAGATCGTAACGGCCGAGTGCGGCGAAGACGCGAAGGCGGCCGTTACGGCGCATCGCGGTCGCCAGCTCCTCGACGACGTTCGTGAGCCCGTTTCCCTGCCACTCGGCGCCCGACTGATAATCCCACTGCCGCGACAGCGTCTTGTTCAGGCTCCGGTATTCCCGGTTCGTCGAGAAGCGCAGCGTCCCGGAAAGGTACCGCAGGAAGGAGGAGACGAAGGGGGCTCCGCAGAGCACCATCGTGGGATCCTCGTCGAAGACGTACCGGTTTCCCGGGGCGACGAGGCGCGCATCATACAGGCTCGTGAACAGTCGTTTTTCCCGGAGCGCTTCTCCGGCGAAGACCTCCGGGTCGATCCGGAGCGACGCCCTGCGCACGGTCGTTTCGGAAAGGCCCGTCAGCTCGGACAGCTTCTTCGCGCCCTCGTCGAGGTCCCGCGACGAGAGGTCGCTTCCCTTCCAGAGGAGACGAAGATATTCGTTTTCCGCCCATTCCGTCGCTTCCCGCACGGCTTCCTCCGGCTTTCCGCGAAGGCGCGGCGCTATGACGCCGTGATAGCACGCCGCCGCGGCCATCGTCGGAAGCGTCAGGACGTAGGGACGGTCGTTCGTGCTGTCCGGAACGATGTCGCCGTAGCTCAGGACCGGAGAGACGAGGATCACCCCGGACGGGGCCATCCCCTTGTCCTGCAGCAGTCTGGCGAGAAGGCCGGACCGCACTCCGCCGTAGCTCTCCCCGGCGAGAAAGAGCGGACTTCCGGAACGCCCGCGCGATGTCAGCCAGAGCCGGATGAACTCCGCCACGGACGTCGCGTCCTGCCGCACGCCGAGATACGACTTGACGTCCTTCTGTTCCGTCGCGCGGCTGTACCCCGTCTCGACGGGGTCGATGAAGACGAGGTCGGTCAGGTCGAGCAGGCTCGACGCGTTGTCGACGAGGTCGAACGGCGGTTCGGGACTCGCGCTTCCGCCGTCGCCGAAGGTCAGCGTTTTCGGGCCGAACGCCCCGAGGTGCAGCATGAGCGCCGCCGACCCGGGCCCCCCGTTGAAGGCGAAGGTCACCGGACGCTCGCGCTGCGCCGGGACGTCGTTCGTGCGTTCGTAGGAGACGTAGAAGACGCTCGCTTTTTCTTTCTCGTCATCGCCGAACAGGGGCATGAACCCCGCAGTCGCCTCGTACGAGACGATGCGCCCCCCGATATCGGAACTCAGAAGCACCCGGGATTCCCGCGCGGGGACGGAAACGACCGAAGGGGTCCGCTGTTCCGCCTTCGCGTCTTTCGACGCGACCTCGGCGTCCGCGGCGAACGCAGGGAGCGTCAGCGCCGCGAAGGCGATGCAGGACAGACAGAGGGAAATCAGTTTCTTCCGAGCGAAAGGCTTCATCGGCGGATTTCCCTGATGGGTTCGGCGTAGGCTACCTCGGAATCCCACGGGAACAAAATCCATGTGTCCTGGCTCACTTCGGTGATGAACGTGTCGACGAAGGGACGCCCTTCGGGCTTCGCGTAGACGGTGGCGAAGTGCGCCCTGGGAAGCATCTGCCGGACGAAGCGCGCGGTCTTCCCGGTATCGACGAGGTCGTCGACGATGAGCCAGTCTTCCGTGGCGCCTTCCGGGTTCGTCTCCTTCAGGAGACACAGCTCCCCCTGGTTGCGGACGTTGTAGCTCGAAACGCAGACCGTGTCGACGAGACGGATTTCGAGTTCCCGCGCTATGATAGCGGCCGGGACGAGCCCTCCCCGCGTCACGGCGACGATGCGGCTCCACGGACGCATCTCGACGAGCCTCCATGCAAGCGCCTTGCTGTCCCGGTGGACCTGGTCCCACGTCACCGGGTAGGTCCGGCGGAAACGTTCGTTTCCGGTTGCGGTTGTCATATACCCATTCCCCCTTGAAACATCGAGTGCATTTCCTTCCCCGAAGATCCAGACATTTCTCCGGAGGTTATGTATAATTATAGCCAGTCTTTGCGGCGTTTCGGATGTTTCTCTATTTTTTCATAATCACGAAGGGGGTCGGCAGAGTGAGGAAAAAGGCTTTTCTTCTTGCATTGGCGGCGGTTTTAGTGATGTGCGGCGCCGGATTCGCGTTTGACGCTGTTCCGGCGGACAAGCTCAAACCCGGGTTCGTCTATATCGGTCCCGTGGGGGACGGCGGATGGACCTTCATGCACGACAAGGGACGCGTCGAGATGGAAAAGGCGTTCCCCGGCCTGAAGTCGAGCTTCGTCGAGTCGGTTCCGGAAGGTCCGGATTCCCTGCGCGTCATGGAGACCTTCATCCGGAACGGATCGAAGGTCATCTTCGCGACATCGTTCGGCTACATGGATTTCGTCCAGGAAGCGGCGAAGAAGCACCCGGACGTCATGTTCCTCCACTGCTCCGGCTACAAGCGGGCAGACAACGTCGGAACGTACTTCGGACGCATGTACCAGGCCCGGTACCTTTCCGGCCTCGTGGCGGGCAAGATGACGAAGAAGAACGTCATCGGCTACGTGGCGGCCCATCCGATCCCTGAAGTCATCCGAATGATCAACGCGTTCACGATCGGCGTGAAGAAGGTCAACCCGAAGGCCGAGGTCCGCGTCGTCTGGCTCTTCTCCTGGTTCGATCCGGGCAAGGAGAAGGAAGCGACGAAGGCGCTCATCGACTCCGGAGCGGACCTTATCGCGATGCACGCGGACACCGGGGCCGCGCCGCAGGCCGCCGAAGAAGCGGGCGTGTACGTCATCGGCTACAACAACGACATGAGCAAGTTCGCGCCCACGAAGCATCTGACCGCTCCCATCTGGGACTGGGGCATGTTCTACAAGCACTACATCGGTGAGATGACCAAGGGAACCTGGAAGGCCGGAGACATCTGGTGGGGGCTCAAAGAGGGCGTTGTCGGCCTCGCGCCGTTCGGCAAGGATGTTCCCGAAGACGTGAAGAAGCTCGTCGAAACCGAAAAGGCCCGGATCGTGTCCGGCTCCTGGGATGTCTTCGCCGGACCGGTCAAAGACCAGAAGGGCGTCGAGAAGATCCCGCAGGGGAAGACCGCGACGGATGCGGAAATGCTCTCCATGAACTGGTTCGTCGAGGGCGTCAAGGGAGATATTCCCAAATAAACCGCGAATCTGTATGATAGGAATGGGTTTTCTCGGACGGGCGCGGGATATCCCCTCGCCCGTCCAACTTTTTCTTACAGAAGGGACATGCCGATGACCGACGGCGCAGAGAACGCGTTACTCGTTGCCATGAGAGGCGTAACCAAGCGATTCACCGGGGTTGTCGCGAACGAAGACGTCGATTTCGACGTCCGCCCCGGCGAGGTGCACGCCCTGCTCGGCGAGAACGGGGCGGGAAAATCGACGCTCATGAATATCCTGTACGGCCTCTACCACCCCGACGAAGGGTCGATCACGATACGGGGCGTTGCGAAAAACTTCGCGTCCCCCCGCGATGCGATCGCTGCGGGGATCGGGATGGTCCACCAGCATTTCATGCTCATCCCAAGCCAGAAGGTCTGGGAGAACATGATCCTCGGGCTGGACGACATCCCCGCGATCCTCCCCCGAAACGAGATCGCGCGCCGGATCGAAGCCCTTTCCGAGCAGTACGGACTGCGCGTGGATCCGATGGCCAACGTCTGGCAACTCTCAATCGGCGAACAGCAGCGCGTCGCCATCCTCCAGATGCTGTTCCGGAAGGCGAATATTCTCATTCTGGACGAACCGACCGCCGTGCTCACGCCGCAGGAGGCGGAACGCCTTTTCGACACGATCTCCCAGATGACGTCCGAAGGTCACGGCGTCGTTTTCATCTCGCACAAACTGGACGAGGTCATGCGGATCACCGATCGCGTCACGATCCTCCGGAAGGGACGCGTTGCGGGCCGCGTCGAGACGAAGGCGACGTCGAGGGAAGAACTCGCGGAAATGATGATGGGCGAACGGGTTCCGTTTTCCATCTCGAAAACCGCGATCGAGCCCGGGAACCGGGTTCTCGAAGCCGAGCGGATCACGGTCCTCGGCGACAGGGGGTTCCCCGCGGTCAACCGCCTGACGCTGGATATCCGCGAGCACGAAGTTCTCGGCGTCGCGGGCGTCGCGGGCAACGGGCAGCAGGAACTCTGCGAGGCCCTTTCCGGCTTGCGGAAGCTCGAATCCGGAAGGGTGGTTCTCGACGGCGTCGCGATCTCGGGCCTGCCCTCCCGGACCTTCATCGACCGCGGCATCCGCTACATCCCGGCGGACCGCAAGGGAACCGGCCTCGTCCCGAACATGAATGTCGAGGAAAACTCCATTCTCAAGAAATACTGGTCCCATCCGGTCGCCAGGGGGTGCCTGATCGACTGGAAGCATGTCTTCGAGTTCGCCCGGTCGCTCGTTTCGCGCTACAGCGTCAGCACGCCGTCGCTGTTCACCCCGGTGCGCAACCTCTCCGGCGGAAATCTGCAGAAGCTCATGCTCGGACGCGAACTCAGCGACTCCCCAAGGGTCGTCATCGCGATGCACCCCACCTGGGGGCTCGACGTCTCGGCGACGCGATTCGTCCGGGAACAGCTTCTCGAAGAACGAAAGAACGGAGCCGCCGTCCTGCTCGTCTCGGAGGATCTCGACGAACTTCTTGCGCTGAGCGACCGCCTTGCGGTCATCTGCAAGGGGGAACTCATGGGGATCATCGGGGACCCCTCCGCCGTTTCCCTTGAAACGATCGGGCTGATGATGGCCGGAACGCCCGTGGATTCCATCACGAACCCCACTGGAGGTCTCGAGCGATGCGGATAGGATCCCGCCCGTCTTCAGGATTCCTCTCATGGACCATCGAAAAGCGCCTCGACGCGCCCCGCCGGCTCCAGTTCGCCATTCCCGCCTTTTCGATCGTCGCCGCCCTCGCGACGGGAGCCGCATTCCTCGCTTTGATGGGCGTCTCTCCCTTCGAGGCGTATTCCGCGATGTTCCGGGCCGCGTTCGGAGATGGGTACGGCATCAGCGAAACGCTCGTCAAGGCGATCCCGCTCTCGATGGCTGCGATCGCCGTCATGCTCTGCTTCACGATGCTCGTGTACAACATCGGCGCCGAGGGACAGATCTTCATGGGCGCGATCGCGAGCGCGGCCGTCGTCCGCTTCTTCCCGGTCGACAACGCTCCCGCGATGCTCCTGATGATGGCCGCGGCCGCCGGAATCTCCGGAGGCGTCTGGGCGGCCATTGCCGGATACCTCCGCGCACAATGGAACGTCAACGAGATCATCTCGACGCTCATGCTGAACTACATCGCCATTCACCTGATGGATTACTTCGTATACGGCCCATGGCGGGACCCAGCGAGTCTCGGTTTTCCGATGACGGCGCCCTTTCCCGACGCCGCACGCCTGCCGCTTCTCTTCGGAACGCGCATTCACATGGGGCTGTTCGCAGCCGTCTTCCTGGCGGTCCTCTTTCTCGTGCTGATCCGCTACACCCGATGGGGATACGAGATACGCGTCCTCGGCGAGAACTCGAAAGCCGCGGGATTCGCCGGAATCAACTACGTCCGGAACGTGATCCTCGTCATGTTCATTTCGGGCGCGATCGCGGGAATCGCCGGAATGTGCGAGGTTTCCGGCCTCCAGGGAAGGCTGCAGCACGGTTTCTCGGCGGGGTACGGCTTCACGGCCATCATCGTCGCGTGGCTCTCGCGGCTCAACCCCGTCGCGATTCTGTTCGTCTCGGTGCTCATCGGGGCGCTTCTCGTCGGAGGCGAAACGTTGCAGATCGTCATGCGCCTTCCCCTGTCCAGCACGCTGATCCTCCAGGGACTCATCCTCTTCTTCGTGCTCGGCGGAGAGATTTTCCGGACGTACCGGATTCGCTTCCGAAGGGAGGACGCGTAAGTCCATGGAAATCATCATCCCGATCCTCGCCGCCGCCGTCCGGAGCGGAACGCCGATCCTCTACGCGACGCTCGGCGAGATTCTGACCGAAAAATCCGGGATCTCGAACCTCGGGCTGGAGGGCATCATGCTCGTCGGCGCGTTCACGGGATTTTCCGTTTCCCTCGCGACCGGGGCGCCGATGATCGGGCTCGCCGCAGCCTTTGCGTCGGGCGTCCTGATGTCCGCCATCCACGCGTTCATCTGCATCACGCTCAAGGGGAACCAGGTCGTCAGCGGTCTGGCGCTGACGATGTTCGGCACGGGAGCAAGCTCCCTCCTCGGAAGAAGCTACATCGGCGTGACGATCCCGGGACTCGCGAAGCTCCCGATCCCCGTTCTGAGCGATATCCCCTACATCGGGCCGATTTTCTTCAACCATGATCCGCTCATTTACGCTTCCTACATTCTCGTCGGCTTCCTCTGTTGGTTTCTCGTCTCGACGCGGACGGGGCTGAATCTCCGCGCCGCGGGCGACAACCCGAGAGCCGCCGACGCGATGGGACTGAACGTCTCGCGGATCCGCTACGCGGCGACGCTCATCGGCGGAGGCATCGTCGCGCTGGGCGGCGCCTACATGTCCGTCGTGTACAACAAGATGTGGGCGGAGGCCATGACAGCCGGTCGCGGATGGATCGCCGTCGCGCTCGTCATCTTCGCGATCTGGAACCCGGGGCGGGCGATGCTCGGAGCGTACCTCTTCGGCGGCGTCGAGGCCTTCCAGCTCCGCCTCCAGGCGACGGGAACGAGCATCCCCGCTCCGCTCTTGATGATGCTCCCCTACATCACGACGATCCTCGTCCTCTTCATCATTTCCGTGAAAAAGGGCAAGGGACTGATCTTCGGCGCGCCGGCCTCGCTCGGGATTCCGTTCTTCCGCGAGGAACGCGACTAAGGCCGCATTCCGGCAGATGCAAAGAGACAACAAGAAAGAAGGGGGCTCCCGAAATCCGGCAGGGAGCCCCCCTCGTGCAGCACTTCCGCAAACTGCGCCCGCAACAACGGCGCCCCTTATGCGTCCGGGTTCCTCCACGCGAATCGCGGGGCGGCCGGGCCGTAGAAGGCGTTCGCCGCGCCCGTGAGCAGCGCCCAGTTCTGGTTGCCGAAGTCGAAATGCCACCACTCGTCCGGGTAGTTCGTAAAGCCTTCCTCCCGCATGACCGCGTGCAGCATCCGCCTGTTCCGCAGAATGGTCAGTTCGCGCACCGAAAGTGTTTCGCCGGCTTCGAGCCGGTTTTCCAGCCAGCGCGATTCCGAACGTTCCGAGGTTTCGTCGAACTCCGCCCCCATGTCGAGCATCACGCCGTCAGGATCCACGATCGTGCAGTCCACAGCTCCGCCCGTGAGGTGCGGCGACGGACGGGCGGGATCCTTCGAGGGGAGAGCGACGAACTTTGACGCCATTCCCCGGAGGTCTTCCTCCGAAGTGTTCGGGTGTTCCGCGCGAAGCCGTTCGACATACGCATTGAACAGTCCCCGCTGAAGACTGACGGGGCGCCATCCGTCGAGAAGAACCATCCGATACCCCGTCGGCAGGCGCCGCGCCGCGGCGACGAATCTCCGGAAGACCCCCTCTCGGAGATACGCCTCCGGAAGCGCTCCATCGATGCCTTCGAGGTAGTATTGCTGGAGGACCACGACGCGTTCGGGGTTGAGGCAGGCCGGAACGACCGGCTCGCCGTTCTCGACGATCGGAACCGAACGCGACCGCCCCCACGAAAAGTCATATCGTGCTACGGGTTCGTCGTACACCGTCCTTCCCCCCTAGAGACCGAGAAGCCTCGGAATGAACGTCGACAGGGGGGGGAAAAGGATGATCACGAGAAGCGCGAGCATCGACACCCCGATGAAGGGCCAGATGTGGATGAACACATCGGACAGTTTGACCTTGCCGACCGCCGCGACGATGTAGTTGCAGGCCCCCATCGGCGGCGTGATCAGCGCGATCGTGACGTTGAGCGTCATGACGATCCCGAAGTGCAGCGGATCGACGCCTGTCTTGACGGCGAGGGGATAAAAGATCGGCGTCAGGAGCGTCAGCGTCGAGACCTCTTCCATGAACATCCCGATCGGGAAGATGATCGCCGAAAGGACAAGCATGAGCATGAGCGGGCTCTTGACGACGCCGCTCTGCGTGAGAAGCATCGCGAAGCGCTGCGGCACCTGGTCCCACTTGAGAAGCCATCCGATGACGGTCGCCGCGCCCATGATGAGGAATATCGAACTCGTGAGACGGGCCGTTTCGTAGACCGATTCCCAGAGAGCCTTCGCGGTCAGCTCCCGCGTGAAGACAAGCCCCGCGACGAGACAATACGCGCATGCGAGCGCCCCCGATTCCGTGGGGGTGACGACTCCCGTGACGATGCCGCCGATGATGATGATCGGGGCGAACAGCGCGCACGCGGACTTTTTAATGATCGCTCCGGCCTCGGCGCGAACCGTTTTCGCGTCGAGAACGGGCATGTGGTGCTTCAGCGAATAGAAATAGTTCATCACCATGAACGCGCCGCCGAGGACGAATCCGGGGATGATCCCGGCCGCGAAGAGGCCGCCGATGGACGTGTTCGTCATCGAGGCGTAGATGATCATGAAAATGCTCGGCGGGATGATCGGCCCGATCAGCGAACTGCTGGCCGTCAGTCCGGCGGCGTACGACGGGGAAAACCCGTCCTTGACCATCGCCGGGATGAGGATCGACCCGAGCGCCGATGCGTCGGCGGCCGCGGAGCCGTTGACGCCCGCCAGGATGATCCCCGCGACGACGTTCACATACCCCAGTCCGCCGCGGACGGATCCGACAAGCAGGCGGCTGAAGTCCATGAGGCGGTCGGTGAGCCCGGCTCGGTTCATGAGAATTCCCGTAAGGATGAAGAACGGAATGGCCATGAGGGAGAAGACGTCCATTCCGCCGTAGAACTGCTGCGCGAGAACCCGGATCAGGGACCAGTCTCCGAGGGCCGCGATTCCGATGAGGGCCGTCGAAAGCAGGGAGAGATAGAGCGGCAGTCCGAGGAACATGAGCACAAAGAAAGAAATGAGCATTATCTGGCCCATATCAGGCTGAGGCCTCCTTTCCGGTGTCCTCATCCCGGGACGAATCCGCTGGAAGATGCGTCAGCACGACGGCCGCAAGCAACAGAACAAGTCCGACCGGGAGCGACAGGAGCGGCAGCGTCTTCGGGATATTGAGCGCCATCGTCTGCATGTGCCACATGCCGATGGCGTTTGTCGTTCCGAGGTATATCATGAGGCCGAGCATTCCCGCCGAAATGAGGAGCCGTACGAAAGAAGCCAGTTTCTGCAGGGGAAGAGGAAACTTCTTGACGACAAAGTCTATGGCCATGTGATCTCCGCGAAGAAACGCGCCCGTCGCGGCCAGCATGACCATCCACAGAAGCGAAAAACGGGCGACCTCTTCCGACCAGATCATGGAGCTTCCGAGAAAATAACGCTGAAAGACGCCTAAAAGAATATCCGCGATCATAAGAACAAGGAACGCCCCGGCGCTCCAGGCGCTGAGGCGTTCCAGTCTTGCGATCCAGACGGATATCCCGGTTTTTCCGGAATTATCCGTCATCGTTCTATTTTCCCTTCGCCTTTTCGTTCGACGCCTTCGCGCTCTCAAGGGCGAGATCGAGCCATTCCTTGGACATCTTGCTCTTGAGCCATTCAACATAGGCCGGTTGTCCGACCTTGCGGAAAGATTCCATTTCCTCGGGGTTCGGGGCGTAGGCCTTCATTCCCTTGTCCACAAGGAACTTGACATCCTCGGAATCCTGCTTTTCCATGGCCTCGCGGTTCAGGGCGTTCGCCTTTTTCCCGGCATCGGCGATGATCTTCTTCATTTCGGGAGAGAACGCGTTCCACATGTCGCCGTTCGCGACGAGGAACTGGTCGGAGTACTGGATGTTCGCAAGCGTCAGGTAGTTCTGCACTTCGAAGAGGCTTCCCATCTTGATGTACATCGCGGGGTTCATCTGGCCGTTCACGACGCCGGTCTTGAGCGCCATGTACAGTTCGGTCCACGGAATGGGGGTTCCACTGGCGCCGAACGACTTGTAGAGCGTGACCTGACCTTCATCCATCCCGCGGAACTTCAGGCCCTTGAAGTCATCGGCCTTCTTGATCTCCCGCACGTTGTTCGTGAACGCGAGGAAGCCCCCCTCTTCGATCGCTTCGAGCAGTACGACGCTGCTTCTCTTCTGGAACTCTTCCTTCGCCTTCGCCCAGTAGGTTCCCTCGTCGAAGAAGACGTGCGCCGCCTTGTAGCTGTCGAACATGAACGGGACGGCCGAAGCGTAGATCTCCGGGAAGACGGGCGCGATTCCCGCAAAGGACGCAAGGTTGAAGATCGGCTGGTTCATGCCCTTCTTCGACATGAGTTCCATGCGTTCCTCTTCGTTTCCAAGCTGGCTGTCGGGGAAGAGCTTGATCTGGATTTCGCCCTTCGTCGCTTCCTCGACGAGTTTCTTGAAGTTCATGGCGTACAGGTGCAGCGCGTTATTGGCGGCATCGGCCGGGCCGGTATAGGCCATTTTGATTTCGGTCGCCGCGAGAGCCGTTCCACAGGAAACCATTACGATGCAGAGCGCGAGCAGGAAAAGCCGTTTCATACCTACCACTCCTTCTCGAAATAAGATTTAAACGCACTGGTTCATCATATCACGAGGGTAAAGCCCCCTCAAGATTACGCCCCGCGAATCTGTCCGTTTCCGTAGATGACGTACTTGTTCGACGTAAGCTGCCGGACGCCCATCGGCCCCCTGGTATGGAGTTTTTGCGTGCTGATGCCGATCTCGGCTCCGAAACCGAAGACCGCTCCGTCCGTAAAGCGCGTCGATGCGTTGACGTACACGGCCGCCGCGTCCACTCCGCTCAGAAAGGTTTGCGCGTTCTCGTAGCTTTCGGTGAGAATCGCCTCGCTGTGTCCGGTCCCGTGCGCCGCGATATGGTCCATCGCCTCGCGGATTCCGGCGACGACGCGCACTCCGAGGATGAGGTCGAGGTACTCCGTGTCCCAGTCCTCTTCCGTAGCCGGGATCATGTCCGGGACGATCCGGCGCGACGCGTCGTCCCCCCTGAGTTCGACCCCCTTCTCCCTCAGGACGGCCGCAATCGTGGGCAGGAAACGCTCCGCAACCGCTTCGTGAACGAGAATCTTCTCGATCGCGTTGCAGACGGAGGGACGCTGAACCTTGGCGTTCACGACGATGGGCACGGCTTTTTCGAGGTCCGCGGTCGCGTCGACGAAAATATGACAGTTTCCCATTCCCGTCATGATGTACGGCGCCTTCGCATGCTCCTGCACCGCGTTCTTGAGACCTTTCCCGCCACGGGGAATGAGGACGTCGAGATAGCGCGTCATCTGCATCAGCAGGCGCGTCGCCTCGCGGTCCGCGCTGTCGAGGAGCTGGATCGCGCCCGCAGGGAGTCCTTCGTTCTCCGCGGCCCCGGCGATGAGGCGCGCTATGACGCGGTTGCTTCCGAGCGCCTCGCTGCCGCCGCGAAGGATCACTGCGTTGCCCGCCTTGATGCACAGTCCGGCCGCGTCGGACGTTACGTTCGGACGCGATTCGTAGATGACGCCGATGACGCCGAGCGGAACGCGGACATTGCCGATACGCAACCCCTGTTCCGCCGTCCACATGCCCGTCATCTCGCCCACCGGATCGCCGAACGAGGCGATATCGTCGAGCCCCCGGGCCATCCCTTCGATGCGCGCGTCGTTGAGCATCAGTCGTTCGAGCAGGGCGGGCGTCAGCCCGGCCTTCCGTCCCGCTTCGAGGTCTCCTGCGTTCGCCTCGAGGATGGCGTTCGTCCCGTCCCGCAACGCCCGGGCCATGGCGCGAAGCGCGGCGTTCTTCCGTTCCGTGGGAACGGTCGCAAGGATTCGCGCCGCTTCCTTCGCCCGACGCCCCTGTTCGTTTACATATTCTTCAAGCATCATCCCGACCTCCTACAAAACCGCCATATTGTTCCGGTGAATGACCGCGTCGTAATCCTTGCTTCCCAGGATCTTCCCGATCTCGTCGGTGTGGCGCCCGGCGATGCGCGATATCTCATCCGAGGAGTAATACGAGGTGCCCCTGGCGATCTCGCGTCCGTTCCCGGTCTCGACGGAAACGACCGCGCCTCTGTCGAAACTTCCCTCCACGCGAAGGACGCCCGAAGGGAGAAGGCTCTTGCCCCGAACGCGGAGCGCCTCGGCCGCCCCCGCATCGACGATCAGCCGCCCGGTCGGGTTGCTCTCGAACGCGAGCCAGTGCTTTCGCGCCTTTCGGAGGCCCGGCGACCTGCCGCCGTCCGAATCTCCGGCCGGAAGAAAGAGCGTCCCGAGAGGCTCTCCCGAAACGATTCTGCGGATGACATCCGTTTCGTCGTTCTTCGCGATGACCATCGGAATCCCGGCAGCCATACATATCCTCGCGGCCTGAAGCTTCGTGTACATCCCGCCGCTCGCGTTGCGGCTCCCGCGTCCGTGCGAATGCTCGAACATTGCGTCCGTGATCTCGCGGACCTCGGGGATGATGCGCGCGTCCGGGTTCGTCCTCGGATTGTCGTCGTACAGCCCGTCGATATCCGAGAGGATCAGCGTCACATCCGCATCGACGAGCGATGCGACCATCGCGGAGAGCGTATCGTTGTCGCCGAACTTGAGTTCTTCGACGGCGACCGTGTCGTTTTCGTTGATGACGGGGATCACGCCCCACTCCAGAAGCGTGAGCAGCGTGCCGCGGGCGTTGAGGAAGCGGAGGCGGTCGGAAAAGACGTCCCGGGTCAGCAGAACCTGCGCCACGGTGTTGCCGTATTCCGAGAAGAACTTCTCGTACATGTGCATCAGACGCCCCTGCCCGAT
>CAYVKE010000072.1:0-15354 GCA_964451935.1 uncultured Synergistaceae bacterium | reverse complement strand
CGCGATCCAGAATATGCTTCTCGCGGCGACGTCGCTTGGCGTCGGGAGCTGCTGGATCGGCCTAACGGCCTTTTTCTTCGCGAACCGCGAGAAAGTCCGCGCTCTCGGTATTCCCGAAGGGTGCGTTCCGTACTACTCCGTCACGCTCGGCTACCCGGACCCGACCCTCACCCCCAGGGCGCCGAAGCGGAAAGAGAACTGCGTTTCCTGGTGCGCCGCTCCCGATACGAAGCGCTGAAGCGGCGCGAGCGCAGTCCGTCGTTTCCGGCCTGAATGAGCGGCGGAGCGCAGCGGGAATCCACCGTTGCGCTCCGCCGCTCCCGATCCGAGTTACGTGTCCAGGACGTCTTCGAGAATATCGAGTCCCCGTTTGACGTAGTCCGTCGACGCCTGCGTCCCCATGTGTCCGATCCGGAAGACCCGTCCCGCCAGAGGACCGTAATTCCCGCCGACGACGACGCCTCGACGACGCAGCACATCGTCGAGCTTCGCGAAACTCCACCCTTCGGGGACAAGCGCCGCCGTCACCGTCGGAGAGCTGATCTCCTCGGATCGCGGGTAGAGGGAAAGCCCCATGTCGCGAAGCCGCTTCCGGCAATAGGCCCCCGTTTCCGAATGCCGCCTCCAGACTTGCTCTATCCCCTCGCGCAACAGATCGTCCAGCGAGGCGTGAAGCGCGGCCATGGAATGCCAGTTGTGCGTATAGGGAAAGAGCCCCTGTTCCACGCAACGCCTCCACGGAAGCAGCGCATCGTACCCCGCGTAGGCCGTCCGTTCGATTCTCTCCCACGCTCGTTCGCTGACGCTGACCATGGCCAGATCGGGCAGGATTCCCAACACCTTCTGGCTCCCCAGCATTCCGAGGTCGATTCCCCAGTCATCGACACGAAGTTCGACGCCGCCGGCGCTCGAAACGAAGTCGACCGCAAGCAGCGCCCCGGTCTCTCGGGCGATCCTCCCGAGCGGTTCGAGCGGCGTGATCGTCCCGCTCGGCGTTTCGCAATGGACCGCCGTAATCAGACTCGGCCGGAAGGAAAGCGCTTCCTCGCGCACCTTCACAAAATCCGGAATATCGTTGAACGCCGCGCAAACGCTTCGGACCTCCGCCCCGAGCGACGACGCCATATCCGCGAAGCCTTCGCTGAAAAGACCGTT
This sequence comes from uncultured Synergistaceae bacterium, assembly GCA_964451935.1. Taxonomy (GTDB): domain Bacteria; phylum Synergistota; class Synergistia; order Synergistales; family Aminobacteriaceae; genus CALFXN01. The sequence continues at coordinate 14,199 of CAYVKE010000072.1, read as the reverse complement.
CACGACGCACAGGACCGGATCTCCCGGCCGAAGGACGCTCTTGAGCGAAGCCCACAGGGCGAGCATGCCCTCTCCCGACATGGCGACGACGCTCTGATTCGGCGCCAGGAGCAGGGACTTCAGCTGCGCCTCGACCGCTTCATACAGTTCGAAAAAGTCCTTTTCGAGGTCCGCGCTCCCGAAGTTCTCCGCGTATCGATCGAGATGTCGTCTTTCGACCGATACGGGACCGGGGACAAGACCGACCGGATATGTCCGCACGCTATCGACTCCCTTCGGTTTTCGTTTCTTCGGGATGATCATACTGCGCCGCGCGTCGTTCGTCCCGTTCCTGTTCGGCGAAGGCGGAAGCCGATCTGGCCCATAAGAAAACGGGGCGTTCTCCTGCGAGAGCGCCCCGTCCATACTCCGGGAAGCGGTTCAGATCGCGTATCGTGTTATACGGCTACCACTTCAGGCCGGTGAAGAAGATGTAGGCTATGGCGACGGGAGAGAGAATACGGCACGACCAGATCCAGAGTTCCATGAGCCCGAACGAATAGGTCCCGTTATTGGAGACTTCCTTGCGGGCTTCATCGGCCCAGATCCACCCGACGAAAATCGCGATGAAGAACCCTCCGAGCGGCAACAGGACGTTGGACGCCAAAAAGTCCATCGCATCGAGAAAGTCCTTCCCCATGAACTTCAGGTTGCCCGTCAACGAATACGCAGCGGGAACGCCAAGGAAGAAAATGATGATCCCCATGACCCACGCAGCCTTCGATCTCGTCCAGCCGTTGTCGATGAAATACGCGCAGACGACTTCCAGCAGGGAGATCGACGACGTGATCGCCGCAATGAAGAGCAGGATGAAGAAGAACGCCGACCAGATCGGTCCGCCGGGCATCTTCGCGAACACCTGCGGCAACGTGACGAACGTGAGCCCGGGCCCTGCTCCGGCATCCATGCCGAACGCGAAGACGGACGGGAATATCACGAGTCCGGCGAGGAACGCGACGGACGTGTCGATGATGCACACCGGCAGCGCGGACAAGGGAAGCTTATCCTGCTTGTTCGTGTAGCTTCCGTAGGTGATCATGCAACCCATTCCGAGCGACAGGGAGAAGAAAACCTGTCCCAGAGCCGCGCCCCAGGCTCCGGCGTCGAGTTTGCTGAAATCCGGATGCAGATAGAAAGCGATGCCCTTCTCGGCGCCGGGAAGCGTCACGGCGCGGACGATGAGGATAAGCAGAATGATGAAAAGAGACGGCATCAGGAACTTGCAGTACCGCTCGATTCCCTCTCCGATCCCCTTGTAGACGATCCAGATCGTGCCGAGCATGAAGATCGCCTGGTAGATGACGACCTGCGTCGTATCGGTCACGAACGCGCCGAAGACATCCCCCGCTTTTCCGGCCGTAGCTGCGTCCATGAGGCCCGTAAAGGAGAAGATCGTGTATTTGATCGTCCATCCGGCGATGACGCAATAGTACGCAAGTATGATGAATCCTGCCGCAACGCCCATCCAGCCGACGATGGGCCACATTCCGCCCTTGAGCTTTTCGAAGGACCCGACCGCATTCAGTTGCGCCCTGCGGCCGATCGCCATCTCCGCAAGCATGACGGAGAATCCTATGAAAACGACTATTCCGACGTAGATGAGGACAAACGCCGCTCCGCCGAATTTCCCCGTTATGTAGGGAAAACGCCAGATATTACCAAGACCTACTGCAGAACCCGCTGTTGCGAGGATAAACCCAAGCTTGCTCCCCCATTGCTCTCTCTGTTCGGCCACTGCGGTATCCCTCCCTGAGTCTTGATAAATTCACCGAATAATTAGAAATACCCTTACTGCCCTCCTTTCGCACGGTGTTTCGTATGACGCAAGTGATTATACATCTGTTTGCAGTTTTCCGGGAGTTCCTGATTCAAGAATCGTGAAGATTGAAAGGCATGTCTCTTCATTTATGTACTTGACTAAAATAATGCACCTTCTGTTGTCTTTCCGGAGGGAACGGGTACAATATGCAAAGAGGGGGAATTCTCATGTGCCTTGCCATTCCGCATACGATCGAGTCCATAGTCGGGGAGCGCCTCTGCGTCGCGCGCGCCGGGTCCGCGAGAACCGAAGTACGCACCGACCTGATCGAAAACGTCCGTGTCGGCGACGTCGTGCTCGTTCATGCCGGATTTGCGATCGAGCGCCTCGAAGAACGCGAATCCGAGGAGTTGCTCCGCCTCTTCGACGAAATCCGCGTGAAATCTTCCGGAATTGTGCAGTGACGCATTCTCCTGCTCCTGAAGCGATCATTCGGACGCTTCGGGAGTATTCCCCTGGGTCGCTCAATATCATGGAAGTCTGCGGGACGCACACCGTCGCCGCATTCCGGTCGGGCGTCCGCTCGGTTCTGCCCGAGGGATGCCGTCTGATCTCCGGTCCCGGGTGTCCCGTCTGCGTCACATCCCAGGGCCAGATCGACAGCGCCGTCGCCCTGGCGGACGTTCCGGACGCGATCGTCCTGACCTATGGCGATATGCTCCGGGTTCCGGGATCCCGCGGATCTCTCGCGGACGCTCGGGCGCACGGACGCGACGTCCGCGTCGTCACAAGCGCCATGGAAGCTCCGGACATCGCCCTCGCGTTCCCCGAAAGACAGGTCGTCTTCCTCGCCGCGGGTTTTGAAACGACCGCCCCGGCCACGGCGGCGATGCTTTCGGACGCGGCGGAACGAGGACTCCGGAATTTGTCGATTCTCTGTCTTCACAAGCGAACCCCCCCGGCGGTCCGTGCGTTGCTTGAGGACAGGGCGCTCGGAATCGATGCGCTGATTCTGCCGGGGCATGTCTGCGTCATTCTCGGGCACGCGCCTTTTCTATTCATTTCGGAACAATACGCGCATCCGTGCGTCATCGCGGGATTTTCCGCCGAATCGATGCTTCTCGGCATTCTCGATATCACGGTCCAGAGAGCCCGGGGGGAAACGAAGCTGCATTCCGTCTACCCGGACGCCGTGAAAAAAGAGGGGAACCGGAAAGCGACCGAACTCATGGATCGGGTCTTCGTCCCGTGCGATTCCGTATGGCGTGGACTCGGATTGATTCCCTCATCCGGAATGCGGGTTGCGCCTTCGCTGAAGGATTTCGACGCGGAACTCCGTTTCGGCGTTTTGTCGGGCGAGCCGCCCGAGCCCCGCGGGTGCCGCTGCGGCGACGTCCTGCGCGGACGCATCGTTCCGCCCGAATGTCCGCTGTTCCGGACGACCTGCACCCCCACGGCGCCCGTCGGGCCGTGCATGGTTTCGAGCGAGGGAACCTGCGGCGCATATTTCCGTTATTACAGGGGAGGCGCTGTAGCATGGGAGATTTCCTGACACTGGGACACGGAAGCGGCGGACGGCTGACGAACGATCTCGTTCGGCGGATCACGGCCGAGTTCCCCGCTCCGGAAACGCCGTCCGCATTCGAGGACTGCGCCTACCTTCCCGATGGATACGCCATGACCCTCGACGGCTTTACGGTCTCGCCGCGCGTCTTCCCGGGCGGCGACATCGGGAAGCTCTCGATCTGCGGAAGCGTCAACGACCTTGCGGTCCGGGGCGTCCGGCCGGAATGGATCGCGATGGGGCTCATTCTCGAAGAAGGGATCGCCGCGGAAGAAATCATCGGATATATGCGAAGCGCCGCGCGCGTCTGCAAGGAACTCGGAATAACCCTGACCTGCGGCGACACGAAGGTGGTTCCGCACGGCGCCGCCGACGGCCTGTTCATCACGACGTGCGCGACGGGTCGACGGGAGACCGAACGGAACCTCGGGATGCACGCGCTTCGTCCCGGAGACCACCTCATCCTCTCGCGTTCGTACGGACGTCACGGCGCGACGATCGCCGCGCAGCGCTTCGACCTCGACGTTCCGGGACTCGCGAGCGACTGCGCGCCGCTCTGGGAGCCCGCAAGGACACTTCTCGACATCGACGGGCTCCGCTGCATGAGGGACTGCACGCGCGGCGGGACGGGAACCGTCCTGTGCGAATGGGCCGAAGGAGCGAACGTCGGGATCGAAATCCGCGAGGACGATCTGCCCCGGGACCCCGATGTCCTCTCCGTCTGCGACATTCTGGGGTTCGACCCGCTCTACCTCGCCTGCGAAGGCTGCATGATCGTCGGCGTCTCCGCGACGGATGCGGCCGCGGTCGTGTCCCGACTCGCACAATTCGCCCCATGCAACGGCGCCGCGGATATCGGCGTCGTCACCGAAGGGCATCCGGGTCTTGTCGGAATGAGAACGCACATCGGGGGACATCGCGTCGTGGATATGCCGGTGGGAGAGATTCTTCCGCGAATCTGCTGATTCGGGAGCCGACATCCGGCTCCCGGGAATCAGTATCAGGCGTTTCCCGCGTCGTCCTCCGCCTGTTCGCCCGAAACGAAGCGGATACGCTCGATCGCGCAGGCGCGTCCGGATTCGTCGTCGATTTCCAGCAACACGCCCTCGACGCGAACGTTTTCCTCGGACACCTCGAAACGACTCGGCATTCCCGTCAGAAAGCGGGGCAACACGCACTCGGCCTTCATGCCGATAACGCCTCCGTGCCCCCCCGTCATTCCGGCGTCGCTGATATACGCCGTACCTCCGGGCAGGACCTCTTCATCCGCAGTCTGAACATGCGTGTGCGTTCCGAGGACGGCCGAGACGCGCCCGTCGAGGTACAGCCCGAGCGCGCGTTTTTCGGAGGTCGCCTCGGCATGGAAGTCGACCAGGATGCACCGGTCGTCTATCGTTCGCAGAAGGTCGTCCGCGACGCGAAAAGGGCAATCCAGGGGCGGGAGAAAGACCCGCCCCTGGAGATTGATGACCACGAGGGTTTTTCCGTTCTTTTCGAGCTTCATGACGCCCTGGCCGGGACAGGCCCCGGGGTAGTTCGCCGGACGGATCACGCGCGCGGATTCCGAAAGATGGGACACGAACTCGGACTTGTCCCAAATATGGTTTCCGGACGTAACGCCGTCCACTCCGAGGGAAAACAGCTCCTCAAGTATTTTCTGCGTGAGGCCGCGTCCTGCTGCGGCGTTCTCCCCGTTCGCAATCAGGAAATCCGGCTCGCCATGCCTCTTCCTGAGAACCGGGAGCCCTTCGGCGAGGCATTTTCGGCCGGGGCGCCCCATGATGTCGCTGATAAAGAGAATCCGCATCGTATCAGGAAACGCTACTTCGCGTATTCCGTCGCCCGCGTTTCCCTGCTGACGGTCACCTTGATCTGCCCCGGGTATTTCATTTCGTCCTCGATCTTCCGGGCGATATCGAACGCCAGCTTGTGAACGAGTCCGTCGTCGGTGATGTTCGGAGAGACGACGACCCGGACCTCGCGCCCGGCCTGAATCGCATACGCCTTGCTGACCCCGTTGAAGGACTTCGCGAGATCCTCGAGCTTCTCCAGCCTTCGGACATAGGCGTCGAGGCTTTCGCGGCGCGCTCCGGGACGCGAGGCGCTCGCGGCGTCCGCGGCGGCGATGATGACGTCGTATACGCCCTGCTGCTCCACGTCCTCGTGATGCGAGGCGATCGCGTTGATCACGACCGGCGATTCGTTGAACCGCTTCGCGAGGTCCGCGCCGATCACGGCGTGCGGTCCCTCGACCTGGTGGTCCACGGCCTTGCCGATGTCATGCAGAAGCCCGGCGCGACGCGCCAGTTCCTCGTCGAGCCCGAGTTCCGCCGCTATGATCCCCGCGATATGCGCCACCTCGAGGCTGTGCTGCAGCGCGTTCTGCCCGTAGCTGTAGCGGTATTTCAGCTGGCCGATCGTCCGGACAAGCTCCATGTTCATGTTCTTGATTCCCGTATCCAAGAGGGCGCTTTCACCCGCCTCGACGATATTCTCCTCGACTTCCTTCGCGGCCTTTTCGACCAGCTCCTCGATGCGGGCCGGGTGGATCCTTCCGTCCATGACGAGCCGCTCCAGAGAGAGGCGGGCGATTTCGCGGCGAACGGGGTCGAAGCTGCTCAGCGTGACCGCTTCCGGCGTGTCGTCGACGATGAGATCGACTCCGGTCACGGCCTCGAAAGAGCGTATATTCCGCCCCTCGCGGCCGATGATCCGGCCCTTCATCTCGTCCGACGGCAGCGGAACGACGCTCACGGCGACCTCCGACGTATATTCCACCGCACAGCGCTGAACGGCGGTCACGATGACTTCCTTGGCTTTCCGGTCCGCCTCGCGCTTCGCCTTTTCCTCGAGTTCCTTGAGGCGGAGACCGATCACATGCTGGGCGTCGATTTCGACCTGCCGAAGGAGAATATCCCTGGCTTCCTCGCTCGTCAGGGATGCGATCTCCTCGAGACGCTGCAACTGCCGCTCCTTGAGGGCTTCGGCTTCGGCCATCCGAACGTCCAGCTCTTCGTGCCGGGCCTTGAGTTCATCTTCCTTGTGAGACACGCGCTCCGTCTTTTTGTCCAGGTTCTCTTCCTTTTGTTCCAGCCGGCGTTCCGCGCGCTGCAATTCGGCGCGCCGCTCCTTGCCCTCGCGTTCGACTTCCTGGCGAAGCCGGAAGATTTCCTCCTTCGCCTCCGTGAGCTTTTCCCTTTTCAGACGATCCGCTTCCGCCGCAGCCGTCTGCAACACTTCTCTCGCCTGGTGCTTCGCGCCCTCGAGATGCTTGGTCCCCATTGTTTTCGAAAGCAGGAATCCCGCGGCGACGCCTGCGGCGATTCCCGCGATAATACCCAAGATGGCTATTGTCAGATTCATTCCGGGTGCTCCTTCCTGATTTATTTTCCAGGTGCGCCGACGCATTCGATTGTCGGACGCACGCTTTTCGTGTAACGCCTTATTCTAACGGTCGATCTATTTCGGAACAAGCCCTTTCCGCGGCTTCCCGCGCCGTCGAAACGGAAAAACCGCGTCGAAGCAGCCTCGGAACAATGCTTTCTTCGTGCAAACCTGTTTCGGCCAGTTCACGGCACAGAAGATACGCCGTTTCCTCTTCATTCGGGGACCGTTCGTCAAGAACCCGTCGCAGCAGCGTATCGGAAACGCCGCGCCGTCTCAGGTCGTCACGGATCCTCCGGCTCCCCCAACTCTGATGTCCTTCGACGAAGAGCCGCGCATACGCTTCGTCGTCCACCATTCCGAGATCATGCGCATCCCGGATCAGCGAGTCGGCTTCGTCCCCGCAAAGCCCCTGTCTGCGAAGGCGCAGGCGGAGCATCGCTTCCGTCATCGCCGTGCGCGAGAAGATTCTCGCGAGAAGCGCCGAATGTTCTCGTTTCATGCCGTCTCCACCAGGCGGAGGACGTCTCCGTATTCGCACATCACCCGCTCGCGCAGTTCCGGATGCGACGAAAGCCCCGGATCGTCCCGAACCAGCGAAAAGGCCGACGTCCTGGCTTCTTCAAGCAGACGCCTGTCCCGGAGGAGATCCGCCACCCGGAAGTCCGTAATGCCGTGCTGCCGGACCCCGCACAGTTCTCCGGGACCGCGAAGACGAAGGTCCGCCTCCGCGACGGCGAATCCGTCGCACGTCGAGCAGAGGACGTCGATGCGCTCCCGCGCGGGTCCGGAGCGGGATGCGTCGAGCAGCAGACACGTTCCGCCCTTCGCTCCCCTGCCGATTCTTCCCCGAAGCTGATGAAGCTGCGACAATCCGAAACGCCCGGCGTTCTCGATGATCATCACCGAGGCGTTCGGAACGTCCACGCCGACTTCGATCACCGTCGTCGCGACGAGGATGTCCAGCCCTCCGGACGCAAAGAGCCGCAGGGTCCGGTCCCGTTCGGCGAACGGAAGCTGCCCGTGAAGGACCCCGACCCGCAGCGACGGGAATGCCGCAGCGAGGGACGCGAAGCGTTCCGTCACGGATACGGCCTGAACCGCCTCGCTTTCCCCGACGAGGGGGCACACCCAGTACGCCTGGCCGCCTTCGCGGACCGCATCCCGGATCGCTTTTTCGATCGCCTTCCTGTTTCCGGGCGGGACGCGACGCGTTTCGACCGGGAGACGTCCCGCGGGAAGTTCATCGATGACGGATACGGCGAGATCCCCGTAGACCGACAGCGTCATCGTCCGGGGAATGGGCGTCGCAGTCATCACGAGCGTGTGCGGTGCGATTCCCTTCGCCCGGAGCGACTGTTTCTGGAGAACGCCGAACCGGTGCTGTTCGTCGATGACGACGACGCCGAGCCGCGCGAAGCGAACCGTTTCCGAGAACAGGGCGTGCGTCCCCACGGCGAGAAGAGGCGTTTCCGTTTCCAGCATGCGGAGCGCCTCATCCCTTGCGGCTCCTGTGTTCCCGCCGGAAAGAAGGACAACGGGAATGCCGAGGGGATCGAGAAGGGATTTCATTTTATACCAGTGCTGCCGGGCGAGGATTTCCGTCGGGGCCATGACGGCCGTCTGCGCCTTCCCATCGGCGGCCATAAGCGCGGCCGCTATGGCGACGAGCGTCTTTCCCGATCCGACGTCGCCCTGAAGCAGACGATTCATCGGAACGGATTCCGATACGTCTTCCCCGATTTCCCCGATGACTCGTATCTGGGCTTTCGTCGGAGCGAAGGGGAGCGCTTCTTCCAGAAACCGTTTCAGCAGCGGTCCGCGTTTCGGAAGAGCTTCCGCGGTTTCCCGCGTCCGGTGAAGCTTTCTCCTGAGAGCGAGACCGACCTGGAGCAGAAAGAATTCCTCGAACGCCAACCGGTCCCGCGAGCGCTTCCACGGGATGCGATCCGTGGGATGGTGCATTTCCCGGATCGATTCCTGCGCGGGGGGAAACTGTTTCGCTGCGCGGATTTCCGGGGGGAGGACATCGCGGACGTCGGGGAGACAGAGATCAATCGCCGCGTCCACGATTCTTCTGAGCCATTTCTGGGGCAATCCCGCCGTCGCGTTATAGACCGGAACGATCCTCCCGATCGTTGACGCGTCTTCCTGTTCGTCCAGAACCTCGAATTCCGGACTCAGGACGACCGGTTTTCCCGAACGCATATCGACCCGGCCGAAAAGGGCGATCATCCGCCCCGGCGAGAGGACCTTTTCGATGTCGGTCCTGTTGAACCACAACGCCGTTCCGAAATTCGTTCCGTCGGAGATCAGGGCGGACGTCAGCGTCATGGAGCGTCCGCGCGCCCGCCGCGTTTCCACCGCAACGACGCGAACGAGAAGGGACGCTTTTTCCTTGGGCGCGAGAGACGCGAGGGACGTGAGCGTTCTTCTGTCCTCATAGCGTCGCGGAAAAAAGAAGAGGAGGTCTTCCACTGTGTCGATGCCGAGTTTGTGCAGCATCGCCTCGCGCGCGGGACCGACGCCCCTGAGATAGCGAACGGCAAGCCCGGATTTCGACTGGTCCGCCGCGGTCGGGGCGCTGTCGCGCATCAGGCTCCGCTCTGCGCGCAGCCGGCGTCGACGGCCGGTTCGGCCGGTTTTTCCGTCGCATCGAGAATCGACTTGAAACGGGAGAGAAGCCCGTAGAATTCGGCGATGAAATGCTGTCGTTCCTGACGGATGCGAACCATTTCCCCCGCCAGGGAATCCCGTTCTGACGCCGCGTCGAGAAGAATCCGTTCGGCGCGGATTTTCGCGTCGGATATTATCGCTTCGGCCTGTCTGTTCGAGGTTTCTTCCTTCGCCTCGGCCGTCTTTTGCGCCATGAGGAGCGTGCCCTGGAGCGTCTCCTTCAGGTTCACGTACTCGCCGATCTGTTCTTCAAGGCGCTCGATGCGGCGCTTGAGTTCGGCGTTTATCTCGACGTATCGCTGAATATCGTCGGCGACCCTGTCGAGGAAGGTATCCACTTCGGTCTGGGTGTAGCCGCGCATCGACTTCGAAAAGGTCTTGTTCTCGATGTCGAGAGCGGTCAGAAGATCAGCCACTGTTTTTTTCCTCCCATTCCTCCATCATTGATTTTTTCGGGAGCGCGAGAAAGACGGCCGGCGAAACCCGAACGACGTCGCCCCGCATGGAAAAAGCCACGCCGCAGAGAAAATCCAGAACGCTTTGCCCGTCTTCCCGTTCCATGCCGTGTAAATCCACAATGACCATCTGACCGGATCGAAGGGCTTCCGCAAGCGCTTCCTTCCGTCCGACGCATACCGTCCCGCGACACATCACCAGGTCAGCCCGCGCGGGCGGAGGCGTCAGCACCCTCGTCCGCCGCTCCTCATGCTCCTCGTGCTCCCTGATGTCTTCGTCGGTCTCCTCGTCTTCGGGCTCCCCGGAGGTTTCGAGTCCGAGGAGAGACAGTATCCGTTCGAACATGGTTCACCTCCCGGGGCTTTCCGCGATCACACGCGGACCGAAGAGAGCCGAACCGATCCGCACCATGGTGCTGCCCTCCATGATGGCCCACTCGAAATCGCCGCTCATGCCCATGGAGAGATCTCCGATAGCGACTTGGAGACGATCCGAAAGCGAATCCTTCAGCGTGCGTAACAATCGGAACGCGTTCCGGACCACGCTTTCCCGGTCGCTCAACGGGCCCACGGTCATCAGGCCGTCGCAACGAAGCAGAGGGCAGGACTCGAGGATCGACGCAAGCAGGGGTTCCGCCTCTTCCGGAAGCACTCCGTGCTTCGACGCCTCTCCGGATGTGTTCACTTCCACCATGACGGGAAGAATTCTGTTTCCCCCCTGCTCCTCGAGAATGCGTTGAAGCGTCGAGGCCAGCTCGAAGGAATCGATGCTGTCCACGGCATCGAAAAGCGAAAGGGCTTTCCTCGCCTTGTTTCGCTGAAGATGTCCGATCAGACGCCACGGCGTTCCGGTCGCGCCGGACCATTGAAGCCGCTTCGATTCGGCTTCCTGCACCCTGTTCTCGCCGATGGAGTCGATGCATCCGGATGACAGCGCATCCTCGATCTCCCGCAACGTCCGGGTCTTCGTAACCGCGACGAGCGCTACGTCGCCGGGATCACGCCCCGAAGCAGCCGCCGCGCCGTTCATTCGTTCCCTGACCGATCGAATCCGGTCGAATATCCCGTTCACCATAGACGTACAGTCCCTTCCCGTGCGGTATCCGCATCGAGTATGACCACTTTGCCGGGAGTCAATCCTTCCGTTGCGAGAAACAGGTGTTCGGGCAGAGGCATTCCCTTGACCTCGACGAACTTCGATATCGTCCCTTCCACGACGAAAACGCCCATGCGGCCGTTTCTCATGACAACGCTCGATTCGGGAACGGAGACGCCCGAATACCCCCCAGCCATGATACGATACGACACAAGTCTCGATTGCACAATATCAATCGGGAAAAATGGCAACGAAAGGTAAATCTTTCCGCGTCGTTCATGAAGCTTCTGAAAAACGCGGACCTTCGTCTTCAGAGGCCATTCCGCGTCGCGCACGCGAACGCGGACAACCCCTTCGTCGAGCGCCTTCACCAGAAGAGGGGAAAGGTCGACGAAGGCGATGCATCGCAGCTCCTGCGGTTGCGGGATCATTTTCCCGACGACGGCGCCGCGCGCGACATGCGTCCCTTCGCTGATCCGGACAAAGGGCGGCGAAGAAGGAAGCGTCCCTCCTCCGGACCAGAATTCGGAATACGACCATTTTTCTTCGGCTCCGTCGTATCCGGCGACGAAATATCCCTGTTCCGGGGCGCGAATCGCCATTTTCCCGGCCTGCGACGCGACGACCGCGACCACATCTCCCTTGGCGACGCGCGCCATCGCGCCGGCCGGATACGAAATACGCCCCTCCCATGACGTCTTCAGAAGATAGTCCTTCCAGATGAGGATGCCGCTGAAGGGGACTTCTTCCTGGTAGGTGCAGCTTTCCGCGATGGTCACCTTCGGATGCGTCCGGTCATACTGCGTCCACCACTCCGTGTAGATGCGCACGGACGCCGCCGCAACGGTCAAAAGCAGGGAGAAATAAAGAATCCGCAGAAACGAAAACCGCATGGAATGCGCTATCCCCCCGGAATCGGGAATTCGCCGGAAGTCGTCACCTGTCGAGCTGCCGTTCGTTCAGACATGAAAGCGGCTTTTCTCCGCGGTCGAGACGAGCGATATTCTGGAGAATGAAATTCAGGACGCCCGACAGGGACGCGTCCGTCACGCCTCCGACATGGGGCGTGACCGTAACGCTCGGATGATGAAGCAGCGGATCGGTCGCATCAGGAGGCTCCTTCCAGAACACATCGAGTCCGGCCCCGGCGATCCATCCGTTTTCGAGGGCCCGTTCAAAAGATTCCCGGACCACGACGCCGCCCCGCGCCACGTTGATGAAGAACGCATCCCGTTCCATCGACCGGAAGAATGGCTCGCCGATGATGTTTTCCGTCTCCCGGTTCAGCGGCAGCGCGAGAATCACGAAACGACAACCGGCGACGGCCTTCTCGAGATCGCAGAGGGGATAGACTTCCGCGAGTCCCCAGTCCCAGAACTCCTCCTTCTGGGTCCGGTTCACTCCGACGACGGTCATCCCGAGACATACGAGGCGTTCGACGATGGAATGTCCCAGTCCGCCGAGGCCGATGACGCACGCCTTCTTCTTCCAGAGGGCCGTCCCGGGAGGAGTGAACACCTTCCCTTCGTTCAGTTTCTCCTGGGAACGGGCATACCTGCGGCCAAGAAGAAGCATGTGCATGATGGCCATCTCCGCGACGCTTTCGGCGTTTCCCGTTCCGCGGGAGGGGACGTTGCAGGCGTATATTCCCCTGCGCGTACAGGCTTCGAGATCCATCCCCTCCGCGCCGGTCCCCCATTGCTGTATCATCCGCAGCCTCCCGGCGTTCGCGAGCAGCGCGTCGTCAACCGGCATCGGCCGAACGATGAGAACCTCCGCATCCCGGATTTTTCCGGGGAGTTCGCCATCTCCGGCCACATCCGTTTCGTACCCCTGAAACGCAGGGGCGAGAATGTCCCAGAGACGACGAAATTCTTTTCCCGCAAAAAGGACCCGCATTCGATACGCCTCCCCGTTACGTAGTCTTCCAGCCGTTTTTTGAACGCTCGACGCTCGCGAACGCGTCGTGGTTGTGAATGCTCTCGTGGCTGACCACATCGACCCGGTACCAGAGGATCCTCGGTTCTTCCTGAAGGCGGACGACCGCTTCGCGCAACACGTCCTCCACAAACCGGGGATTGTCGTACGCCATCTCGGTGACGGTCTTCTCGTCCTCCCGCTTGAGAAGCGTATATACCGGCGCGGAGGCGGACGATTCCGCGATATCGACAAGCTCCTCGATCCACACGATCCCCTTCATCCGCGCCGATATGCGGACGCACCCCCGCTGGTTGTGCGCCCCCCTGTCGGATATCTCCCTGGAACAGGGACAGAGCGTCTGGACGGGAACCGCCACGGTCGTGCGCAGGTCGAAGAAATCCTCCCCCTTGGTCGCGTTGAACGTCACCTCGCAGCGGGAGAGACTGGCGATGCCGGTGGCGGGGGCGGACCGCGAGATGAAATAGGGGAACGACGCCGCTATCTCCGCCGTATCCGCGTCGAGCGACTCGCGCAGCCTCTCGGTCATATGCTCCATCGAAGCGATCGTGAGTTTTTCCTTGAACTCGTCGAGGACTTCGATGAAGCGGCTCATATGCGTGCCCCGGTACTCCTTGGGCAGCGAAACGGACATGCTGAGCGTCGCGACGGTGTGCTGCACCTTTTCCGCGGGGTCGAGCACCGAGATCGGATAGGAGAGATCCTTCACCCCCACCCGGTCTATGGGGATATTTCGGGAATCGCGCTCATTCTGAACATCGCGCATGGACGTCTCCCCTTTCGATGGTCACGCTGCTCGTCGCAGTCTCCCACACGGTCACGGCGCAGAGCGCGCAGTTTTCCCGCTTCAGGGGCCCGTCGATCAGCTTCCACACCCACAGTGCGATATTTTCCGCCGTCGGCTGTTCCAGGAGGTCGTTGAGGTACGCGTGGTCCAGCTTCGAAAGCACCCTTTCGCGGACCACGGATGAGACTTCGCAGAAATCGATGATCATGTCGTCGTCGTTTACGGTCCCCTCGATCTCGACAGCCAGCCTGTATGTATGTCCGTGAAGGCGTTCGCACGCGCCCTTGTACCGGATCAGATTGTGCGCCGCGTCGAAGGTGAATTCCTTTCGAAGTTTCATAGGCTCTCCCCCACTTCAAAATACATCGCTCGCTCTGATTTTACACCATCCGGCCCCGAAAATTATCCTTACATTACTGCGTAAAATGCGAAAAATATACTGATTAGTATGGCGCAGATTTTCAATCGACCCTTGAAATCCAAGCAGATTTTACGCGCTAA
>CAYVKE010000071.1:0-15548 GCA_964451935.1 uncultured Synergistaceae bacterium | reverse complement strand
GGATGACATTTTCCCTGTCCCGCTTCGGGGATGACATTATCGCTGTCCGACGACAGACGGCCGCACGTATATTGACAACTGCAAGAAATAATTGTAAAATTGAAAAATATAAAGACGCCATAAACACGCCATAGTGACTGAAAGAACAAGAGAGCGAGGTTCGCCATGATCATCGGCGCCATCGGACCATCTCTTATGGTCGACAAGTTTTCGATAGTCGCGCGTGACATTCCCGAGGTCACGATTCGTCCGCTGCGGTACGAGACGATGCTCGAAGCGCCGCGAATCGCCGCGGAGAGGCAGACGGAGATGGACGCCCTCTATTTTTCGGGAACCTCCCCGTATTTCCTGGCGGCGAGCGCCGTTCAGCCCCTGGTCCCGTGGTTCTACCTGGATCGCCCGGTCAGCGGACTTCCCTTCGCTTTCCTCGAAGCGCGCCGGTTTCTGGAAGGCGCCGTTGACCTGAGCATCGATACGCTCAGCGAACTCGACATCAACGACTCCGTCCTCGATTTCGACTTTCCGATCGGCAACCTGTATACCTATCCGCTCCGGCCGTCCGTCCATTACGACGACGATCTCATCGCGTTCCACCTGTCGCACCTCCGGTCGGGGCGGACGAAGCTGTGCATGACGTGCGCGTATGTGGTGTACAGGAAACTCCGCGAAATGGGATTTCCCGTCTTCCTCATTTCCCCCACGATTCGCGCCATCCGGGAGGCCATGACGTCGTCGCTGAAGGTTCTCGAGTCCTCCGACGAAGACCACCTGAAGCTTGTCGTCGGTCTTATCCTTCCGGAGTATCCTTCCGTTCCGGACGACCAGCGGGAGGAGACGGCGCACGCGTTCCGCAGGGCTGTGTTCGCCTATGCGAAGCAGCGCGACCTCTTCGTCTTTCAGCGCAATCCGTCGACGCTTCAGAGCGTCCAGACGTACAGCCGGTTTCTGGGCGAGACGGACAACTTCAGGAAGACGCCCATCGCAAACGCGGGCGCCGGAATGACGCCCGGGCTCCGTCTCCGGATCGGGTACGGGGTCGCGTCGAATGTCAAGATCGCCGAGATGTACGCCGAGAAGGCGCTCGACATGGGGCTCCGGAAGGAAAGCGCCGCGTGCTACCTCTTCGATGGGGAAAACGGCTGGGCCGTCGGCGAGTTGAAGCCGTCCTTCGTTCTGGCGCAGCCGGATCCCGGCTTCCGGGAGCTGTCGCAGCGGATCAACGCGACGCCGTCGACGCTTTCGCGGTACCTGAAGGCCTTTCGCCTGCTCGACGCGCCGTTCAGCGCCGCGGAGTTTTCCAGCGTTCTCGATATCCACCCCAAGAGCGCCCGGAAGATCCTGGCGCGTTGCCTCAACGCGGGATTCATCCGGATCGAGAGCACGCGGGCCCCGCTGCGCAAGGGGCGGCCCGAGAATCTCTACGCGTGCGATCCGAATGTCGGAAAGCGTTTGAATTGCTGAGTCGCCCGAAACTCGGGCATTGCGGCGCCCTGCCGGATAGAGGCGTATCGAGTCGGCTGTCGGATGCGGCGAAAGGGGGGAAGATTCTCATCCGGGGGAACAAAAAATCTGAAGGGGGAGTCCAGAGATGAAGTTCACAGGGAAAGTGTTCGTTCTGGCAAGTCTTCTGTTCGCGGTCGCCTTTTCGGCGCCGGCGAATGCGGCCCAGACGGTGAAGCTGGCGCTGAGCATCAACCCCGATATGAGCGATCCCTGCTACGTCATGGCCGTCATCTTCAAGAACTACGTCGAAACCCGAACGGGCGGGAAATACGTCGTCGAGCTGTACCCGTCGAACGTCATCGGGAAGGAGCGCGAACGCCTCGAACTCATCAAGGCGAACGGCATCCAGATCAACTTCGGGTCCATCGGCGGGCTCAGCAACATCTACAAGCCCGGCATTCTCCTCAACACGCCTTTCATGTATTCCGGCGACAAGGTCGTCCACGCGGTTATGGAGAGCGATTTCGTGAAGTGGCTGTTCGATGACATGTACAAGAAGACGGGCATCCGGTCCATCATGGTCTTCGATATCGGCGGGCTCTCCTGCTTCACGAACAACGTCCGCCCCATCGCGACCGTCGCGGATATGAAGGGGATCAAGTTCCGCGCAATGGACGACAGCCAGGTCGAGATGTTCCGCGCCCTCGGCGCGAACGCGGTCCCGATGGCGTTCGCCGAGCTGTACTCCGGTCTTCAGACGGGCGTCGTCGAGGGGCAGGTCAACCCGATCAACATCACGATCAGCTCGAAGTTCTACGAGGTGCAGAAGTACATCACGATCAGCCGCACGATTCTCGGCAGCCAGTGGGTGACCGTCAACGACAAGTGGTATTCGTCCCTCCCGGCCGAAGACCGGAAGATCTTCGACGACGCGTTCCATTACGGCGACGTCGCCGCCAGGGGGCAGAGCCAGATCATCCAGGCCACGGGCATGAAGTTCCTCGAGGAAAAGAAGATGACCGTAACGCCCATTACGGACGAGAACTACAGGGAATTCCAGAAGATCGGGCGCACGGCCGTTCTCGACTGGTGCAAGACGAAGATGGATCCCGAGATCGTGGACCGTTTCCTCAAGACGGTCGACGAGATCGAAAAGAACGTTCAGGGGACGAAATAGCGAGCGTTCCCGAAGGATGACAGTCGTTCCCTGAAGACCGAAGCGCGCCCTCGCCAGCGGGAGGGCGCGCTCCGACAAAAGCGAGGAGGGGGATCCATGCCGGGAGGAGAACGGGAAACATCCGTTTTTTTCGTTGTGATGGAGCGGTTCGAGAAGTTTTTGACCGGCGCGTGCGCCGTTCTTCTGGCCTCGATTACCGCTATTGTTCTCGTGAGCGTTTTCTTTCGTTATGTCCTTGGCGACGCGCTGAGCTGGTCCGAGGAGGCCAGCCGCTTTCTCGTCGTCTACGTCGGCCTTATCGGCGCCGCGACGGCGCTGTACCGGGACGAACATGCGGCGTTCACGGCCGTTCTCGTCCTTTTTCCGAAGGGGTTTCAAAAGGTCTGCCATATTCTGAACTATCTTTTGATCGGCGCGTTCGCGGGCGTGATGCTCGTCTACGGAGTCGGGCTCGCCGCCGATTCCGGAGCGACGGCCGAGATCATCCCGATTCCCATGTGGATTCCCCTCATGTCGGTTCCGCTCAGCGGCGGCATCCTGCTTCTCGTGTCGCTGCTGAAGATCGTTTCGGAACTGTCCCCGAAGGCGAGGTGAGGCGCGCATGTTCGCATGGATAGCCCTCGCGTTCTTCGGAATGATCCTGATCGGAATGCCCATCGCGTTCGCGCTCGGGATCACCGGCCTCATCGGCCTCATGCTGACGATGGGGACCAGCCTCCTGATGCTCGTGCCGCAGCAGATTTTCTCCGGGATGAACTCGTTCGTCCTGATGGCGATTCCGCTCTTCCTGCTCTCCGGAGAGCTGATGAACGTTTCGGGGATCACGGAGCGCATCGTCGCCTTTACGAATACCCTCGTCGGCCACCGCAAGGGGGGCCTCGGGCACGTCAATATCGTAGCGAACATCTTCATGGCGGGAATATCGGGCGCGGCGGTCGCCGATGCGGCGGCCCTCGGAACGATGCTGATCCCCGCGATGGGAAAGTCCGGGTATTCGCGGCCGTACTCGTCGGCGCTCACGGCCGCCGCATCGATCATCGGGCCGACGATTCCGCCGAGCATGGCGATGATCGTCTACGGATCGGTCGCGAACACCTCAATCGCCGGGCTTTTCGCGACGGGATTTCTTCCCGGCCTTCTCATGGGAACCCTGTACATGATCCTCAACCACCGAATTTCGAGCGCGCGCGGCTACCAGATGCAGGCGGAAAAGGCGTCAATGGCCGAGGTCTTCAAGGCGATGAAGGACGGGATCTTCGCCCTCTTCATGCCGATCATCATTCTGGGCGGAATCCTGTCGGGGATCGTCACCCCCACGGAAGCCGCGGGCGTCGCCGTGGGGTACGCGCTTTTCGTCGGCCTGTTCGTCTTCAGGACGCTGACGCTGCGGAATATCTGGGAGGCCCTGAAAAACACGGTCGCCATTTCGGGGGTGTCGCTTCTCCTCGTTTCGGTCGGAGGCATTCTGAGCTGGGTGCTCACCGTGGCGCAGATTCCCCAGACCATCGCGTCGGCGATCCTCGGGATAACGACGAACAAATACTTCTTCCTTCTTCTCGTCTGCATCCTGCTTCTCATCGTCGGCTGTTTCATGGACCTGACGGCGTCGATCATCATCCTCACGCCGATTCTCGCGCCGATCGCGGCCCAGCTGGGCATCCATCCGCTGCACTTCGGCATCACGGTCGTCCTGGCGCTCAATATCGGACTCAACACCCCGCCGGTCGGAGCGGTTCTCTTCGTCGTCGCCTCGATCGGGAAGGTTCCGATGGAGAGCATGCTCCGGGAGATCTGGCCCTTCATCATCTGCCAGATCGTCGCGCTCGCCGTCGTAGCGTTCATTCCCTGGTTCAGTCTGGCGGTCCCTGCCCTGCTCGGGCTGTATTAGCGCATCCCGTTCCGTAAGGAGGTTCTTTTTTTGTACGATCTTTTATTGAAGAACGCAACGATCTTCGACGGCGGCGGCGGTCCCTGGTATCGCGGAGATGTCGCGATCCGGAACGGACTGATCGCGGCCGTCGGCGCGCTCGACCCGCAGTGCGCCCGCGAGACGATCGATCTTTCCGGCTGCGCGCTCTCGCCGGGCTTCGTGGATGTCCACTCCCACTCCGATTTCTCGGCGGTCATGGTCAACGATGTCGACGGCAAGATCACGCAGGGCGTCACGACGGAAGTGGTCTCGAACTGCGGCCTCGCGCTGGTCCCGGCCGTTCCGGACAAGCTGGGATTCCTGCGGGATTACATGCGTCCGTACATCCCGGAGGGGATCGAGGCCTCCTGGGAGTGGCGGACGCTCGAGGACATGATGGACCGCATCGACGCGTCGAAGTACGTGACGGACCTCGCATTTCTCGTCGCGCACGGCCCCGTCCGTCTGGCCGCGATGGGGTTCGACAACCGCCCCGCGGCGCCGGAAGAGCTGGAGCGCATGAAAGCACTCGTCGCGGCAGGGATGGAGAGCGGGGCCGTCGGCCTTTCGAGCGGACTCATCTATCCGCCCGGCTGCTTCGCCGGGACGGAGGAACTCGTCGAACTCTGCCGGGTCGTCGCGCGGTACGGCGGCGTCTACGCAACGCACATGCGGAGCGAGTCGGGCGACCTTCTGAAATCCGTTGCGGAGGCCATCGACATCGGACGGCGAAGCGGCTGCGCCGTGCATATCTCGCATCACAAGGTCATGAAGC
Organism: uncultured Synergistaceae bacterium; assembly: GCA_964451935.1. Classification (GTDB taxonomy): domain Bacteria; phylum Synergistota; class Synergistia; order Synergistales; family Aminobacteriaceae; genus CALFXN01. The sequence goes on along the minus strand of CAYVKE010000071.1, from coordinate 10,244 downwards.
AGTTCGAGGGGGACTCGGAAACAACGCTCGGGATGATGGAGGACGCGCGGCGCGAGGGGGTCGACGTCACCTGCGACGTGTATCCGTATACGGCCGGTTCGACGATGATCGGCGCGCTGCTGCCGCCTTGGGTCAACGAGGGAGGCGTCGACCGGCTGATCGGGCGTCTCGAAGATCCGGAAACCCGGAAGCGCATCACGGAGGATATGAAGAAGGGGCTTCCGGGCTGGGACAACTTCGCGAGGGACGCCGGACTGGAGAACATCCTCATCTTCACGGCGGAACGGGACAAATCGCTCGAAGGGAGGACGGTCGGAGAGGTCGCGGCGGAGCGCGGCGGAGATGTTCTGCAAACGTTTTACGACATCGTCGTTTCGGAGCGCGGCAACAGCACCGTTGCGATGTTCTGCCAGTCGGAGAGCGACAACCGCCGCATCATTGCGCACCCGCTCTCGATGATCGGCTCGGATTCGCACCCTGCGGCCACGAGCGGCGTCTACGCCTCGCGCCGGTCTCACCCCCGCGCGTTCGGGACCTTTCCGCGCGTTCTCGGGAAATACGTCCGGGAGGATCACGTTCTTCCGCTCGAAACCGCGATATGGAAGATGACGGGGTTCCCGGCGCAGCGCTATCGCCTTTCGGACAGAGGGCTGATCCGGAAGGGGCTCGTCGCGGATCTCGTCGCGTTCGCGCCGGATGCTGTCCGCGACCGCGCCGACTTCCGGGACACGAACGTCCCCTCGGAGGGCGTCTGCTTCGTCTGGAAACGGGGAACGCTCGTCGTCCGTGACGGCGGGATGGTCGCCGGACCTTCCGGAATGTGCCTCAGGGCGATCAGGGGCTGAAGACGGGAAAAAGAGCGGGGCGTCTCCCTTTCGGGAGGCGCCCCGCCTTGTATGCGTCGCCGGTCCGGCGCGTCAGCAGGAGTAGTACAGCTCGTACTCCTTCGGCGTCGGGACGTCGTTGACCTCCTTGGCCTCCTTGCGCTTGAGCGTGAGCCAGTTCTCGAGGAAGGACTTCGGGAAGACGTCGTCCGCGAACAGGAAGTCGTGGTCATTTTCCAGTTCGTCGAGGGCTTCGTCGAGGCTCTGGGGCAGCAGGCGCAGCCCCATCTTTTCGACGTCGGCGTGGTAGATGTCCGTCTCGACCGGTCCGAAGCCCGCCTTTGCCGGGTCGATGGAGCGGCGGACGCCGTCGAGCCCCGCCTGGAGCAGCGCCGCGAAGAGGATGTACGGGTTCGCGGTCGCGTCGGAGGAGCGGAATTCGTACCGCCGATCCCCGGGGGCCTTGGCGTAGCCCGGGATCCGGATGATCGCGGAGCGGTTCGACGTCGCGAACGCCACGCAGATCGGGGCCTCGTAGCCGCGGACGAGGCGCTTGTAGGAGTTCGTCGACGCGCTCGCGACGGCCGAGAGCGCCGGAGCGTGTGCGAGAATCCCGCCCATGAAGTTCAGCGCGAGGTCGGACAGTCCGCCGTAGTTGCTCTCCGGCCCGGCGAAGACCGATTTCCCGTCCTTGAAGAGCTGCATGTGGACGTGCATGCCGCTTCCCGCCTCGCCGTAGAAGGGCTTGGGCATGAACGTCGCGGTGCAGCCCCGTTCGGCCGCCATGTTTTTGATGAAGTGCTTGATCAGCATCGTTCCGTCGGCGAGGAACTTGGCCTCGCCCATCGCGACCTCGATTTCCTGCTGCCCGGGGCCGCCGACCTCGTGGTGGTGGTACTTCACGGGGATGCCGAGCGCGTCGATCGCCGCGGCCATATCGGCGCGAAGGTCGCGGGAAGCGTCCGACGGGGCTTCGAGGTGATAGCCGCCCTTGCGGCGCACCGCAAGTCCCAGGCCGTCCTCGTCGCCCGACCGCCACTCGGCCTGGAGCGATTCGACCTCGAACCCGGAACGGTTCAGTTCGTTCCGGTACGAGACGGAGTCGAGGATGTAGAACTCGTATTCCGGCCCGACGAAGAATGAGTCGGCGTATCCCGTCGATCGCAGCGCGGCGAGCGCCCGGTCGAGAATGGCGCGCGAGTCTCCCGCGTATGGACGGAAGCCGTCGGGAAGGATTTCGTGGACGGTCCCGAGGAAGCTCAGCGTCTTTCGCGACCAGAACGGATCGACAAACGCCGTCCGAAAGTCCGGAATGAACACCATGTCGCTCGCCTCTATGGTCGCGTAGCCGTAGTTGGATCCGTCGAAACCGAACCCCCGCGTGAAGAGCTTTTCGGAAAGCGCCGACGCCGGAACGCTCAGGTGCCTCCACGAACCGGAAAGCCGGGTGACCTTGAAATCCAGGGTCTCGACGCCTTCACTCTCCACATAGTGCTTCAGTTCCTCGAAAGAAGTAAACATTGTTCCGCCTCCTCGTGTTTTTTTGCCTTTCTCGGGTGACGACAAGAATTCCCTTCCGTAACAGGGGGGTAATCCGTATTTTTGTCCTCCTTTGCATACCTGCCGGTGGTATAATCAATGCATAGTAAAAAAATCGGGGATGCCCGAAACAGGGAAAAAAGGGGGAAAAGCGATTATGCCTCTTCTGGTATTTTCCGTTCCTGACATGTCATGTCAGCACTGCGTGAAACGGATTCGGGAAGCGCTTTCACGTGCGGGAGTTGAAGCGGACGTGTCTTTGGAAACAAAAACAATAACCACAAATGCGAACGATCCCGAACGGATCGTCCGCATCCTTGACGATGCGGGGTATGACGCCCTGCGGCAGTGATCGTCACCAGTTCAGGACGTTCACCGAATCCGCGTTGAGTCCGTCGGCCTGAAGAGCGAGGCTTCCGAACGGATCGGCCGCGATGTCTCCCTGAAGGGCCGAGAGGACCGCCTGCGCGGACGCTTCGCTCTCGAGCCTGTCGTTCACCGGAGCCAGACGCCGGAACGTCCCGGTTTCTTCCGAAACGCCGGACTGACGCCGTTGCGGCGTTTCGGCCCGGCCGCGCCGAAGTGAAACGCCGGCTGCGTCGGGCCGAATGTTTCCGAGGCCGCGAAGACCCTCGTTTTCGATGGACATTTTCGTGGTCCTCCTTTCACAGGCCTCCATTAGGAGGTCGAGTGCGTCTCTATATTATACAGGAGGTTTGGTCGAATGGACCAACATGTCGAAAAAAACGATGCAACGGCGCGCCCGAAGGTGCATTTTTCCGTGACGGGAATGACGTGCGCGACATGTGTCCGGATCGTCGAGCGATCCCTGAAGAAGGTTCCGGGCGTCGCCTTCGCGGCCGTGAACCTTGCGACGGAGACGGCCTTCGTCGTTCTCGACCGCGACGTTCCGTTCGGAGAACTCGAAGCGGCCGTGGAGAAGGCCGGCTATCGCGTTTCGCACGAAGCGCCCGAGGATGCGGAGAAGACCCGCTATGCGGCGGCGAGGCGGACGGTCCTGACGGCGTGGGCCGCGACCGCCCCGCTGATGGCGCTGATGGCGCTCCACATGGCGGGGCGCCACGTCCCGTACTACCTTCCGATCGAAGCGCTCGGCGGCGCGGCGGCGATATTCCTCGCGGGACGCCGGACGCTCGGAGGCGCGTGGATCGCGCTGACGCACGCGCACGCGAATATGGACGTCCTCGTCTCGCTCGGGGCGATCGCGGCGTGGAGCACGTCGCTCTTGTCCCTGGCGGGCGCGGACATCCAGTCGTTCGGCGCGATCGGCGCGATGATCGTCGCGCTCCACGTCACGGGCCGGTTCATCGAGTCGCATCTTCGCGACCGCGCGGCGAAGGCCATCAAGTCCCTTGCGGCCCTGCAGCCGCGCGAGGCCCGCGTCCTGGACGCGTCCGGCGCGGAAATCTCCGTGCCGATCGAAGCGGTCAAATCCGGCGTCGCCGTGATCGTTCGTCCGGGGGAGCGCATCCCGGCCGACGGCGTGATATCCCAGGGGCGAACGTCGGTCGACGAGTCGATGATAACGGGCGAGCCGATTCCGGTGCTCCGGGGTCCGGAGGAACCCGTGACCGGAGGATCGCTGAACCTGTCGGGCGAGATCCGCGTCGCCGTGACGGCCGCGGGGGAGGACGGCTTTCTCGCGCAGATGCTGTCGCTCGTGCGCGAGGCGCAGGGCGCGAAGATCCCGATCCAGGCGTTCGCCGACCGCGTGACGAACGTCTTCGTCCCGGCGATTGCGCTGATAGCCCTGTTCAGCGCAATCGCGTGGTTCATCCGGTCCGACCGTCTGATCCCGCTTCTCGACCGCGCGGCGGAGTTCATTCCGTGGACGACGGCCGTTCGCGATCCGGCGTCGCTCGCGGCGTTCGTTTTCGTCTCGACGATCGTGATCGCGTGTCCGTGCGCGCTCGGCCTGGCGACGCCGATGGCGCTGATCACCGGGACCGGCGCGGCGTCGAAGCTCGGGCTGATCATCCGCAACGCCGAGGCGATCCAGACCGCGCGGGACGTCGGCGTCGTCGTCGCGGACAAGACGGGAACGATCACGGAGGGGCGTCCGTCCGTTTCGGCCTCCGGGATCGCCCCGGCCGACCTCGAAGCGGTGGCGGCGCTCGAGGCGCGGTCGAACCATCCGCTCGCGCGCGCCGTCGCGGCCCTCCCGCACGGCGATGCGCCGGTCACGGAGGTTGAGGAGGTCGCGGGCGAGGGAGTCGGCGGCCTCGTCGACGGCGTCCGGTATTTCGTCGGACGTCCGGAGGACGCGGAGAAGTACGCGAATGAGCTGTCGCAGGGGCGGACCGTCGTCGAGGTGCGCCGCGAGGGCGCGTTCGCGGGCTGGATCTCCGTCGAGGATCGGGTGCGCGAGGATTCGCGTGAGGCGGTCCGAAAGCTGAAGGAGGCGGGAATCCGCGTCGTGATGGCGACGGGGGACGAACGGACGACGGCCGAGGCCGTGGCGCGCAGCGTGGGGATCGACGAGGTCCATTCGCGCGTGCGGCCGGAGGAGAAGCTGTCGCTCGTCCGGCGGTTGCAGGCTTCGGGGCGCAAGGTGCTGATGGTCGGCGACGGGCTGAACGACGCTGCGGCGCTCAAGGGGGCCGACATCGGCGTCGCGATCGGCTCGGGAACGGACCTCGCGATCGAAAGCGCGGACATCGTCATCGTTCGCGGAGGACTCTCGCTCGTCGCGGACGGGATCGCGATTTCGCGAAAGACCTTTTCGGTCATCCGCCAGAACCTCTTCTGGGCGTTCGCGTATAACGTCGTGGCCGTTCCGCTCGCGGCGCTCGGGCTGTTGCACCCGCTGATCGCCGAGTCGGCGATGGCGATGAGTTCGATCTCCGTGATCCTCAACTCGATGCGGATCCGGTAAAATGCCTTCAGTTCCGATATCGCACATATGAAAGGGTGATCCTCTAAATGACGAAAAACGATCCCGGACGCGGTCGGATGACCGCGGCCCTGTTCATCCTGTTGCTCGCCGCATTGCTCGCCGGAGCCGGAGTCCAGTTTTTCGCGAACGGAAGGGGAATTCTCTGGTGCCTTCTCGTCGCGGGCGGAGCGTCGATCGGGCTTCTTGTCCGTTTCCTGGGACTCTGCTCCTCTCCGGCCCAGGTCATCTCGGAGTGGCTCGCGTCGCTGGAACAGGAGAAGTCCATCGACATCCGGAAGACGATCGACGTTTCCCCCGACTCGCCGCTTTTCGGCGTGGCGCATGGGCTCAACGCCTTCGTCGGCAAACTCAGGGAGATCTTTCTTTCCATAATCCGGGGGCTTCACGGGTTCACGTTCAACTTCTTCCGCCTCGAACGCGAGCTTTCTGCGTTTGTCGACGCGTTTTCCGCCATTACGGAGGCCGTCGGCAAGGGGGTCGTCGCGTCGAACGCCGTCGGAGACGCGGTTTCGACGCAGTACGCGAGTTCCGAGGAGATTTCGTCCACGGCGCAGTCGCTCGCGACGCTCGCCGCGGAGCTGAACGAAACGGTTTCGTCCGTGACGGAGAAGGCGGATTCGGGCCGTCGGGCGCTTGAAGAGATGAACCGTTCGATAACGGAAATCGGCGGCGGCGTCGAGAGTCTGACGTCCCGGGCGCGAGATCTTTCCGACAAGGTTTCCGTGATCGGATCGGTGGTCGGCGCCATCACGGGAATCGCCGAACAGACGAACCTGCTGGCCCTGAACGCGTCCATCGAGGCGGCGCGGGCGGGAGAGGCCGGACGGGGATTCGCGGTTGTCGCCGACGAGGTGCGGAACCTCGCGGAAGAGAGCAAGCGCGCGGCCGCCCGGATAGGAAAGAGCCTCGACGAACTCGTTCAGGACGTTCACCGGACCAGCGCGGAGGCGGATGCGATCGCGGCGGGAATGAAGGATTCCGACAGAACCGTATCCGCCGCCGTGGACAGCTTCGCGGCGATTCTGGGCGGCGTCCGGGCGATCGGAGAGGCGACCGAGCGCGTCGCGGCGAGCGCCGAAGAGTTGTCCGCCTCGTCCGAGGAGCTGGCGGCGACGGCCGAAACCGCATCGAAAGAGACGACGACGATGCGCGAGGAGTTCGCGGTCATCGGCGGCTCGATACGGGAAATGGCGGGAACGGCGGGGAAGCTCCGAGCGTCGGCCGGCGAAAACGCGGCGGACGCGGGAACGCTGATCCGGGGGCTCAAGACCGTCCGTGCGGTGACGGACAGGGATTTCTCGGAAATCGCGAAATCCGCCGTGGCGGCGCACAGGAACTGGATCGCGACGCTCCGGGAAATGGCGTCCGGAAGCGGCGCGTCGGTGGAGACGGATCCGACGCGGTGCCGTTTCGGGGTGTTCCTCTCGTTCATCGACAAGCCGGACATCATTCCGGGCGATCTCTGGTCGCGCGTCCTCTCGCTCCACGGCGAGCTGCACGAGACGGGACACCGCGCGACGGACGCGCTTCGGCGAGGGGATCGCGCCGTCGCCGTAGAGAGCGTCCGAAAGGCGGAGGCGATCGGCGAAACGCTCGTTTCGCTGCTGGAACAGGCGATTTCCCTTTGCGGCGGCGAGGCCGCAGCGGCAGGGTCGCGGACGCCGGCGCTCCGCGCGTGAGCCGATGGGACGAAGACAAAAAGCGAGGGCCGGGGATCTTCCCCCGGCCCTCGCTTTATTTCGCTCCGAAGCTCAGTGGCAGCTTCCGTGACAGCCGGAACACCCGCCGCCGCATCCTCCGCCGCACGCGCCGCTCTGAAGCTCGCGGATCACGGGGAGGAAGACCTCGACGATTCCGTGAAGGTGCTCCAGTCCCTCGTCGCCTTCCTGCATCCCCAGGGTCTCGCGGACGTTCTCCGCGCTATCCGCACCCTGTGCGACGCTCATGACGACATCCCTCAGCGTAATCCCCTTCGCCGCGCAGATCATCGTGTCTGCGGGCATGGAACTCCAATCCATCAAATGTGCCTCCTACAATAGTGACGTTCGTGGAACAGCATTATTGTACCGAAAAAACACCGAAATCGCTATTCTGCGACGACGAGTCCGGATTTCCGGTCCACCGTGAACTTCTTCAGGAGCGTCTCCATCCGCCCGGCGCCTTCCGCGATCTTCTGCGCTTCGGTCGCCACGCCGTCCGCGGCCTTGGACGTCTCGCCGACGGCGCTCCGGACCCCTTCGACCATGTCCGCGATTTTGACCGTGGTCTTTGCGACCTGATCGATGGAACGCGCCATCTCCTCGCTCGACGCGGCCTGCTCCTCCGAAACGGACGCGAGCCCGTGGATGGAGTCCACGACGCCGGCGATAGCCGCAAGGCTCTCCTGGAGGCGTTTCTGCGCCCCTTCGGCCTTGGCGGTGGTGCTCGTCATGATGGCGCCCGCCTCCTGCGTCGCGGTGATTGACTGCTCGGAGTTCGTCTGGAGCGTCGTGATGAGCCGCGCGACCTCCTGCGCCGATTTCGCCGATTCCTCGGCGAGCTTGCGCACCTCGTCGGCGACGACCGCGAATCCCCGGCCGGCGTCTCCCGCGCGCGCCGCTTCGATCGCGGCGTTCAGCGCGAGAAGGTTCGTCTGGTCGGCGATCGAGGTGATGACCGTGACGAAGCGGGAGATTTCCTCGACCGAGGCCACGAGCTGTCCGATCTTCTTCGCGCTTTCCTCCGAGCGGGAACCGACCTTCCGGATGTCGCCGATGACCTCGTCGACCTGTCCGACGGCCTCGCGAGCCATCTTCCCGGCGCCTTCGCCGAAGGACGCCCCGTCCGTCGCGGTCTTCGCGGCGCTCTGCGTTCCGGACGCGACCTCTTCGATTCCGGCGTTCGTCTGCTGAATCGCGGCGCTGTTGGATTCGGAGAGGGAGGAGACTTCTTCCACGGTCCCCCGGATCTCCTCGACGGATGCGTTCGTCTCCTGAGAGAGCGCGGCCAGGGATTCCGCCCCCCTGGCGAGTTCGTGCGCCGTATCCATAATCTGCCTCACCGCGTCCGCCTGCGCGGCGACCATCGCGGCGAGCGCGTCCGCGAGAACGCCGATCTCGTCGCGCGAGTCGTAGCGGAAGTCCTCCCGCGATATCGTGAGGTCGCCCTTCCCCGCCCGTTCGGCGAGTCCGACGGCGCCCGCGAGCGGCTGCGTGATGACGCGCGTGATGAGGAAGGAGATCAGCAGCCCCGCCAGAATCGCGAAGACGATTGCGCCGACGATGACCTTCGTGGCGCCGGATGCCTCCGCGACCGTGAACTTCGCGATCTCTCCGGCGCGGGTGACGCCTCCGTCCGTGACCTTCTGGGCGGCGGCGAGGACGTTGCCCGCGCTCTGCGCGCGTTCGGCGTCCAGGGAGACGAGTTCGGCCCATGTGCTCTTGTAGTTTCGTATGGCGAGGTCGTAGTTTTTGGCGGCCTTTTCGACCTCGTCGATGATGTCGAGGTTGACCTTCTGCGCCGTGACCTTCCGGAGGGCGTCGAGCGTCGGGTAGATTCCGCCGATGATCTTCTGGACGCGGTCGAGCTGCTCCGGTTTGCGGGACAGGATGCCCGTGTAGGTGAGGATTCGGGCGTCATTCACGGACTGTATGGCCTCGTTGAGCATCCGGATCTTGTCGAGCCTTCCGAGCAGGGCTTCGGACTCCTTGAATTCGTTGATTTCCGTCGTGAACGTTTCGTACTGCGTTCGCAGAAAGTTCTTCGACATGCGCACGAACGTCTGCCCCGTCTTGTCCGCGTTGTGTTTTTCTTCTTCCATTTTTCCGAGGAGCGTCTGCGTCGCCTCGAAGCGCGCGACGAAGTCGTCAAGCCCTTTGGCCGCGACGCCGGCGTTTTCCTTCAGGGTCGTCAGACCCGGGTATTTCGCCGCGAGATCGGCGGCCTCCTTCAAGCGGGCGCGGACGTTCGCGACGTGCGCCGTCGCGTCTTCGACGTGCGCCGGGTCTCCCGTCTGCACGAACGCTTCCGTTTCGAGGACGATGTTCAGGGACTGCCGCTCGACATCCGCGGCGATCCGGACGCTCGGGACGTACTGATCCGAGAGCGACGTCGCTTCGCCGCTCAGATCCGAGAGCTTGCCGCTGCTGACGAACCCGACCGCTGCGAAAATGAGGAGAAGTACTCCAAACCCCGCCGCAAGCTTCATTCCGATCCTGAGATTCCTCATAACGCTTCCTCCCTCGCTTCGGATATTTTCGCCGCCCGCCTCCGTTGCACGATGCGCCGGCGCCTTCTATTGTGACTGTTTCGGCGCATCGGCACAAGAATATGATTCTTTCGGGCGTCTTTATGCTCATTTCCGCCCCGCTTCCGCTCATTAATGGTCACGGCGGCGCGCGTGAAAGGGGTTAGCGAAGACGGTACCGGTTGACGGGGCGTCCGGTGGCGTGATATTCGAGGTCGATGGACACGCGGTTCTTCTGGACGAGGTGTCCCAGATAGCGGCGTACGGTGGCCGGGGCGATTCCGGCGGATGTCGCCGTTTCCTCGCACGTGACGGGGGTCCCGAGCGAACGGAGCGTTTCGATGATCTTATCGAGCGTCCCTTCCTGAAGCCCTTTCGGAAGCTCGCCGATCGACTGCTTGGTGTCGCGGAGCGCTCGGAACGAGAAGACGCCGTCAACGGCCTCCTGGGAGAGCGGCCCCCCGGACGCCAGCGTATCGAGCGTCCGGCGGTAGATCGTGTAGGCGTTCAGCGTCGAACGGAAACGGTCGAAGCTGAAGGGCTTGATGAGGTAGTCGAGCGCGCCGAGGCCGATGGCTTCCTTGAGGTAGCGGCATTCGTCCGCGGCCGATATGAGGACGACGTCGACGACGTTTCCCCTCCGGCGGACCTCCCGGAGCGCCTCGATTCCGTTCATTCCGGGCATGTAGATGTCGAGGAGCATCAGGTCGATATCCCGGTCCTCGAGAAGACGCAACAT
>CAYVKE010000070.1:10355-15646 GCA_964451935.1 uncultured Synergistaceae bacterium | reverse complement strand
AATAGGCGCGTTCGAAAATTACGAGGATCGTCCGGCGGCGGAAAACGGCGCGTGCAACCGATGCTTCGGCGCGATTCGACGTCAGCTCCGCACCCACCACAGATACGCCAAAATCGCTACCTGAAGCGCCACGACCGCCCACGAAATGTACTGGAAGGCGTCCTTGGCCGTCTTGTGGCGGAAGAGCCGCTGCGCGGCCAGACCCGCAGGTGAGCCGCCGAGGAAGTCGAGCCCGTGGAGCACCCACTCCGGCACGCGGAGCAGGTCGGTTTTCGAGATGATCTTGTCGTAGCCGTACATCCCGAACGTCACGATGTTGATCACGAGAAGGTACGCGCGGATCGGATGCCAGCGGAACCGGAACACGAGGAACGACGCCCCCGCAACGACCAGAAGCGCCGCCGTCACGCCGAAGAGTCTGTAGGGCGAGAGCTGCATGCCGAGCGTCGTAACCGATGTGGCCGCGAGTCCCTTCTCGGTCTTTTCGTACGCGAATTCGACGCGCATTCCGACGGCCGGGTTCAGGTTTCCCGTGACCTTCGTCTCGTGGAAGTAGACATCCCCGTCGAGCCCCTTTGCGGCGATGAAGCCGTACCCTTTCGTGACATCGTAGCGCACAATGATGCCTCTCATGATTTCTCAATCCCCTTTCGGCGGGAGTGCGGATACGAATAGTATACCCCTGCCCCGCGGCGCCGGACGCCGGTCGTTGCGGAGACAATTCCGGCCCCGCGGGCATCCGCGTCAGAAGATCGGCGACACCGCCGGGCTGCGTGACGTTGACGAACGGGTCGAGCATGACGAAGAAGGATCGCTGTCCGACGACACGCAAAAACTTTCCGCTTGACAGCATCCCTTCAGCGTGCTACTGTACCGCACAATTCAACTCACCGGAGGGTATTCGTCATGCAACGGACACAGAAGAGAGGGCAGCTCGGTTCCTACGTCTATTCCTATATGTACGCTCCGCGCCGTTGCGACGCCGGAGAGGTACGGACGTGTTCCCGAGGGGCTTGAGCTTCTGACAGAAGACAAGAGACTCCGCAAGGGCCGCCGACCACCGGGTCGGCGGCCCTTTTTCTATTCTCGTGGAGATTATGGGAGGTGTCGTGCAATGAAGGGCATGGACGGATGGGTTCTGGTTTCGGGCGTGTCGCTGCTTCTGGGGGCATTGTGGTCGATCTTCCGGCTGCTTCGGCCGGAACGAAGGAGGGTGCGGTGATGAATGCGTTGACCTGGGGACTCTGGATCGGATACGCGGCGCTGCTCGTCTGGCTGTCGCGTTCTGGAATCGGCCGGCACGCGCTCGCGCCGGGACGGGTCAGCGTCATCGTCCAGGCGTTCGCCTACGTGGCGACGTACGTGTCGGCGGTCGCGCTCGTCGGCTTCGCGGGGCTCTGCCACCGGCACGGCCTTCAGATGCTCCTCATCGCGGCGGGCAACGTCTGGTTCGGCGTCTGGTTCGTCTACCGCTTCCTCGCGTGGCCGACGCGCCTGCACCAGCGGCGGCTCGGCGCGAAGACGCCCGCGGAACTCCTCTCCCGGGCCTACAACGCGCCGCTGCTCCAGCCCTTCCTCGGCGGCCTGTGCTCCGCGCTGCTCGTCGTGTACGGCTCGGCGGTTCTCAAGGGCGCGGCCCTCATGCTCTCCGGCGCGCTTTCGATCTCCGTCACGCAGGCGCTCGTTCTCGTCACCGCGTGCGTGAGCTTTTCGGTCATCATCGGCGGCCTTCGCGCCGTCCTCTACACGGAGGCCTTCCAGGGAATGGTGATGGTCGCCGGCGTCTTCTTCCTTCTCTTCGCGGCGCTTCGGGCCGTCGGCGGCCCCATCGAGGGACTCAACGCGCTTGCGGCGCTTCCGCCCGTCCCCACCGCCAACCGCGGATTCCTCGCACTATCGGGCGGCGAGGGCGGCATGTCGATTCTCTTCCTCGCGTTCGTCACGTCCATCGGCGTCTGGGCGCAACCACAGCTCATCCAGCGCCACTTCGCGCTCGAAAACAGGCACGACGCGCGGCGCGTCATTCCCATAGCGATGCTCGCGATGGCGGTCGTCGTGGGCGGCGCCTACTTCGTCGGCGGCCTGTCGCGCCTGCTTCTGGGCGGCCAGGCGATCTCCCCGGACGACGTAATTCCGAAACTGACGCAGATGCTTCTCCCCGAGATCGGACGCCAGTTCTTCTCCCTGGCCATCGTGTCGGCGTCGCTCTCCACGGCGACGGCGCTGCTTCACGTATCGGCGGCAGGAATCGGACATGACGTCGTTCGGCGAAAGCTCGATGCGCGCGAGTGGCGCGCGTTCGTCCTCTTCGCGGCCGTCGCGAGCGGCGTTCTGGCGCTCAAGAGTTCGTCGCTGATCGCGTGGATCTGCGCGACGAGCTGGAGCCTCGTCGCCTGCGCCATCCTCGTTCCGTACCTCGCGCTTCTCGCCGGAATGGGGCGCTTCGGACGGGGCGCGGCCTGGGCGTCGTCGGTCGGCGGCCTGGCCGGATGCGTCCTGTGGTACGCGGTCGGCTACGCCTCGACGTCCGTCAAAATGACGGGGCTTTCCGCTCCGGGCCTCTGGGGCGCGCTGCACCCGCTCGCGGTCGGCCTGTTCGCGTCGGCGCTCTTCTTCACGGCCTTCGCGCTCGTTCCCGCGCTCGCCCGAAAACGCGCCGAAGACAGCGCATCGGCGTAATCCCGGAATGAAGCGAGGGACGGCGAAGGGCCGCAACCGCGCGGAACGGGTATTGACGAAAAAGGACAAGTCCCTGACTGCGACAATTCAGGGACTTGTCTTTGAAACATTTGCGCCTTGATTTTTGCCGGTGCGATGATTGCCGAAACGCACCGATATGGCATCTGAGGAACTCACATTAATGTGAGCCTCGCACTTTTTAGAGCGGCAGAATGAGAATCCTGTGTCCGTCTTTCGTCTTCCCGCCGGGTTTGAACGCGGGCATCCGGTCCGTATGGAAACGCACAAGCGCCCGGGTCTCCTCCCGAGTGCGGGGACGAGTCCGGACAACGCGTCCGCTTTCCTCTTCAAATCTTTGTTTCGTTGTTCGAATGTCATCCTGCGCTTCGTCGCCCGATACGCGATCGAAAAGTTCCCGAAGGTCGATTCTCATGTGCTCTCACCCCGGTCGCCGGATGCGCCGCCGCTCGCAGTGTCCGGCCCGTCCGTTTGGATCGTCTCGCCTGTCCGAGCGACGATCTCCTCGAAATTTGCGAGAACATCGTATCGCGGATCGGACGCCTTCCTCCGGATATACCCGATATCGAAGTCCCCGTATCGCCCGGAAAGTCCGTTTCTCAGAAGGACTTCGGCCCAGAGTCCGTCGTCGAAAGATTTCCGGTGCTTGCAGGCCGAAAGCCTGTCCAGAACAAGGTCCTCCGGAGCGATGATCCGGAAAACCTTGTCTCCCGTCCCGTCGATGTCGATTTCCAGGACGCGTTCCGTCGCTTCGGAATCGTTATTGATCTCCTGCTCGCAGAGAAGCTCGAAATATATGCCGGACGATTCGGTGCGCCGTACGAAATACCTGTCCACCCTCGTGAATCCCATTTCCTCCAGAACGCCGGCCGCACGGTCTTCCCTCGCGAGCATGTCGATTTCCTGCGTCGCGCGTTCTCCAAGCATATAGACATCGAGCGCCTGCCCGCCGACAAGGATGGGCGTCCGCCCGGTCTTTTCCAGGTATCGTTTCGAAAACTCCGCTATCGCTTCCAGCTTTTCGCGGAACTCAGACGACATTCTCGTCATGACGCGATCTCCCCTGTGTCACGGTTCCGGTTTCGGGCGTTCTTCGACCTTTCGGCGAACGGAAAAACGGTCCCGAACACACCCGATCCGGACGCTCGTTCCGATCCGCACCGTCCGGGAATATTTTCGCGGACGTATTCGAGAATTCGGCTCACGCGTCCCCACCCCGTTTCGTTCAGCCGATTCGCCTCCCCCACTCCGTTCATCCGGACTTCCCGTCACCCGGTCGGGACTGCTTCCCGAACGCCACGGCCGGAACGAGGCACGCGGCCGAAACCGCGAGACCGACGAACAGCGGTTCAACGCCGGGGAGGATCAGCGGCGAAAGCAACATGCTTCCGAGGCCGCACGACGACAGGAAAAACGCCCATCGGCGCGTCAGTCGCCCCGGCCGGAAGATCGCCATCACCAGCGGGACGAACATCCCCGCGCCCCGGAGCCCCATGCCCACGTAGCTCAGCTGGAGAATCAGGCTCCCCTTCATCGCGAGCGCCGAAATCGCCGAGATCGCGACGACGAGGACCACCGCCCCCCGGCTCATCCGCAACACGCACGCGTCGCTCAGGTTCGCGCCCGGAATCTTCATATACAGATCGCGCGACAGATTCGTCGCGACGCCGAGCGTCAGCCCCGCCGCGCCGCCGACCACCGTGATCGCGAGGCCCGCCCAGAGCGCCCCCGCGACGACGGGCGAAAAGTGCGCGTTCAGGAAAACGGGAAGCGCCTGCGCGGCGTCGACCACGACGCCGGACGCCCGCATGGCCGAACCGATCCACACCCCCATGAGCCCAAGCGGCGGGATCAGGACGGACGCAACCAGGCAGCCCGTTCGCGCCGCGCCTTCGTCCCGCGCCGCGAAGACCGCCTGGATGTAGATCTGCGTGCAGAGCACCCCGATGAGAAGCGAGACGCACGCGCCGACATCCGCGCCGACGCCGCGTTCGAAAACGCCGAACCACGGCCGCGCCGCGAGGTCGCGCGCGAAATCGGCGGGCGCAAACCCCAGGGATGCGGCCTTCGCCGCGCAGAGAACCAGCAGAAGATACAGCAGGACCGTCTTCGCGTTGCCGACGACGCTGAAGCTCTTGAGCCCGCCCGCGAAAATGAACGCGAGGATCATGACGGACAGGGCCGCCGCCGCGCCCCCCTGCGACACGGGAAAGACCGACTGGAGCAGCGCCGCGCCCGCGATGAACTGCGCGATGATGGAAAGCAGCGTCCCAAGCGACGAACCGACAAGCGTCAGAAGCGCCGTCGGCGCGCCGTAGTGCCGCTCCATGAACTGCGGCAGCGTCACGAGCCCCGACCTCCGGAGCGGACGCGCGAACCACAGCCCGAGCACGAGGCACCCGATACCGCTCCCGAGCGTGAACCACCATCCCGACAGGCCGTAGAGATACGCCATCTGCACGGTCCCGATCGTCGATCCGCCCGCGACGAGCGCCCCCATGACGATCCCCGTCACCGAGAGCGCCCCGGCCTTGCGGCTGGCCATCTCGTAGGCGTTCGCGCTCTTGATCGTTCCCGACGCCGCAGCCCCGACC
>CAYVKE010000070.1:0-10345 GCA_964451935.1 uncultured Synergistaceae bacterium | reverse complement strand
TTGCTATTGGGGTTGTTCAAGCCGCGTCCACGGCCGCCGCCCCGACCGCGCAGAACGCGCCGATCACGGCAAGCGCCGCGAGCATGAACGGCGGGGTCATTGGACTGCCTTCGGGGAAAACGCGGGGAGAAACGCTACGAAATAAACAAGGTACAGAAGATCCTGGAGCACAATCGATCGCCACACATTTCTTTCTGGATTTGGAATCGGAGAGTCGCATTTTGAAGTCCATTATCGCCGGAATCCCCGTTTTTTCCAGTGCGGAATCTCAAGACACATTTTCGATGGGCGCAATATCCCTCATGTATCGTCTCCAAAGGAAACGATATGTTTCCCCGCCCCATTCTATGCGTGAAGAGCGTCGGGAAACTGATAAACCGGCGATCTTCCGCGCCAACACTAAAGTCTGGATTATATTCAGGAGGAAATGCGTCTTCCACAGAAAAAAAGATTGCCTGGACACCTCACTTAATTTTAAAAATTAAACTTGACAAGTAAAATTTTAGCGTTACATTTTACACAAAAGAACGGATACCAACTGCAATATTGGCCAGCGTCGCCATTAGTGGCAAGCACTCGGTTTATTACTAGCACGATCAAACTTTCCGACGAAATGATGTCCTGCCCGGACGCCTTAGGCCGAAATTTTTCGTGAGTCTCCGATCAGAACAACGGTTATCCCGATTTTTATGGAACACGAAAAATAAAGTCGGGAATTGGCAGCTATCGAAGCTGAAAAACACCGAGGTGTTCGAATGCAATTTATAGCGAATGGCCCTGACATCCCGGATGAGCTGTTGCAGAAGCACGAGGAAGGGCGGGTCGTGTTCTTCTGCGGCGCAGGCATCTCCTACCCGGCAGGTCTGCCGGGTTTCGATGGACTTGTCGATAAAATCTACCTGGAATTACATACAGACAACTCCAGTTTTCCCTTGGAAAAGAAAGCCTATGAGGATAAACGGTACGATGTCGCGTTGCATTTGCTGGAGCGGCGCTTCCCGGGACAACGAAGAGCCGTCCGTGAAGCGTTGTTTCATGTCCTGCGGCCAAATTTCCGCCGCAAGGGAGCTATGGATACGCATATGGCCTTGCTGCGACTCGCCCGTTGTCACGAAGGAAATCTGCACCTTGTCACCACAAACTTCGACCGAATCTTTGAAAGAGCGGCAAAACCGACAAAGCAGTCTTTTAACATCTTCGCCGCACCAATGTTGCCCGTTCCCAAAAACAGCCGATGGGACGGGTTGGTTTACCTTCATGGATTACTTCCCGTAAACCCGAAGGACGAAAGTTCGTTGAACAGACTCGTATTGACCAGCGGCGATTTTGGCCTCGCGTACCTGACCGAGCGATGGGCGGCACGTTTTGTCAGCGAGTTGTTCCGGAATTACGTTGTCTGTTTCGTCGGATACAGCATCGATGACCCGGTAATGCGCTACATGACCGATGCGCTTGCCGCAGATCGGATGCTCGGCGAAAACTCCCCGCAGGCATACGCGTTCGCCGGCTACGAGAACGGGCAGGAAAGCACCAAGACCAAAGAATGGGAGGCCAAGGAAATTACTCCCATTCTTTACGAAATACCGTCCGACAGCCACAACCATTCGATGCTTCACCGCACCCTGAAGGTCTGGTCCGAAACGTATCGAGACGGCATTCTCGGTAAAGAACGCATTGTGGTGGAGTATGCCATGACTCGACCGTCTTATAGCACCACTCAGGACAACTTCGTCGGACGGGTGCTTTGGGCGTTATCCGACGAGTCAGGCCTCCCGGCAAAACGTTTCGCCGAGTTCGATCCGGCGCCGTCGTTGGACTGGCTCAAGGAGTTCTCGGCCATGAACTATCAATGGCGTGACCTGAATCGATTCGGGATTTCTCCGCACATACGAACGAACGAGGATTTCCGGTTCAGCCTGATATGCCGACCAACACCGTCCGCTCGGGCGCCGTCAATGGCGCTTGTCTCGTTCGGCGCTGCCGCCAGCCAATGGGACGAAGTAATGCCCCATATAGCCCGGTGGCTAATGAGACATTTGAATGATCCCGAATTGGCCATATGGTTGGCGCAACAAGGCGGACAACTCCATCCCGACTTTTCTCGCCATCTTAGGAACGAGCTGATTCGTTTTGCACGACTCCAGCAGGAGGGCGAGACGAAAGAACTCGACAGGATTCGAACTCAGGCTCCCAACGCCATCCCGGGATCTCTGATGAGAACGTTGTGGCAGGTGTTTCTTTCCGGTAGAGTGAAATCTCCGTTGCCGAATCCGGATTTCTACCATTGGAAAGATCGTCTGAAACACAACGGACTGACGCCCACGATTCGGCTTGAGCTGCGCGATTTGCTGGCTCCAAAAATTGAGTTGGAGAGGCCGATTCGCTGGGCCCCGGAGGAAAAGCGCGACGAAGAAGCTACGAGCATCAAGCAACTGGTGGATTGGGAACTCGTGCTGTCTTCCGACCACGTCCATTCATCCTTTAGATCCCTAGTCAATGATGAATGTTGGAAAAATGCGCTGCCGAACCTGTTGAATGATTTTCAACAACTGCTGAGAGACGCGCTGGATCTGTTGCGGGAGTTAGACGCCAGTGATTTCTACGATCGTTCCATCTGGGATTTGCCGTCCATCAGCCCTCATCCGCAGAATCGGCAATTCACGGACTGGGTGATGTTGATTGAGCTGTTGCGGGACGCTTGGCTGGCGACCCGGAGCACGGATCCGGCGCGTGCAGTCCGTATTGCCCGAAATTGGTTCGAAGAGCCGTATCCGACGTTCAAACGCCTAGCTCTTTTTGCCGCCGGTCAGGAAAACTGCATTGGTCCCGATCAATGGGTTGAATGGCTGACGGTCAACGAAGCCTGGTGGCTATGGGCAAAGGAGACAAAGCGCGAAACGATGCGCCTCCTGGTATTGCAGGGGCATCACCTGACTGCGCCTGCACTGGAGAGGATCGAAACAGCCATACTCGACGGTCCGCCTCGCAAGATGTTCCGCAGCGATATTGACCCAGGCGAATGGAAAAACAAAGCGGAGTATGAGATATGGTTACATCTGGCGAAATTGAATGCATCCAGCGCCGCTTTGGGGAGAAGAGCCAATGAACGCTTGGCGATGTTATCCGAGTTACATCCGCAATGGCGACTGGCGCCGAATCAACAAGACGAGTTTTCAGTCTGGATGCACGGCACTAACGAGCCGGATTTCGAAGAAAGGCGACGTGTCGATATTGCGCCGCGAAAGAGACGTGAACTCGTTCAGTGGCTCAAGCTGCCACCGCCAGACGTCTTTCCGTTCTATGAGGATACGTGGCCGAATACCTGTCGCACTCGATTCTTCCACTGTCTTGGTGCCCTCTGCGACCTCGCGAAAGAGGGGATATGGATTGCGTTCCGATGGAGAGACGCTCTGCAGACATGGAGCGAGGATGGTCTTGTGTCGCGCTCGTGGCGTTATGCCGCGCCCCTGGTGCGAGATATGCCGGACGAAATTCTTCAAGAAATCGTCCACAGCATCACCTGGTGGATGAGCAAAGCATTCGAGGTTCGAAACCCACATGAAAGCGTCAGTGACATGCATGAAGACGTTCTGCTCGAATTATCGCGTCGCGTGCTTGAATTGCCGTTTGATACCGCTTCCAGCATTACCCAAGATGAGCATCCAATAGACGAGCCTATCGATGATGCGATTAATCACCCCATCGGACACGTCACGGAGGCGCTGCTCAATGTGCTTTTCAAGCGTGATCCGAATGACAACGACGGACTACCGACTGACATTGAGCCATTTTTTTCGAGCCTTTGCAATTGCACAATAGACCGATTTCGCCACGGCAGAGTGTTGTTGGCGTCACGAGTGATTGCTCTTTTCCGGATAGATCGACGTTGGACGGGAAAATACCTACTGCCGTTGTTCGACTGGAAAAATCGGACGGAGGCCAAAGCTGCTTGGGATGGGTTTCTCTGGTCCCCGCGCCTGTATCAACCGCTATTGTTCGCCCTGAAATCGCAATTTCTCGAATGCGCCGGTCACTATGAAGCTCTAGGCGAACACCGCCGTCAATTCGCTATGTTCCTGACATACATAGCTCTGAACATACCGGAAGGCTATACAGCTGAAGATTTCCGCTTCGCGTTCGAAAAATTACCGCTTGATGCTTTAGGGGAAGCTGCACGCACCCTCGTTCAGGCTCTTGAAGGATCCGACGAGAAGCAGGAGGAATATTGGAACAATCGCATTCTACCTTTTTGGAACTACGTGTGGCCAAAGTCGCGCGATCGCATGACCGATGATATCGCTGAATCGCTGGCGCGACTCAGCATCGCCGCAGGCAAGAACTTCCCGGCGGCTTTGAGGACCGTGAAGGATTGGCTCCAACCGATAGAGTACACTGATCTCATCGTAGATTCAATGCAAAAATCGGATGTGTGTCGGCATTTTCCGACCGATGCGCTTCGTTTGCTGAATGCGGTGATTGACGATCGATCGCTGGAATCAAGCGACTTAAAGCAATGTCTTGAGGCAATGAAACAGAGTTCTCCGGAGATTGAGAACGAGCCGTCCTACCAGACATTGGTCGAATACGGACGGGAAAAAGGGATTCTCTAAATCGCTGACTTTACATCGAAAAGAGCTTCCAAAAAAGTCGATCTATAAGGTTTTTGCTCCTAATGAAACACAGATTATATCGATTCCGATAGAATTAGATTTTTTTTCGGTTCTCGTTTTAGCCTGTATTGTTCTTTCTAAGGAGAAAAAAAACGAATGCCACTTATTCGTAATAACCGTTATTTTCAAGGATATTTAAAAGCACCAAGGCAATGCGTAAAAACAGTGACGCACACCGCTTGAAGGGGATTGGCACTTTCGTTTTTTTCTAAGACTGCGATGTTCGTACCTCTCTTACGCCGCCCGTATCTCCTGCCCCACAAGTAGATAGCTGAGGCAAATATCAGGGCAGGGTTGCGACAGACTGCTACCCCCGCCGCTCCATCCACCTGCTTTTGATCGTCCCCCAGACGCCCAAGGGCAGCCAGATGATGAAGATCACGAGCGCGACGCCGTAGATCACGAGGCGCAGCGATCCGGCCATTCGCAGGAATTCCGGCAGCAGCGTCAGCGCGACGGCGCCGAATACGGGGCCGAAGAGCGTCGTCATGCCGCCGAAGATGATCATGACGAGCAGGTTGATGGACTCGGCGATCGTGAAGGTGACGGGGCTGATGAACAGGATGTAGTGCGCGTAGAACGACCCCGCCATTCCCGCGAGCGCGCCGCCGAGCGTGAACGCGAACACCTTGTACGCCATAGCGTCCACGCCGATCGACCGGGCGAGTTCCTCGTTCTCGCGGATCGCGATGAGCGCGTCGCCGATGCGCGAGTTCACGATCCGGTACAGCAGGAACGCGACCAGTCCGGCGAAGACGAGCCCGAGGTAGTAGTAGTCCGCGCGCGTCTCGAACGAGACCGTGACGCCGAGGAGCGACAGCGGCGACGGCCTCGGGATGCCGGGAACGCCCATCGGGCCGTTCGTCAGGTCGATCCAGTTGTTCAGGATCAGCGTGACGAGCACGCCGAAGAAGGCGGTCGTGATCGCGAGGAAGTGCCCGCGAAGGCGCAGGACCATTTTTCCGATGACGAACGACAGCAGCCCCGCGACGGCTCCCGCGCACCAGATCGTGACCCAGAAGGGCAGTCCGGACTTCAGGCTGATCAGCGCGGAGGCGTAGGCCCCGACGCCGTAGAAGGCCGCGTGTCCCATGGACACCTGGCCGGAGAAGCCCACGATCAGCGCGAGCGACATGGCGAGGACCGCGTAGATTTCCGACATGACGAACATGTGAAGGTAGTAGTCCAGCGAGAAGAACCGCGGCACGGCGCAGAGCAGCGCCGCTCCGGCAAGTCCGGCGAGCCATTTCGCCCCGTTGTTCATCGTCCGCTCCCTCCCGTCAGCCCCTGCGGCTTGAGCATGAAGAGCAGCACCAGCAGCAGGAAGGGGTACGCGTCCTTGTAGGCGTACGAGATGAAGCCGCCCCCGAGGCTTTCAGCGAGGCCGATCATGACGGCCGCGACGATGACGCCCCGGATTTTTCCGAAGCCGCCGAGCGCGATGATGATGAAGCACTTGAGCGTGACCGAGAATCCCATTTCGGGCGAGACGAAGAACATTGCGCCGACCATCGTTCCGGCGGCCGCCGCGAGCGCCCCGCTGATGGCGAACGTGACCGTGTAGATCCTGGAGACGTTGATTCCCGCGAGCTGCGCCGCGACGCGGTCCTGCGAGACGGCGCGCATCGCCTTGCCCGTCCGCGTGCTCTGGATGAACCAGGCGAGAAGCGCGACGAGCGCGACGCCGACGACGAGCACCATCAGCCGTTCGGCCGTGAGGTGCAATCCGAAGAATCGCAGGTGGTAGTCGGCGAGGCCGGATTCGATCTTTTGCGGGTCGGCACCGAACAGCAGCAGCGCGAGATTCGCGAGCGCCGTGGACAGGCCGAACGAGAGGAGCATGCTGTTGATCAGCGGCTTGCCGACGATCGGGCGAAAGACGGCCCGTTCGATGATCGCGCCGATAAGTCCCATGCCGATCATCGCGATCAGGAGCGCCGGGAAGAAGGAGACGCCGAGCCCGGACATCGAAAACAGCGCCATGAAGGCGCCGAGCATGTAGAACTCTCCGTGCGCGAAGTTGGCCACTTCGAGGATCCCGAAGATAAGCGACAGCCCGAGCGCGATGAGCGCGTAGATGCACCCCAGGATGATTCCGTTCAGCGCCTGTTGCAGGAAGACCATGAGCATTCCGGCGATTCCCTCCCCGTATGACGGAGCCGTTCCCGCGTCGCGCACGGAAACGGCCCCCGCAAGCTATGCCGTATTACTCCGCCATTATGGGTCCGGCGACGATTTCGAACTTCCCGTCCTTGACGGCGATGATGTATTCCCCGATCTGGAGCTGGTTCTTCGCGTCGAAATGCGCCTTGCCCTGCGGACCTTCGTATTCGATCTTCGCGAGCGCCTCGCGGACCTTCGCCGTGTCGGTCGAGTCGGCGTTCTTCACCGCGATCGCGACCATGTGCGCCACGTCGTACCCGGCCTGCGCGTACTTCTCGGGCGGGATGTTGTAGCGTTTCTGGTAGTCGGCGACGAACTTCTCCGCCTTCGGGGTCTTGATGGACGCGACGAAGCGGCTCGCGCCGATGATTCCGTTCGCCTTGGCCTTGGCCAGCTCAAGGAACTTCGGGTTGAAGGTTCCGCTCGTGGGATCCATGACCGTTATCTTTTCCTGCAATCCCATCTCGTGGAACTGGCTCACGACGCGCGACAGGTCCACGGTCTCGCCGAGCAGGCAGAGCGCGTTCGCGGGAGACGCCTTGAGCTTCGTGATGATGGGGTAATAGTCGGTTTCGCCCTGCTGGAAGTACTCCGTGTAGACGACCTCGCCGCCCATGTCCTTGACCTTCTTGCCGAACGCGTCGACGGAACCCCTGCCGTAGTCCGTGTTCACGCCGATGAAGGCCCACTTGTCCAGCTTCTTTTCATGCACGGCCCACTTGGTGAAAGCCTTCGCGATCATCTCGGAACTGTCGCAGCCTCGGAACGTCCAGACGTTCCCAAGCTCCGTGATCTTCGGGGCGAGGGAGATCGGGGTGATGAGCGGCGTCTGGGAGCGTTTCGCGACGTCCATCATCGCGAGCGTGCCGGAGCTTCCGAAGTCGCCGATGACGGCGACGACCTTCTGCATTCCGACGAGTTTCTCCATCGCCGCGACAGCGGTGGCCGGAACGCCCGCCGAGTCCTCGACGAAGAGTTCGATCTTGTGTCCGTTGACGCCGCCCGCCGCGTTGATCTCGTCGACCGCCATCTTGACGCCGTTGAGCGCCAGTCCTCCGTCATACGCCAGCGTCCCCGACGTCGGCATGACCACGCCGACCCGCACATTCCCGTCCGGCAGGGCGGCCCACGCCGCACATCCGAGGGACAACAGCGCCGCCACGCACAGAACCGACCGCAGAATGCCCTTTCCTCTCATTTCCCTGTCACCTCCGTTGAATTTGTCCGGGTCATACGCCCAGATAGGATTTTCGGACCGTATCGTTTTTCAGAAGCTCCGACGCCTTGCCCGAGAGCGCCACGCGCCCCGTTTCGAGGACGTACGCCGTGTCGGCCAGCCCGAGCGCCATGAAGGCGTTCTGTTCCACGAGAATGATGGTCGTTCCCGAATTCCGGATTTCCCGGATGATATCGACGAGGTGTTCGACGACGATCGGGGCCAGTCCGAGCGACGGCTCGTCGAGCATGAGCAGGCGCGGGCCGGACATGAGCGCGCGGCCGATCGCGAGCATCTGCTGCTCTCCCCCCGAGAGGCTTCCGGCGAGCTGCGCCGACCGCTGCTCCAGGATCGGGAAGTGCGCGTAGACGCGCTTCAGCCGCTCGCGAACGAGCGTCGCGTCGCCGACCGAGAAGGCGCCCATCTCGAGGTTTTCGAGGACGGTCATCCTCGGCCAGACGCGGCGTCCTTCGGGACACTGCGACAGCCCGAGCCGGACGATTTCGTCGGACGGCAGCCCGTCGATCCTGCGGCCGTCGTATTCGATCTCGCCGGAGATCGAGCGCAGAACGCCCGAGACGGCCATCATGAACGTGCTCTTTCCGGCGCCGTTCGCGCCGATCAGGGTGACGATGGATCCCTCCGGAGCGTCGATATCGACCGAGGAGAGGGCCTGGACTCGGCCGTAATGGGCGCTCAATCCCTTCACGCTAAGAAGCATGGCGGAACCCCCGTCCCAGATAGGCCTCGATGACCGCCGGATCGCGGGACACCTGCGAGGGGCTCCCCTCGGCGATCTTTCGCCCGTAGTTCAGCACCGCGATGCGGTCCGATATGGAGATCACGAGGTTCATATTGTGCTCGATCAGGAAGACCGTGATCTTGCGCTCGTCCCGGATACGGTAGATGATGTCGATGAGTTCCTTCGTCTCGACCGGGTTCAGCCCCGTCGCGGGCTCGTCGAGAAGCAGAAGCGACGGATTCGCGGCGAGCGCGAGCGCGATGGAGAGCATCCGCTGTTTGCCGTAGGGGAGGTTCTTGCCGAGATGCGCCGCCCACGGGGCGAGGCCCGTGAACTCCAGGATCTCGCGGGCGCGTTCTCGGACCTCGCGGGCTTCGGCGCGCGCGTCGGCCCCGCCGAAGACGATGCTCCCGAGCCCCGCCTTCAGTCGCGTGTGAAATCCGATCGCGATGCTGTGCTCCACGGTCGTTTCCGCGAAGATATTGGTCTTCTGGAAGGTCCGAACGAGCCCCAGCGCCGCGATGTCGTGCGGCGGCAGGCCCGTGACGCCCCGCCCGCGGAAGGAGACGGTCCCCCGGTCCGGGGCGAGGAATCCGGTGATCAGGTTGAACGCGGTGGTCTTCCCCGCTCCGTTGGGGCCGATGAGGGTCATGATCTCCCCTTCGTTCACGGAGAGGTCCACCCCCTCCACGGCCTTAAGTCCGCCGAAGCTGATCGATATATCGCGGGCTTCGAGAAGGTTCATTCGTCGACTCCTCCCTGCGCGGCCGCCGGACCTGATGACGCTCCGGAGGGAAGGATCCGCTCCGCCGCGTCCCGAAGCTCCTGCAGCATGTCGTCGAAACGATGCTCGATCTCCGCGCTCGCCCCCGCGACGCTCAGACCGGCCACGAGATTGTCGTCGCGGTCCAGGATCGGGACGGCCACCTCGGCGGCGCCCGGCGTGAGTTCCTCGACGCTGCGCGCGTACCCGCGCTCGGCGGTGCGGTCAAGTTCGTCGCGAAGGGCCGCGGCGTCGGTGATCGTCATCGGGGTGAACTTTTCGAGCGGTCGGGAAAACACCCGGTCGCGAACGGCTTCCGGGCTGTAGGCGAGAAGAATCTTGCCGCACGCGGCGGCGTGGAGCGGAAAGGTCTTGCCGACCTCCGCCACGAGTTTGAAGGTCTTGACGGGTTCCACCTTGTCGATGCAGCGTCCGCAGTCCCCGTCGAGCACGAGGAGAAGGACGGTTTCCTGCGTCCGGGCCGAGAGGTCTTCCAGGATGTGCCGCGTCTGCCGGACCAGCTCGAAGCGGAGCCGCCACGCGTTCGCGTAGGCGAGAAAGCGAAGCCCGATCCGGTATTTCCGCGTCTCCGGAGAGACGGAGACCCATCCGGCCGCTTCCAGGGACGCGAGCATCCGCTGAACGGTGCTCTTTGGAACGTCGACCATCCCGGCGATGTCGCGTATTCCGAGTTCGTCCTCCTGCGCGAGCAGCAAATCCATCAGGAGCGTGACTCGTTGAATGGAATCCATCCGAGCGGCACTTCCTTTCGAATATGGGACAACTGTCCT
>CAYVKE010000069.1:0-15878 GCA_964451935.1 uncultured Synergistaceae bacterium | reverse complement strand
TCGTTCAACCTCTTCGAATCCCAGAAATACCTCACCATTTCGCAGCACGCCTACGCGCCGAACGTCATTATGATGAGCATGAAGGTCTGGGACAAATTTTCGCCCGAACAGCAGAAGCTCCTGCAGGAATCGGCGCAGACGGCCGCCGAATACAACAGGAAGCTGGACAACGACAACGGCGCGCAATGGCTGCAGTTCCTGAAGGACAAGGGAATGCAGGTGACGGAGCCGGACGTCGAAGCGTTCCGCAAGGCGGTCGAGCCCGTGTATCAGAAGTACGAAGCCCAGTTCGGCAAGGATCTGATCAAGGCCATTCTGGAGACCAAGTAAGGGCTCCATGGAAACGACACGCGATGGAGGCGAGCGGGTCCGCTCGCCTCTTCTTAAATTGAGCGACACGTTGAACAAGGCAAGCGAAATCGCGCTCTTCGCGATGATGATGGCGATGATTCTGATCACGTTGCTGCAGGTCGTCTGTCGCTTTTTCTTCGACGCGCTCATCTGGTCGGAAGAAGTCGTCTGCTTCCTGCTGGTCGCCGCCTCGCTGCTCGGCGCGGCGATCGCCTTCAAGCGCGGGTCTCATATCGCCGTGACGTCTCTTGTTCTCAAACTCAATCCCGGCCTGCAAAAGGTCCTTTCGGTCTTCGTCCAGCTTATCGGGATCGTCTTTTTCGTCATCGTCGCGTGGTACGGCGGAGTGCTTACGAAGAGCGAGTCCTTCCAGACCACGCCCGCCATGGGGATATCCATGAGCTGGATCTACGTCATGTATCCGCTCATAGGCGGCATTACGCTCGTGCATCTCGCGGCGCAGCTCCACGAGACGTTCAGGAGGTGAGGGCGTGGGACTTCTGCTTGCGGGCGGATTCATCGCCCTGATGCTTCTCGGAATGCCCATCGGCCTTTCCATCGGCGTCGCATCGCTTCTCGTGATCCTGGCGAGCGAACTGCCGCTCGAAATGATCCCGCAGACGATGTTCTCGGGGAACAACTCATTCGCGCTCGTCGCCGTACCATTCTTCATCCTCGCCGGAGACGTCCTGTCCAAGGGCGGGATATCCGAACGCATCGTCGCATTCGCCGAAGCGATGCTCGGACGGATCCGCGGAGGGCTTTCCATCGTTTCGATCGTGGCGTCGATGTTCATCGCGGCGATTTCCGGCTCGGGCGCCGCGACGACTGCGGCCGTAGGCGGGGCTCTTCTGCCGCAGCTCAAGAAAAAGGGTTACGACATGGACTTTTCCGCAGCGCTGATCGCGGCCGCCGGCACGATCGGAGTCGTCATTCCGCCGAGCGTCCCGATGGTCCTCTACGCGGTCATTGCGGGAATATCGGTGGCGAAGCTCTTCATGGCGGGCTTCATTCCGGGGCTCCTCATGGGCGGAGGACTGATCGTCTACGCCATGATCATCGCGAAGAAGCGGGGGTATCCGGCCGGAGGGCTCCGGAGCGGCCGCGAGAAGTGGACGCTCTTCGTCGATGCGCTCTGGGGGCTCATGACGCCGGTTCTCATCCTCGGGGGCATCTTTTCCGGTCTGTTCACCCCCTCAGAGGCGGCGGCAGTCGCGGTCGCCTACTCGCTGCTCGTGGCGCTGTTCGTCTACCGGACGATCAACTTCAAACAGCTCTACGAACTTGTCGTCGGAGCGGGGGTTACGTCCGCGCTCGTCATGTTCATCATCGCGACGGCGAAGGTCTTCGGGTGGGGGCTCGCCTTTTACCAGATTCCCGAGGCGGTCGCCGGAACGCTTCTCGGAATGGCCGGGGGAAATACGTTTCTCATCTACCTGACGATTGCTATTATTCTCCTCATCGCGGGAATGTTCATGGAGACGGCGTCGGCGCTGATCATCCTGACGCCGCTCTTCCTGCCTGCGATCGTTCAGGCCGGGGGCAATCTCATTCACTTCGGGCTCATGATTACGGTCGGTCTCGCGATTGGAATGGCGACGCCGCCGGTCGCCATCGATATTTACGTCGCGAGCGCCATAACGGGGCTTTCCCTCGAGGAGATCAGCCGTCCGATCGTCCCGATGGTTCTCGTGCTGATTTTTGTCTTTCTGCTGACCGTCTACGTCCCGGATATCGCACTCGTCCTTCCCCGGCTCGTCTGGGGAGCGTCGTCGGTCTGACGGGACCGCTATTCCGCAATGCGACTCTACTGAAACGGGAGGGTGAACTGTATGCGAAGCGATATGGCGAAAAAAGGACCCGAACGGGCGCCGCACCGGTCTCTGATGATGGCGAGCGGGTACACGAAATGGGAGATCGAACGCCCGTGGGTCGGCGTCGTGAACTCGTTCAACGCCCTGATTCCCGGGCATGTGCATCTCCGCCGGATCACCGAGGCGGCGAAGTCGGCCGTCTACGCCTGGGGGGGGCTTCCTCTCGAATTTCCCGTGATCGGCGTGTGCGACGGCATCGCCATGAACCATGAGGGGATGAAGTTCTCCCTGCCGAGCCGGGAGCTGATCATGGATTCCATCGAGATCATGGTCCGGGCGCACGCGCTCGACGCCCTGGTGCTGGTCACGAATTGCGACAAGATCATTCCCGGCATGGCGATGGCCGCGGCGTCGCTGAATATCCCGTCGATCATCGTCAGCGGCGGGCCGATGCTCGCGGGAAATCTCGGCGGCCGCGAGGTGGATCTGAACTCCGTCTTCGAAGCCGTGGGAAAACGGGTGGCCGGGAAAATAACGGACGAAGAGCTTGCAGAGCTGGAAGGGGCCGCCTGTCCAACGTGCGGTTCGTGCGCGGGAATGTTCACCGCCAACACGATGAACTGCATGATGGAGGCCCTCGGGCTGGCGCTTCCGGGGAACGGGACAATCCCCGCTGTTCTCTCTGAGCGGGAGCGTCTCGCCAAGGAAGCCGGGCGCATGATCATGACGCTCGTCGAGAAGAACATCACCCCCGACAAAATCCTGACCCAAGCGGCCTTCGAGAACGCCGTCGCCGTCGATATGGCGCTCGGCGGCTCCACGAACACCGCGCTGCATCTGCCTGCGATCGCGCACACGACCGGTTTGAGGCTGACGCTTGACCATATGGACGAGATCAGCCGGAAGACGCCGCATATCTGCAGCATGAGCCCCGGAGGACAGCATCACATTCAGGATCTCTACCGGGCCGGCGGCGTCCAGGCGGTCATGGCGCGACTGCTCGCCGGAGGGCTTCTGGACGGCGACGCCTTGACGGTCACGGGGAACCTGGTTCGTGACAATGTGCGCCATTCGGTCGTCCGGGACGAGACGGTCATCCGGACGCTCGAAAGCCCCTATCACGCCCAGGGGGGCATCGCCGTTCTCAAGGGCAACATTGCGCCGGACGGAGCCGTTGTGAAACAATCCGCCGTCGCGCCCGAGATGATGAAACATGGCGGACCGGCGCGGGTCTTCGACTCCGAGGAACAGGCGACGGCCGCGATCCGCGGGAAAAAGATCAAGGAAGGGGATGTCCTGGTCATCCGGTACGAAGGACCGAAGGGCGGTCCGGGAATGCGGGAGATGCTCGGGCCCACCGCCACGCTGGCCGGAATGGGACTCGCTTCTTCTGTGGCGCTCATTACCGACGGGCGTTTTTCCGGCGCGTCGCGCGGCGCGTCCATCGGGCACATTTCGCCGGAAGCTGCGGCGGGAGGACCGATTGCGCTCATCCGCGAGGGCGATATGATCGAAATCGACATCCCTGCGAGAACGCTGAACGTGGCCGTCTCCGCGGAGGAGTTCGAACGGCGGCGGAAGGAGCAGACTCCGGTCCTGCCGTCAACGAAGAGCGCCTTCCTCGATCGGTACCGCGAGTTCGTGACGTCCGGCGCCGAAGGAGCGGTCATGCGTTCCTGAAAGCGCATGGCCTGACATTCCTTTCCGATGCGCGGGGGAAGTCGCTTCTTCCGAAGCGCCGGGAGGGGAAGAATATCCAAGGATGCAACGGAAACAAAGGAGCCCCGGTTTCCAGGGGCTCCTTTGTTATTGGCGGTCGGAAGATCATCCCAAAGGAACGGTGACATCCGGCGGAGGCTGACTGCGTTACTCTTCTGCATAAAAAACTCCCCTGTCCACATATTTGACCGGAATGGACGGAAAAGGGAGTGAAATCCATGCATAGAACCTATCGAGCCAAAACGTCCATTATGTGGCGATAACCCGAACTCAGCCCACTCTCCACTTTTTTTCGACGAGCTGGAGGATCAGGCTCGTGACGCTCGTGAGAATCAGATACATGATCCCGACCGTGATGAAGGTCTCGAAGGAAGCGTAGGTCACGCTGCGAACCTGCTGGCCCACCATCGTGAGTTCGGAAATCGCGAGCGTGGACAGCAGCGAGGACTCCTTGATGAGCGTGACGAACTCGTTGCCGAAGGCGGGAAGCATGTTCCGGATCGCCTGGGGCAGGATGATGTGCCGCATTGTTCGGAAGTAGGAAAGCCCGAGCACCTGCGCGGCCTCCCATTGTCCCTTCGGAACCGCCTCGATGCCGCCGCGCACGATCTCGCCGACATACCCTGCGGAGTTGATCGAGAGACCGATGACGCCCGAGGCGAACGCCGGAAGATTGACGCCGAGAGACGGAAGTCCGAAATAGATCAGGAAAAGCTGGATCAGCAACGGCGTTCCGCGGATGATGTAGATGTATGTCGCCGCGAGGGTTCGTATGGGCGCATACGGCAGGACGCGAAGGGCGCCCACGAAGATGCCGAGAAGAGCGCCGAAGATTACCGAAAGGGCGGACCCCTTCAGCGTGATCAGCGCGCCTGCCAGAAGCATGTGAAGGTACGGCGTAATGGCGGAAAAATCAAGCGCCATGCTGTGTCGCCTCCCCTGCCGGAGCGTGCGTCAGGTTCTCGCCGAAATGGGCGAGGATCCGCTGGAGGAAAAGCTGCGTCCGCGCCATCTGCGGCCGCATGAGGACGTCGGCGGGCTTCCCCTGTTCGACGATTCCCCCGTCCGCCATGAACACGACGCGGTTCGATACTTCCCGTGCGAAAAACATCTCGTGCGTGATGATCATCATCGTCATGCCGCTCTCGGCGAGATCCGCGATGACGTCGAGAACCTCGCCGACAAGCTCCGGGTCGAGCGCGCTCGTCGGCTCGTCGAAAAGCATGATCTTCGGGTTGACTGCGAGGGCGCGGGCGATGGCGACGCGCTGGCGCTGTCCGCCCGAGAGTTCGTTCGGCCACGAACGGATCTTGTCCTCGAGCCCCACGCGCTTCAGCAGATTGACCGCGATCTCTTCGGCTTCCCGGGGATTCATGTTGCGGATCTTCACCGGAGACAGCGTGATGTTATCGAGAACGGACAGGTGCGGGAAGAGATTGAACTGCTGGAAGATCATCCCGACGTACCGCGCCAGATCGCTGTGGGAATGCGTTCCCGTGTCGATGCGGTTTCCGTACAGATAAATCTCGCCGCCGTTGATCGGTTCCAGACGGCAGATGCAACGGGCGAGCGTACTCTTGCCCGAGCCGCTCGGGCCTATGACGGATACAACTTCGCCTTCGTCCACCGAAAGAGAGACGTCCCTGAGGACTTCCAGTTGATCGAAGGACTTGCAGAGGTGTCGAACCTCGATCGCCTTCTGCAAAATAGTCACCTCCTGTTTCGCATACGAATTATAGCTCAACTGAAAGTCACTGACAAAGGAATTCACAAAGGGAGGGAAAAGGAAGATAAGGTGTACAATAAAAAAACCGGCCCGGGGTTCCGGGCCGGCGTATCTTTCGAAGAAATCCGGGATCAGTTGTCGAACGGAGCGCGGATCATTTCCTGATTCAGATCCGCCATGACGGCGTTGAAATCCTCGAAACCCTGTCGTTCCTCCGTGGATATGGCGCAGAGAGACTTTTTGTCCTTGTCCATGCCGTCGGCACCTCCTGAAGATATCTAGGATCCGTACCAAAGCAGCTGAAAAAAACTTTTGGTACGTACCAAAACTGGAGGAAGTATAGCATCATTTACGAAGAAACATTCGAATTGTGAATAATCTTTCTTGTCTTTATTTGGGGGTGGTGCTGTGGATCTTGAAATACGCCCGATTGCGGGGGGTTCGTATTACGTTCCCGGCAAAGTGAATGTCGGCGTTTGGGTGGATGGAGACAATGCGATTCTGATCGACAGCGGGGGAGACGAGAACGCGGGGCGTCAGCTCTACAGGGCTGTCACCGGGATGGGGTGGAAGCTTGGCGGCATCGTGAACACGCACTCAAACGCCGATCACATCGGCGGCAATGCGTATCTCCAGAAGAAGACGGGGTGCTGGATCGCCGCGACGCGCATCGAAAGCGTCCTCATCGAGCGCCCCCGGCTTGAACCGACGTTTCTGTGGGGCGCGAATCCCTTTGCGGAACTGAAGAACAAATTTCTGGAGGCGCAACCGTCACAGGTCGATCGGACCATCGGCGGCGACGGATCGATCCCGGGGACCCCGCTTCGCGCCGTCCCGCTTCCGGGTCACTTTTTGGATATGGTCGGAGTACGGAGTCCGGACGGCGTCTTCTACGTTGCGGATTCGGTCTTCTCCGCCGAGATAGTGGAAAAATACCGTTTCATCGTGACGCTGGACGTCGGTGCGGCGCTTGCGACGCTCGACCTGCTCGAAGCGGACGCCGCCGCATTCTTCGTCCCGTGCCACGCGGATGCCGGAAAGAGCATCCTTCCTGCGACGGAGGCGACGAGGAAGGGAATCCTTCTGCTCTCGGAACGAATTTACGAAACATTGGCCGCTGCACGGAGCGAAGAGGATGTCCTTGCAGCGGTGTTCGAGTCGTGGAGGCTGGAAATGACGCCGCAGCAGTTCGTCCTGTCGCGCGCGACGCTGGCCGCGCACCTGACGCATCTTGCGTCGCAGGGGCGGATCGCGCCGCGCATCGACGGCGGACGGCTTATGTGGGCGAGGACTTAGCAGCGCCAGTCGAAGGGGGGGATCCCCTGCTCGACAATGCGTCGGCGCATATCGGCGCTGATGCGTTCGAGCGATTGCGCGTCCTTCCCCTCGCAGCGCGCGACGAGAACCGGTTGCGTGTTTGAGGCCCGAACGAGTCCCCATCCGTCGGGGTAGAGCACACGGACGCCGTCCACGGTGATCGCATCGTGATCCCTGAGGGCGGCGTCCCGTATCCGGTCGATGACGTCGAACTTGCGGTCATCGGCGCAGTCGATGCGCACTTCGTCCGTTCCCGGATACTTCGGAACATCAGAGAGCAGCCCGGAAAGAGGCTGCGTCGCGTGAGACAGGATTCGCAGAAGTCTGCCCGCCGCGTAGAACGAGTCGTCGAATCCGTAATATTCGTCCGCGAAGAACATGTGTCCGGACAACTCCCCTGCGAAGAGCGCGTTCACTTCCTTCATGCGCGCCTTGATCAGGGAGTGCCCCGAACGGCAATACTCCGGGACGCCTCCGAGCTTCCGGACCTCCTCCTCGAGCGCCTGGGAGCATTTCACCTCGATCAGAACGGTTGTCCCGGGATGCGCCGGGAGGATCTCTCTCCAGTAGAGCGTCATCAGGATATCGCCCCACACGATCTCACCGCGTTCATCGACCACTCCGAGGCGGTCGGCGTCGCCGTCGAACGCGAGTCCGACATCCGCTCCGTTCCGGCGAACCGTTTCGGAAAGGACGCGAAGGTTCTCGCGGCGTTGCGGGTCCGGGTGATGGTTCGGGAAGGTCCCGTCGGGATCGCAATAGAGCGGGATGACCTCGCAGCCAAGCCCTTCGAGATACTGCCGGATGAAGAGACCTGCCGTTCCGTTCCCGGCGTCCGCGACGACTTTGAGTTTCCTGGGGCCGAGGGTGATGCGCGAGAGGAGCATGTCGACGTATTCCCGACCGACCGACCGCGACGTCATGCGTCCGGGCTTCGGGGCGTCGGAAATCCCGCTTTCGGCGAGATGCAGGATATTCCGGATCTGCTCGCCGTACATCGTGGTCTTCCCGAGCGCGAGCTTAAGTCCGTTCATATCTTTCGGGTTATGGCTTCCGGTGACCATGACGGCGCCGTCGAGGTCCAGCTCGAAAAGGCTCCAGTAGAGTATCGGCGTCATCACCACGCCGAGGTCCGTGACCGAGACGCCCGCGCGGACGAGTCCGCGGATCGCCGCTCTGCGGATCCGTTCGGTCGAAAGGCGGACGTCGCCGCCGACGGACGCCTTGTCCACGCCGTTCTGCATGAGGCATGCGCCGTAGGCCGCGCCGATTTGTTCCACGTTTTCATCGGTGAGATCGCTGTCCGCGACGCCGCGGATATCGTATTCCCTGAAAATATTGGCGGGTAAAGACATGGAAGTCCTCCCTGTTCGCGCCCCAACGGGGCTGGTATGATACCACAATATTCATCTTAACGAGTTTCGGAGGCGATGTCCATTCACTCCTTTCTGATCATTCTCCCGATCGCGCTGGTTATCGGCGTCGGCGCCGTCCTGCGGCGGGCAGGGTTTCTCGACGAACGCGCGGTCGTTGCGGTCAACCGCCTCGTCTACTGGGTGGCCATTCCCGCGTTGCTCGTGCGTCTGACGATGAAAGCGAGCCCCGCGATGTTCGCGGACGCGAACCTGATCATCGCCGGGTACGTCTTCTTCGTCATCGCCCCTCCCATCGCGTGGCTGATTGCGCGCACGCAATCGACGGACAGACGCCATGTCGCCGTTTCCGTCCTGGTTTCCATCCGGGCCAACAACGTGTTCATGGGATTGCCGGCCGTCTCCATCGCCCTTGGCGCGCCGGGGGTCGAGGTCGTGTCCGTCTTTTTCGCGCTCAGCTTCGTCGGATACCAGATCTTGTCGATATCCTACGGGCAACTCGTGCTGTCCGGGGGACTGTCGCTCCGGTCGGTCGTCCGGACGCTGGAACGTCTCCTGAAAAGTCCCTTTATCCTGGCGTGCCTGTTCGGAATCGTCCTTTCCGCCGCGGGAATCCATACGTTTCCTCGCTGGCTTGACGAGCCGCTCCGGATCCTCGCCGACATGGGAACGGGCCTCGCGCTCCTCTCGCTCGGGGCGTCGCTGATGTTCCGGAAGCTGCTGGGCACGATGCGGGAAATGTGGGCCGATGTGCTGTTCAAACTGATCGGCTGCCCCGCTCTGATGCTCTTGTGCTTTTATATCTGGCCGACGAGCCGGCTCGTCATGGATACGGTCATCCTGTTGACGGCGATGCCGATCGCCGTCAACAGCTTCATTCTCGCCCAGGGCATGGGAATGGACGATGAGTATGCGGGAAGGCTCATCGCCATGAGCACCATATGTTCCGTCGTCACCATTCCGTTCTGGATCGCCGTGATAGGGATATCCGCGTAAAGAAACGAAAATTCCGCCCAGGGGAAGATAGTGCTCCGGAATGTCGTTTTCCACGACTTTCGAGTGTCGGAATGATGGAAATATGTTTTAATATAGGTGCGGGAATGTGCCGGAATCCGACGAAACACCATCCTATACGGCTATGACGGTTGTTCTGTCGTGCTGGGAAATGATGACGTATGCCTATGATCGTTACTATCGATAACCTCAAGCCCGGAATGGTTCTCGCGCGTCCCCTGATGGGGAGCGGGGCGCAGGTGTTGCTCTCCGCCGGGGCCGTCCTCGACGACAAGACGATACGGAAATTGGCCCGCAGAGGAATAGAGGCGTGTTTTGTCGCGCTGGACGGGGAGCGCATCAGCGCGGATGTCGCGGCTCCGCTTCCGGAATCCCTCGAACGGATGCGGGACAAGATGCGCGGCATTTTCGACGCGGTCGCGTCGAACCGCTCCATCCGGCGCACCGCCATCCAGGAAATCCAGGAGCTGATTCAGGAGATCATCGACGAGGTCTGCTCCGATCCGAATGCGGTTCTCTGCGGCATCGGAACCATCGCGGAGCACGATCACTATACGCTGGAACACTCTGTCGGCGTAATGGTCGCCGCGCTCGTCCTCGCCCGAAGAGCCGGGGAAAGGGAACTCCTTCGCCTTGAAGCGCCCGGCTACAGAAACCTCGGCATGGGCGCGCTCTTTCACGATATCGGCAAGATGATGCTCCCGCTCGATGTCCTCAACAAGCGAACGCCGCTCGACCCCAGGGAATGGGAGCAGGTGCGCCGACACCCGCTCGAAGGGCTCCGCATCGTCCGCCAGTTCGAAATTATCAGCCCGATGTCGTGCGCAGTCGTACTGAACCATCACCAACACTGGGACGGCAAGGGGTACGGCGGGTACGAAGGGCGGAGGATCCTGGGCAAACGCATCCCGGTTCTCGTGCGGATCGTCTCCATAGCGGACAGCTACGACGCCATGGTGAGCAACAGACCCTACCGCGAGGCCTATCTGCCCGCCGAGGCCGTGCGCATCGTGCGGGATGGCGCCGGAAGCATGTTCGATCCGGAACTGGCTGCACTGATCGGGGACGTGGCCGTTTCCTATCCGTCGGGCAGCATCCTCGCTCTCGGAAACGGGCTCCTCGTCGCGGTGATCGAAGAGGACAGAACGATGAAAGACAAACCGGTGTGCCTTGTCTTGGCGTCGTTCGTCGAAAGCGGGTCGGAGATGCCGGGGCGTGCGGTGGACCTCCGGAAATCGAAGGAGACCATCTGTTTCGGCGTGACCTCGATCGTCAACCTCAAGGCGAGAATGGAGCAGCTGTTGCGGGAAAAAACACCCTGTCCGTTCCTCGATGCAATCCGAAAAGAAAGCGGCGGAAGTCTTCCGCCGCTTTACGCCGTTTCGAACTGGGACGCCCTGCTTCAGAAGACCTTTCCGCCCGAATTCCGTTCGCTGCTCACCCTCCCGAACCCAGTGTAACGGTCAGAACGTCATCGACCACGTCAGCACGAATGTCCTCTCCGGGGCGAGATAGACCCGGTTGAGAGAGGTGTAGTCGTACGCTTCGTCGAAGACGTTAAGGCAGGAGAGCCGGATCCGATGGCTCCCGCCGCTCTTCGTGACGGGCGAATTCCATTCGAGGGACAGGTCCGTCAGGAACGAGGAGCCGTCGGCGCCGCCGGCCGCGTTGTACGGCCGGTCGTCGACAGAGCGAAGTGCGAGTTCCGCCGACCAGGGCCGCATGTCGTATCGGACCGCCCCCTGAACGGTCCATTCGGGCGTTCGCAGGGATCGGCGCCAGTCGTCGCCCGCGCTGTCCCGTTCCTCCGCG
This sequence comes from uncultured Synergistaceae bacterium, assembly GCA_964451935.1. GTDB lineage: Bacteria > Synergistota > Synergistia > Synergistales > Aminobacteriaceae > CALFXN01. The sequence goes on along the minus strand of CAYVKE010000069.1, from coordinate 4,752 downwards.
CGCATCCAGGTTCCGGAGAGGCGCGCCGAGTACGGCCCCCCCAGAGTCCATGTCCGCTCGGCCTCGATGCCGTAGGAACGGAATTCCGCGACGTTGTCGTACGTTCCCTCGAATGTCGCCGGATCGGTCACATAGACGATCTTGTCATCCATGAACATCGCGAACGCGCCGATCCGCCAGCTTCCCCGCTCGTCCTTTCCCCTGACGCCCGCGTCGTAGCTCCACCCCTTTTCCGGCTTCAGGTCGGGGTTGCCCTTGACGAGCCACATCGTGTTCGTCGTATACAGTTCATAGAAGCTCGGCATCGCGAAAAAACGTCCGGCCGAAAGATACCACGTCTGCCCGCCCGGCGCCTGATACTCGAGGCTGAGCTTCGGCATCAGTTCCCTGTTGTTTTCCGCGTCTTCCTGATCCCAGTATTCATAGCGGAGGCCGGCGTTAACGACGACGTCTCCGGCGGGAAGGGAGACCTCGAGATACGGGGCGATGTTGCTCCGCGAGCGGTCTTTTTCGCTTTCGGCGAGTTCCTCCCGGAAGGTCGTCCATTCCTTGCGATAGAAGAATCCTCCGACCGCCCGCGCCGATCCGATCCGGAACGGCGCGTAGATGTCGGCCGTCAGGCTCCGGTCGTCATACGAACATCCGGGGATATGTTCGTATTCCCGTTTCTGGACGTCATACCCGAGAAGCGCGTGGATCCGTTCTCCCGCGTACGAGAGCGCGTAACGCGAATAGCTCTTCTCCTCCGTATTGACGACTGCAGTATACGGGGGCATGTATGTCGGGGAAGAGGCGTCCTCGAACGTGTTCGTATACCTCCCTGCCTCGGCCTTGAACGACCAGGGGCCCCGCGAGATCGTGACGCCGCCCGCGTCGCCCTCGTATTTGTCGGAATAGTAGGGTTTTCCGCCCTCGTCGGTCGTTGTGTAGATCCGCCGCCGCCCCTCTTCGGTCCGTTCCGCGTATGCCTGCACGCGAAAGAGATCGCTCGAAGCGGCGGCCGTCGCCGCATATCGCCGGAGTCCATTGGGACCGGCTTCGACGGTTACACTGCCGCCGCGTTCGTTCCCCTTCCGGGTGATGATGTTGATGACTCCGGCCGCCGCGAGGGACCCGTACATCGCGGATCCCGCACCCTTGACGACTTCGATGCGTTCGATGCTTTCGACCGGAATGGAGTGCAGGTCGATCGACGCGCCACCGGCGAGATGCGTGGGTCGATAGAAGGGGATGCCGTCGACGAGGACGAGCATTTGCGTCGTGAGACCGCGGACGCTGACCTCTGCGTCCTGCGCCCACCCCATCCGGTTCGACTGGTTGACGCCCGGAACGCGCGAGACGAGAGCGTCCGCGACGGACCGCGCGCCGGTCGCGGCGATATCCGCGCTCGAAATGACGTAGGTCGGACTTGCGATCTCGTTCATCGATCCGGCGATCCGGCTTCCCGTAACGACCACTTCCGGAAGCGAAACGACCTCCGGCTCCCCGGAACATGCCGGGGCCGTCCGCATAACCGACAGAACCCCCGCACACAGAAGAAAAAGACGATAACGGTTCTTCATAACGCTGCTCCCTCCCTGGAAAAAAAAGAGGGGGAACCTGTACACGACAGGTTCCCCCTATCCGTATGGATATCTCCCACACAAACCGGGTTTCCACGCTGTGTCGCGCCCTCGCGCTTTATACAGGTCATCATGTCCGGCCGGTCTCCTGGCTTCCGTTCCGCCTCCTCCGCGCCTTCCCGACTTTGGGTCGGTGGCGTTATGCGGATTCGTCCCGGATACAGTGGCGGGGCCGCTCCAGCTTTGTACTGGATTCCCGAGCACCGGACACGCGTATGATATGCTTTTATGTATTCTATCCGCAGGTGCGACGACTCGTCAATCCGCGGACGCAGATCGAAGGGAAACGCATGAATCGAAAGGGAAGCGGTTTTCTGGCGGCGCTATTGCTCGTTCTGGCGTTCGTCGCAGGCGGGATCTCGTGGGCGGACGTTCGTCCCGTTCCGCTCGAGAAGGCCGGGAACGTCACGATCGAACGCGACGCTTCGTGGGTGCGGCTTCGGGTTCGCAATCCGGTCCCGGGCGCGTCCGGCGACAACGTCTATATTCTCGTCCCGAGGGATATTCCTCTGCCGCCGGACCTTCCGGAAGGCCGCGTCATCCGCACCCCGGTGCGGACGTACTGCAATATGTCGACGACGCTCATTCCCTTTCTCGAAGAGATGGACGGCCTTCGGGGCCTTCTCGGTCAGTGCTGGCGTTCGTTTGTCTACACCGCCGCGCTCGACGAGAGACGCACGGCGGATCTCGGCCCGGGAAATTCGCCGGATCCGGAACGGATCCTCTCGCTCGCTCCGGAGGTGGTCTTTGCGTACGCGAGCACTCCCGATGAACTCGAGACGCTTCGGAGACTGGAGTCTCTCGGCCTGTCGGTCGTGCTGATTTCGGAGTTTTCCGAGATTCATCCTCTGGGACGGGTGGAATGGATCCGGGTCTTCGGTCTGCTGTTCGACCGGGTCGGAGCGGCCGACGCATTGTACGAAACGATCCGTTCGTCCTACGAATCCCTGGCCGCCCGCGCGGCCGCCCTTCCGGACAAGCCCGGCGTGCTCGTGAACGATTCGTTCAACGGCGTGTGGCACGTTCCGGGAGGAATGAGCTGGCCCGCCATCCTGATCCGCGATGCGGGCGGAGAGTATCTTCTCGACAGGAGCGAACGGACGTGGAGCGCCCCGGTCGATTTCGAAACGGTCGCGGCCGCGTCCGCGCATGCGCGTTTCTGGCTGAACCCGGGCGCGTGGAAGTCGCTCGACGACGGCGTCCTGCAGGATTCGCGATACGGGACGTTCCGACCCTTCCGCGAAGGCCGCGTCTTCAACAACAACGCCCGGACGACGGAATCCGGCGGATCGGACTTCCACGAGAGCGGAACCCTCCGGCCGGATCTGATCCTCGCCGACCTCATTTCGATCCTTCACCCGGAACTGCTTCCCGGGCGCCGCCTGTATTTCTACAGAAAGCTCGACTGGAAGGGCGGTCCCCGGTGATAAAGCGTATCCGTCGGTATCTGTTCCCGCTCTTCGTCGTTCTGGCCGCAGGGCTCTTCGTCGCCGAACTGTTCTGGGGGACCTCGTTCGTGTCGGCCGGAGACGTGGTCGCCGCGCTGTCGGGCCGACTGTCGCCCGACGCCGGACCCGCCAGAATCGTCATGGCCGTCCGGTTGCCCCGCGCCGTATCGGCGCTGCTCTGCGGCGCGGCGCTTTCCGTCAGCGGCATCCTGATGCAGACGCTCTTCCGAAACCCCCTTGCGGGGCCGGATGTCCTCGGCGTCACATCCGGAGCGAGTCTCGGAGTTGCGCTCTCGATCCTCGGCGCGAAGGCGTTCGCCGGATTCGGAGCGTCGCCGTTCCTGGATCTCGGGCTCGGCGGCGGGGCGATTCTCGGTGCGCTTCTCTCGATGAGCGTCGTTCTCGCCGCGGCGCGGCATGTCTGCGACGGAGCCGGGCTCCTCGTGTTCGGCGTCATGTTCGGCTTCGCGGTCAGCGCGCTCGTGAGCGTGCTTCTGAGCTGGGCGCTTCCGGACCAGGTCCAGCGGTACGTGGCCTGGGGGTTCGGAAGTTTCGCCTCATCCGGTTGGGACCGCGTCCGAGGGCTCGGCGTCGTGATGATTGTCGCTCTGGCCGCGTCGATTCCGCTGATGAAGCCGTGCAATGCGCTTCTTCTGGGAGAGACATACGCCGCGAGCCTCGGCGTTGACGTCCGCTTCATCCGTTTCGCGGTCATCTGCGTCGCGTCCGTTCTCGCGGGACTGACCACCGCCCTGAGCGGTCCGGTCGCGTTCATCGGCATCGCCGCGCCGCATATGTGCCGGATGATGGCCTCCTCGACCGATCACAGGATCGTCCTCCCCCTCGGCATCGCAGCCGGCGGAGTCGTCGCCCTGCTGGCGGATCTTGGGACTCGCCTCGGCGGTTCGACGGTGATTCCGCTGAATGTCGTGACGTCGCTTCTCGGAGCCCCCTTCATCATCTGGCTCATCCTCGCCGGAGGAAGGCGCGGCCGGATATGACGCCCGTTCTTGAAGTCCGGGACGGCGCCGTCGGATACGGCTCCGTCTCTCTCGTCCGGGACCTGAACCTCGCTGTCGAAGCGGGGAAGTTCATCTGCCTGCTCGGTCCGAACGGCGCCGGAAAGACGACGTTGCTGCGCGCGCTCGCGGGGCTCGGCGCCCTGCTTTCGGGCGACGTCCTTCTCGACGGGAGCCCCCTGCGCCGGTGTTCGAGGGCGACCGTCTCGACGCGAATCGCCGTTGTCCTGACCGAGTCGCTCGCGATTTCCGGGATGACGGTGGGGGAGCTTGTCCGCTTGGGGCGACACCCGTTCACCGACTGGAAGGGGAGCCTGTCGGACGCGGATCTGTCGGCTGTCCGGAAGGCGCTGGCCGTCATGGATCTTACCGGCTGGGAAGACAGAGTCCTTCCGGAACTCAGCGACGGCGAACGCCAGCGCGCCGCGATCGCAAGGGCGCTGGCCCAGGAGTCGGATGTCCTGCTGCTGGATGAGCCGACCACGTATCTGGATCTGACGCATCGGGCAGAGGTGCTTCGCATCCTGCGGGACGTCGCGTGGACGGAGGGTCGGGCGGTCGTGGCCGCCCTGCACGATCTGGACCTCGCACTGCGGTACGCGGATCGCGTGTGGCTTTTCGATCCGAAGGCCGATCCGTCGCGCGTGATCGTCGACGGACCGG
>CAYVKE010000068.1:0-16202 GCA_964451935.1 uncultured Synergistaceae bacterium | reverse complement strand
CGCATCGCCGAGATGACGCCGTCGATCGTGTCGTGGAGGTCGAAGACCGCAGCCAGCGTTCCGAGAAGACCGGCCTCCGAGAAGATCGGGAAGAGCATGACGATGAACTGCGTGTCCTCGGACGCGAACACCGGCGGGACGAACGGAACAGGCTGTCCGGGCAGCATATTGCGCCCCCCGTACAGGGAGACCCGTTCGCGCGCGATCTCCGTGAGGCGCTCTCCGCGACGCGTCGAGTCGCAGACATGCAGGGAGTCCCCGGAGAGTCCGACGTACAGCAGGCTGCTCACGCCCGGGTGCGTGCGGCCCGCAAGGGCCATACGGCTCCTGAGGTCTTCGGTGCGGCGTTCTCCCGCCATGAAATACGGAATCGTATAGGAGGAAAGGATCTCGCACTCGTGGACCACCGCGTACAGGCGCGCCTCAAGGACGTTTGCGGCGAATCGCGTCTGAAGGGCCTGTTTTTCCGAAAAGGCGCGGAGGTTTTCCTCCGAGGCGTTGCGGTACAACGTCACCGTTATCAGAGCGTAGACGACGGACGCGATCACGATGAGGATCGCGAACAACACGGCGAGTCTCCATCGCGTTTCCGTCGGAAAAAACGCCTCTTCCCGTTTCATGGCGTCCGGGGACATGTCCGCGCCTTCGATGCGACGGCGTCCGCCGGAGTCAGAGATGCTGCTTTCCGGTCATCCGCTCCGCGGCGAGGGCCAGGATCACGATCCTGTCCAGCCCGTCCGGTCCGAAGTCGACGGGCGCGTCCGGACCGGCGACGGCGCGCATGATGGTTTCCATTCCCCGTCGTTTTTCTTCAGGATCCGCGACTTCCCGGGCCGCACCGAAGACCATCGCCGACCGGTAGTTCGTGCTGAACGAGCAGGCCCGGCTTCCGCGCACGAGGGAATGGTCGGCGACAATCGTCGCGCATGCGCGGGCGTTCGCGCGCAGGACGTCCAGCTTCCGCCCGGCGAGGGCGCAGTGCATGTAGAGCGTTCCGTCGGCGTAGCCGTAGTTCATCGGAACCACGTACGGTTCTCCGCCGTCGCACAGACCGAGAAAGAGCACGCTTCCGGCCCGTATGATATCCTCTATCGCGGCGATATCGGCGATTTCCCGTTCCTTGCGTCGCATCGGCCGATCCATATCCATTCCCTCCCGATGTCACGAGAAATGAGGTGCGAATCATGCGATTTCCGAAAATCCATATCGTTTGTATTGTACTGCTAACGGTCGTCGCCTTCCACTGCCCGGGGCGGAGCGCCGCCGGAGCGCCGAGGTCCGAGCAGTGGGGGGAGCGCGTTCCCGGCGTGCTGACATCCTTCCGGCCGCGCGGGAACGATGTCGCGCTCACGTTCGACGTGTGCGGCGGACCGAAGGGAAGCGAACTCGACCGGAAGCTCGTGAACTTTCTCCTGTCGCGCCGCATCGCGGCGACGTTCTTCATCACGGGCAGATGGATCCGGTCGAACCCGGACGACGCGACGTTTCTCGCTTCCTGCCCAACCTTCGACATCCAGAACCACGGCATGAACCACCGCCCCGCATCGCTCACGGGACGCCGCGCATACGGCATCGCCGGGACCGCGAGCCGCACGGAGCTTCTCGCCGAGGCCGACGACGCGGCCCGGCTCATCCGCGCGCTCACGGGCGGGACTCCGCGCTTTTTCCGATCCGGAACCAATTACTACGAAGAGACGGCCGTCTCCGTGTTGCGGAAACGCGGGTACGCCGCCGCCGGATACAGCGTCCTCGGAGACGCCGGGGGCACATGGTCCCGGCGCCGCGTGAAGGAAGCCCTTCTCGCGGCGCGGCCGGGCGACATCGTTCTCCTTCACGCGAACCGTCCGGCGCGCGGCGCGGCCGAAGGCGTCATCGACGCCGTTCCGGAAATGCTCGCGGCCGGAATTCGCTTCGTCACCCTTTCGGACGCGGTCGCGCCCCCGTCCGAATGACCGCCGCCCCGAGGATCTGCGGTCAGGCCGGCGCCCCGTCGCGATCGAGTCGATTCCGTTCCAGGTCTTTCCTGGCCTCGTTCACGATCTGCAGCGGCGACATGGCGGGGATGACATCCGAGACGCCGAAGAAAACCGAAGGGGCGTCCCGCACGAAATCCAGATGCGATAACAGCTCCCTCCGGAACGTCGCCATGACGGACCTGCCGCCCCGGACGCCGGAGACGCCGAAGAGCAGGATCGCCAGTTCGCCGTCTCCGCTCCGAACGATCGGATCGAGGCTTCGGAGACAGCCGGAACGTACGTGTTCGAGACAGCGGCGAAACCGGACATTCGGAACGGGCGCAGGCGATATCCGCACGACCCCCAGCGCGCAGTCGAAGTCCGCGGGACCGGGAAGATACCCGCCGTCCGTCCATGCCCCGTCGAGATACCGGAGATCCGGCAGGCCGGTCGCGTCGTCGAACACATCGCCCCGGACGGCGCCGAAGATCCGTGGGTCGGGCGCGACGCACTCCACGAAGAACAGCGAGCCGTCCGGCATGTACACGGAACGAACGTCCATCGTGAGGCGTTTCGACACCCCTCCCTGCCCCGACAGATCCAGCGTCAGTTCCGCCGGGACGTCGCGCCGCAGGACCGCTTCCATGAGCTGCTCGTGATCCTTCCTTCCGAGCAGAAGGCCCCCGGGAATCATGCTCTCCATTTCGAGCAGCGCCCGGGACGAGGCGTATCCGAGCGCTCGCGCCAGTCCCGCGCTCGCCCGCCACAGTTTTCCTTCGTTCGAGAGCCGGAACGCGATGAACCGGGAGGCGGCGGATTCCTCCTCCCTCTCCCGTCTGTCGTCGAAAAGCCGGATATCGGAGATGCTCCGGAGGACTTCCAGGGTTCGCTCCCGGATCTCCGCCTCGAGCTGCTCGTTCAGTCGCTCGAGCGACCGTCGCTGTTCGGCCATCGTTTCAAGACGGAGGTCTCCTTCCAGCGACGCCGCATGGAAGAGCAGGGCCAGTGCGCCGAGAACGATGAGAAAGACCTGCGTCACGATGATCGATGTCTCGAGGGGGTAGACGGCGAAGGGACCGCGCCCGAAGAACGAACCGGTCAGAGAGACGACGGCGGAAAATGACAGGACATCGATAAAGAAGGTCGTGCCGAACCGGAACGCAGCCCACAGGAGAAAGGGGGCCAGAAGGAACGGAAGGGGGTATTCCGCGAACTTTCGCGGGATGGTCTGGCCGAAAACTCCGAGGCACAGCACGCTGAAGAGCACGACGAACAGGCTCGCCTCGACAGTGAAGGTCGTCTTTCGCTTGCGGTCGCCGCCGAGCAGCGCGATCATCGCGGGCGCCAGGATCACGACGCCCGTCAGATCGGAAACGACCCAGCCGACGAACGTGTGGATCTGCCGGATTTCGGACGGCATCCCCAACACCCCGAACGTCGCCCCGAAAAGCGCCGGCAGCAGTCCGGCCATAAGCAGGAAAAAGGTCATTGAGGAGAGACTTCCGAACAGGCCGCCTTCGCTTCGTTTCCACAGCGCGCCCCGGACGCCGAGCGCGGATGTCCCCGTCGCGACCGCGACGGAGAGGGCGCCGGAAAGGGTCAACGACTCCGGAAGCATCAGATTGCCCGCAAGGCTGACGAGCAAGAGAACGGGCCAGGCGCGAACGCCGAGCAGATAGAGGACGCCGACGCCCGCCCCCGTCGAGAGCCACAACGGCGAGTATCCGCCTCCCAGAGCGGCGAGGCGATACGAGAAGAGCGCCGACAACACGAATATTCCTACGGCCGCTGCGTTTCGGTACGTTCGCACGTATACGTCTCCGATCCCGATGAATCGTTTCGTCGTCTCTCCATATTTTTATGGAGACTTTGTGCGTCTATAGTAGATTAAAAGTCCTGAAAAGAAAACACTCGAACCGTCACGCGACAAATGAGGATGGACTCTCTGGACATTTCCGGGATCAGACGCTATTGTTTTTCGGTATGGATTCACCTTTCGAAGGAGGGCGACCTATCCGTGCGAACGATCCTCGATCACTGGAACAGCGATCCCGAAATGGCGACGCTTCTGCACCGCGCCGGATCCTCCATCGAAACAATCGCCTCGCTGCAGGACTCGCGGGAATCGCAGGACCGGATCGCGGTCAAACGTCTGCGCCAGGAGCTGAACGCGCTTTACTGGACGCTGGCGACGCGGATTCTCGAGAGCCGCGCCTCCGAAGAACCGGAACGCCTGATCTTCGATGAAAACGAACGGCTATTCCTCGATACGGGCTTCCTCTCCGAGGCGCTCGCCCCGGCGCCCGAAGGGGCGGCGGAATGGATCCGGCAGGACGCCCCGCTCGGACTCTTCCAGATCTACACGTTCAGCGACTATCTCGCCGAACTCTATTCCCTGGTCAACGACCGCCCCGCGCCGAACGACCGGAGCGGATACACGGCGCTCACCCGGATTTCCGCATTCGAGCGGCGTCTGGACGCGCACCGCCAGCGGCTCCAGTTCTTCCTCAACAGCGTCCTCGCGAAGTGCTCCGGGGTCCGGCCGGACGAAGTGCGCGCCCTCTCGGAGCACCTTTCGTCGTCCATCGGCGGATACACGGAAGTCGCGATGCGGACCCGCAATTTCCGGGAGAGCGAGGGAGACGCGCGGCAGCAGATGTCCGTGGAGCACAAACAGTTCCACGACGCGGAGATCCAGCTCACGATCCTTCTGCGCACGGCCGCGGAGGGCGGCGCGCTCGACGAGGGGGAGACGAAGCGGGTCCTCTCGATGCTCGACGCGTGCAAGAACTGCGCGCGCGACCTGGTCTTCATCCGGAGGGAGCTGTCCCGATGGGAATTCCGGACGCGGAAGTTCCGCGACGCGTACGCGAACGAGGCGCAGGCCGCACGCAGGGTCGCGATGCGGACCGCGCTCGAGACGAAAAAGGAATACGTGGAACTCACGGCGAAGAGCGCCCGGCTGGAGCCCTCTCCCCTCTGCGACAAGGAGACGAAGGTCGTCCCCCTGAGAACCGTGGGAGAGCTTCTCGACAAGCTGTCGAACGCCGATTTCGCGATGTTTTCGGTCGCGCGCGTTCGAATGTACGGCATTCCCCGCGTCATCCTCGTCCCGGGACGGGGGTACGGCACATACGACTGGAGCGACAACACGCTGCTGCTCCCGATCATGCCCAACTACAGCGCGGACCGCAGCATCTCCTACGCGCTCGGAACCTTCCGCTGGGACAGCGACGAGGACCGGGACATCAAGAACGGATACGAACTCATCCCCGACAACAAGGGGAAGTCCATCGTCGACCTGGGACAGTCCTTCTACAAGGACTACTACCTCTGGCTCACGAAGGAGCAGCAGGGGTACCGCATCCTCCCCCGCCACACGCACAAGGCCTTCCTGCAGATCTTCGCGCAGAAGACCGAGGAGTAGGTCCCCCTACTCCTCCCGCAGTCTCCGGAGCGTCGCGATGATCGCGTCCGCCGAGCGGCGAATGTCGTCGTCCGTCGTCGCCCAGCTCGAAACGGAAATCCGCATCCCCGCCGCGCCATGCCAGTTCGTGCCCCCGGCCCAGCACGTCCCCTCGTCCTGGACGGCCGCAACGACGCGTCGCGTAAAGGCGTCCGCATCCCCGCTCCGCGGCAGGAAACGCGCCACGACCTGGTTGAGCACGACGCGGTTCATGATCTCGACGCCGTCCTCCGCTTCGAGAAGCTCCGCCATGAGCCGCGCCTGACGGCAATTCGTACCGACGAGATCCGAAACTCCCCTGCGTCCGATGGACAGGAGCGCCGCGTACAGCGGAAAGCCCCGCGCGCGCCGCGACGATTCGGGAACCCAGTGGTTCGGCTCGCGGACCTCGCCCGAAGTCCGGACGTAATACGGGGCTTCGATCGTCATGCTCGCACGGTGCGCCGCAGTGTTCGCCACGATGGCCAGCCCCGAGTCGTACGGGACGTTGAGCCATTTGTGCGCGTCCGTGGCCCACGAGTCGGCCCCCGCGGCGCCCCGCGTCAGGGCCTTCAGCCCGTCGCACGCGGCCGCCCACAGGCCGAAGGCGCCGTCGACGTGCACCCAGCAGCCGCGCTCGCGCGCGAGCGGGATGATCTCGTCGAACGGGTCGAAGGCGCCGGAGTTGACGTTCCCCGCCTGCGCGCACACGATCGCGGGGCCGGAAACGCCGGACAGGGTCGCTTTCAAAGACGAAGGGAGCATCCGCCCCTGGTCGTCCACGTCCGCAAGGAGCATCCGGTCCTGCCCCAGCCCCAGCATCCGGACGGCGGCGAAAAGCGTGGCGTGCGCCTCTTTTCCGGCGATCACGGTCACGGCGGGCGCCCCGAAAAGCCCCTTTCGTTCGACGTCGTGGCCGACATCCCGAAGCACCTGATGGCGGGCCGCCGCGAGGCACGTGAAGTTCGCCATCTGGCAGCCGGTCACGAATCCCACGCCCGCGCCCGGAGGCAGCCCGAGAAGCGACAGGACCCACCCCGCGACGACCTCCTCGGCCGCGGCGGCGGCAGGGGACGAGACGGCCAGAACGGCGTTCTGGTCCCACGCGCCCGTCATGACGTCCGCGGCGACCGATGCGGGAAGGCTGCCTCCCGTCACGAAGCCGAAATACCTTCGTCCCGCGGACGCGACAAGCCCAGGCCCGGCGCCCCGGACAAGGTCGTCCAGCGCGTCCTTCGCCCCGACGCCCTCTTCGGGCAGATCGCGCGACAGGAGACGCAGACATTCGCCGTACGGGACGGCCGCGCCGACATGCCGTTCGCCGACGCCTTCGAGATACTCCCCCGCAAGGGACGCCGCATACGCCAGAAGATCCTTCACTCCACCCGCTCCTTCCGAATCGTCACCCGAGGGCGACGTCGAGAATCATCATCGTCGTGAAGCCCACCATCACGCCCATCGTGGCCATGTCGCCGTTTCCGCCCCGCTGCGACTCCGGGATGACCTCCTCGACGACCACGAAGATCATCGCCCCCGCGGCGTAGGCCAGCGCGAACGGGAGCAACGGCCTGGAGTACGAGACGAGCACGGCGCCGAGAACGCCGAAGACCGGTTCGACGAGCCCCGAGAGCTGCCCGTAATAAAAACTCTTCCATTGCGAGAGTCCCTCGCGCCGGAGCGGCATCGCCACGGCGATGCCTTCGGGGAAGTTCTGAATCCCGATGCCGAGCGCAAGCGCGACGGCCCCCGCCAGGGACGCCGACGGAATGCCGTAGGCCACCGCGCCGAACCCGACGCCCACGGCCATCCCCTCGGGGATGTTGTGCAGCGTAATGGCGAGGATCATCAGCGTCGTCCGCTTCCATTTCGTCGGCACCCCTTCCGCGTCCGCCACGGGAAATCCGAGGTGAAGGTGCGGCATCAGGCGGTCGACGAGACGAAGCGACGCGCCTCCGAGCAGGAAGCCGACGGCCGGAGGCAGCCACGCCGGATACCCCAGTTCGGCGGACATCTCGATCGCCGGAGACAGGAGCGACCAGTAGCTCGCCGCGATCATCACGCCCGCCGCGAAGCCGAGCATGACATCGAGCGTTTTCTGCCCAGGGTTCCTGCGCAAAAAGACGACGGCCGCCCCAAGGGCGGTCATCCCCCACGTGAAGAGCGTTCCGACGAGCGTCTGTACGGCCGGAGACATGGAGCCGAAACCGAAATCCATTCCGTTCCCCCCCCCCTGCGGTATCGTCTGTTCGATACGCCAACTCTACCAGAAAAAACGGCTTTCAGGAGAGGTCGTCGCGCCAGAGCGGCAGCGTCGAGCAGCGCGGACCGCCGCCGCCCTTGGTCAGCTCGTCGGCGTCGACCGCGACGACCTGGATGCCGCCGCGTTCGAGCGCCCGGATCGTCGCGATGTTCCGGTCCCAGATGCAGACCTTCCCGGGCTCGAGGTTCACCGTGTTTCCGCCCGAACCGGCGCGCTGCTCCGCGAACGCAACGGCCTCGCTCTCGTCCCCGCCGACCTTGATGATCCGGATCGCGTCGAGCTTCAGAACGCGCTTCAGGGTATCGAACAGCGAGTCCTCCCGCCGGATCCGGATCCGCCCCCCCTTGCCGGGCGTGAGGTGGAGGACGGTCAGCTTCCGCTCCATGTAGGGGAAGAAGAGAAACGCGTCGCGGTCGATCATGTTCAGGAACATGTCCATGTGGACCGACAGGCCGATATTGTCCTTTTCGCTGAGGCGCGGGTTCTCGAACATCAGCGCGATGACGTCCGTAACGTCGCCCTTCGCCATCGTCCGTTCCGCGAGCTTCTCGATCGCGTCGGGCCGCGTGCGTTCGTTGATGCCGATCACCACGCAGCTCGGACTGTAGCAGTGCACGTTGCCGCCCTCGATCGGATCGTCGTCGTCCGGGTCCTCGCCGTACCACGCGGGCGCGGAGAGGGAGGCGAAGAGCGGGTGATTCCGGAAGATCGCGCGGTAGCACAGCGGCTCCTTCTCCCGGTCCCGGTTGTGCATCCGGCAGAAGACGATCCCCTCGCCGACCACGGCGACGGGATCCCGCGTATAGAGCACGTTGGACATCGGGAAGAGCGCCCATTGCGTCGCGAGGTTCGCAAGGTCCGAAAGCGACGCGGCGTTCGTGCGTTCGTTGAGTTCGTCGACCGTCATCCCGAAGAAGAGCGTCTCGACGAGGACCGACGGGACGAGGCCGGAGAGGTGTTCCTCGAGCGCCTCCAGCGTTCGCGGCGCAAGAAACCGCCGCTCCGTCTCCGCGACGGACGCGACGAGCTGCGCCTTCACGTCGGGATCGGCGAGGATGTCGCGCAGGAGGTCCTCAAAAAGGTAGACCTGCGCGCCGGAGGAACGGACCGCCCGCACCCACGCCAGATGCTCCTCCATGGCCTTGTGGGGGCTCGGGATCGCATCCCACGCCAGGGACTGCACATTCAGCGGGGTGCAGCGCTCGATGCCCTTTCCCGGGGGCTGCATGATGACCGCCCGGAGCTTGCCAATCTCGGATCGAACACGAATCCGCATATCGTCATCCTCCTCGTCGGTACAAGTCTGCGCCGGAAAAAGCTATCATGGAGAACAAAGAAACGCAAGTTCATTTTCAATCCACACGGGACTTCTTGCGGAATTGCGCTAGAATGGCAGTGTCGACACTCCGGATCCATTCCGAACTCGCTGGAGGTACGCCACATGAGACTCAACCTGACCTACGGATCGACACAGCTTCCGTTCAGCATCGAGGATTTCAGGGTCGCGCAGGTTCTGAATCCGCCGCACGTCTCCCTCTCGTCCGACCCCGACGGAGACATCCGTCACAGTCTCGAGACGCCGGTCGGGACTCCGCCGCTGCGCGACATGGTTTCCGCCGCCGCCCCGCAAAAGGTCGCCGTGATCGTCGGCGGACTCGCCGACGGCCCGACGCCCGCCGGAGCGGTCATCCCCGTTCTCGACGCGCTCGAGGCGGGGGGCGTTCCCGGAAGCCGCGTCACGGTCCTGATCGCGAACGGGCTGCGGAAACCCCACCCCGACGATCCTGGGCGCGCGACGCTCTCGACCGCGCTGCAGGGCCGCTGCCGTATGATCGTCCACTCGCCCGAGGGGCGGGAGATGACCACGATCGGAAAGATCACGGGGGGCTTGCAGCTCCGGATCAACCGCACCGTCGCCGAAGCGGACTTCGCGATCACGATCGGAACGGTCATTCCGCACCCCTTTTCCGGCTACACGGGGTGGCGCGACGCCATCCTCCCCGGCGTCGCCGAGAAGCGCTGCATCGAAGCCGCTCTCAGCCGTTTCGCGGACCTCCCGGCGATCCTTCCCGCGCTCGACAGGAATCCCGTCCATACGGAAATGGTGAATGCCGCGCGGAAGGCCGGCGTCGACTTTTCCGTGAACATCGGCCTCACCGGCGCGGGCGACGTCGCGTTCGCGGTCTCGGGCGCGCCCCAGGAGGCCTGGAATCTCGCGGTTCAAAAATGCGGCGAGTTCCGCGACACGCCGTTCGGCCGACAGACGGACGTCGCCGTCGCCGCCGCCGGAGGCGCGGCTGTGGACCGCACGGCCGCGCTCGCAATGCGCGTCATCCACCGGATGCTCGACGTCCTTCGGCCGGGAGGAACGCTTGTCATCGTCGCCGAGTGCGCGGAAGGCCTCGGCGACCGGAGTTTCGAACGCTGGCTCAAGGAGGCGGAAGCCCCGGAAACCATCGTCGAACGTTTCCGGAAACGCTACGCGCCCGGAGGCGTCGCCGCGCTCATCGCGTCACGAATGGCGCTCGACAGAAAGCTCGTCCTCGTCTCTTCGATGAACATCGTCTCGTCCGCCCTCGTTTTCGCGGAAAAGGCGGACTCCGTGGAGGCGGCGCTCGAAATCGCAAAAAAGCTCCACGGTCCCGATTTCACCTGCACCGTCATCCCGGACGCGAAGTCGTGCCTTCCGGTTCCCGAAAGGAGCTGACGATATCGTCCTATGGCGTTGGTGCGTCTATCCACCCTGTTGCGGGGCATTGTTCTGGGGTTCTGCGCCTCCGCTCCCGTCGGCCCGGTCGGGTTGCTGTGCATCCGGAGAACGCTGGCGTCCGGCATGTCCGCGGGGATATTCTCCGGACTGGGCGCCGCGCTGGCCGACTCTCTCTACGGGTGCGTCGCGGCGTTCGGCATCTCCGCGGTCTCCGGGTTCCTGCTCCGGAACAGGAACGCCTTCCGGCTGGCCGGAGGGATATTCCTGTGCTGTTTCGGCCTCTGCATGATGCACGCGCGGCACGACAGGAACGACGTCCGCCGCCCGCCGTCCTCGGGAGGGCTTTTCATCTCGACATTCGTTCTGACGGCGTCCAATCCCCTGACCGTTCTCTCGTTCGTTGCGATCTTTTCCGGACTCGGCTTTCATCCGTCCTGTCCCTTCACCCTGGCGACCGGCGTCTTTATCGGATCCGTCCTCTGGTGGTCCCTGCTTTCGGGCGGCGTATCGCTTTTTCGGCGGCGGATGTCGCCCGCGGTCTTCACGTGGATCGACCTCATCTCGGGCGGAGTCATCGCCGCGTTCGGAATCGCCCTTGTCGGCGCAGCCGCATGGCGCATGCTATAATATGACAACAAACAACCACAAGGAGGTACTAATGGTGAACATTCAACGCGGATATTGCGGCCTCAAATGCGGCGAGTGCCCCGCGCACATCGCCATGGAGACGGACGACGACGCGCTTCGCGCGAAGACGGCCGCCGAATGGAACGCGCAGCACGGTTCGGACATGAAGCCGGAGGACATCAACTGCGCGGGCTGCCGCGACGACGGAACGCACATCGGGTTCTGCGCCGTCTGCCCGATTCGCGGATGCGCCTCGGGGCGCGACGTCGCGGGCTGCCCGGAATGCGGCGACTTCGACGCATGCGAGACGCGGGCCGGATTCGAGAAGCAGACCGGTCTGAACATGCGCGACGTCTTCAGGGAGTAGCGAATGACCGGCATTGCGCGGCCGGACCGGCTGCCCGATGCGGAGCGGCTGGAGAAGATCCTTGACTTTTTGTTCCTCGCGGACCGCATGAAGACGACGTACCGGATGGGGTATCTCGCGGACGGCAGCAGACGCGAAAGCGACGCCGAGCACATGTGGCATCTCGGGCTGCACGCGATGCTCCTTCAGGGAGAGATCGGCTTCGAGACGGACCTGTGCCGCGTGCTCTGCCTCGTGCTCACGCACGACCTCGTCGAACTCTACGCCGGAGACACGTACGCCTACGACGCGAAGGCCGCCGCCGGGCAGGACGAACGCGAGACGGAATCGGCGAAACGCCTGTTCGCGACGCTGCCCGAAGACCTCGGAACGCGGCTTTTCGACTATTGGCGCGAATTCGAGGCGGGCGCCACCCCCGACGCACGCTTCGCGAAGGCCCTCGACCGGCTGCAGGGGTTCTCGCAGAACGTGAATTCGGGCGGGCGCTCCTGGCGGGAAAACGGGATCACTCGCGAACGGACATCGCTCCGGACGACCCTTCCGACGCAGACCGATCCCGCGCTCGCGGAACTCATCCGGATTCTGTACTCGCGGACCGACGCGCCGGGATTCTGGCCGACGGAGTGATCAGGGGTATCTCGGGCGCTTCTTGAGTTCTTCGTAATATTCGGCGACGCCCGTTTCGCGCATCGCCTCGTTGTTGGCGCGCCACCGGGCTTCGAGCGCCGGGGGAAGTCCCGTATGGTCGCAGGGGAATTCGTCGCACCGGAAGCAGAAGTCGACGTGTTTTTCCCGGACGCAGCGCTGCACGCCGCACGAGGAGAAGAGGCAGCTCCCATGACGGCATCCGTCGCACGCCGCCTGCGCAAGACCATCGAGAAATCTCCGGAACGCGGGGTAGTCTCCATACATCGGGTTGTTTTCCGCAAAGCGGGCGGCGTAGGCGCCGAAGTTCGGTCCCAGCAGGGCGCCGAGCCGCTCGCTCAGCTTCCGGATCTCGCCGTCCCGGAACGCGACGCACGCGCCGCAGTTCAAGCCGCACGGCGCCATCACGCGCAGAATCCCTTCATACTCCATGATCGTCATCCCTTTCATTCCGGATTCAACTGTTCTTCCGCTCCGCCGCTTCTTCGAGAATCCAGCCCGTCATGCCGCGCAGGCTGTTGGCGATGAAAAAATTCTCCCGCTCCCGGATATCGGGCGCAAGCCGCGAATAGGCTTCGAGATGCGGATCCGCTTCGAGCAGGAAGGGAAACAGGCGCCCGAACGGATCGTCCGCGGCGCCGGGGTCTTCGCCGAGACGCCGCTTGCAGACGTCCAGCCAGAGCAGAAGCTGCGCGCGCGCGCTGTCGAGAAGCGACGGGTCCTCCGACGCGCCGAAGTGGGGGTAGCACAGAAGCGTCGCGCCGGTCTCCCGGAGGCGGTCCAGCGACGCGAGCGCAACCTGCGGAAGGAAGCGCGGCGGGGTCGCGGGGCGCAGATAGGGCGTCGCGGAAGAACCGTCGGGGAGGTCCCCGGCGACGGCGTCCGGGGCGCGGGAAACGGACATCAGATGGACGCCCGCCGCCTCTCCTGGAAAGAGCACGACGCCGTCCTCCGAACGATAGGCGTACGCATCATGGTGCGGGGCATGCCCCGGCGACGGGATCACGCGAAGCCCCTCCATCGATTCGGCCGCCGCGATATTCGTCCCGGGCACGGGGAACTGCTCCCCATACGCGTCGACGAGATCCCCGAGAACGTTGCGGCTCGCGGCCATGAGGCGCGAGGGATCGACGAGGTGCGGCGTCCCCTTCGCCGGCGCGATCACACGAAGGCCCGGAAACGCGCGGACCAGGCTTCCCGCGCTCCCGCAATGGTCGGTGTGGATATGCGTCAGAAGCAGCGCGTCGATCCGCCCGTCCGAATAGCGCTCCACGGCCTCCATGATTCGCGGAAAGGCGACCGCAGGGCCGCAATCGACGAGAAAACGGACGTCTCTCGCCGCGTCGCGGACGAGCCAGACGCCGAAAAAGGAACGAAACCCCGGCCGTTTCACGGGGCAATCGATCAGGGTCAGTTCGAGCCCGCAGCGTGACAGCGAAACGGTCCCGTCCTCCGCACGGCGATACGGAACAGACACTTCCCCCATGCCCTACGGACGGGACGCCATCGCGCGGACGACCAGATCCGCGGCGAGCCCGCGGGTTACGGTCCGCCCGGGGTCGAACGGACCCGTCGGCGGTATCGCGCCGAGAACGTCAGCCCGCGACAACGCCGCGACGACCGCATTCAGCCTGCCGGCCTCGGGGATATCGGAATAGATGCGATCGGCGGCGCCGGTCTTCGCCGCGAGCTTTCCTTCGAGGGAAACCCATAGCGCCGTGACGAACGCATCGCGCGTCACGGGCGTCGCCGCGTCCTCCGGCAACACCGCGCCCGCCAGTCTTCCGTTCTCCCCGAACGCGCGCTCCAGCAACGCCCGCGCCTCGGCCGCCGAAACGGAAAGGTCCGCGCCGAACACGCCCTTGTCCTGTCCGGCGAGCCGGTTCGCCTGGACCATGAAGTTATACGGATCGTTGATCTTCACAGCCGGCGACGAGGGGACGCTCACCGGCTCCATCAGCCTGCGAACGGTCACGAGGGACACGGCCGGCCAAAAGGGGTGTCCGGAGGGCACGTCCCTGTACGAACAGAGCGACAGCGCGCTCCCTGAGCGGAGCAGTTCGAGCTGCGCCGCGACGGGATTGACCGCACGCGGTTGAACGTTCCGCCGAGCGGCGATCGCGGCGATCGCGCCGGCGGCCTGTCCGGTCAGCATCGTGATCGGCTGGAGCCGTATCGCGCCTTCGACGAGCCGGGAGACGGAGAGGTTCTTTTCCGCCGCGACGAGGCCGTCCTTTTTTTCGGGGATGAAGACCTCGAACGGGACCTGGAAGGGGCCGACGGGGTTGCATTCCCGGATCGTGACGTTTTTCTCGCCGAACTCCTCCTCGAGATCGCGGTCGCGGTCCGACCCGTGCAGGTCGAGGATATACCCGCCAACGGCAAGCGCGGACGGCAGCTCCCGGTTGCCCCGGCCGTCCCTGTAGCTCTCCGAGTTCGACCGGACGTCCTTCGCGGTCAGCGTGCGCAGTCCCGCGATCCGGCGCCCCTCGCGGACATAGGGGCGCGGCGGGAAGAAGCGCAGAAGATCGTGATACTCCCGCGGGATATCGAGGAGGTTCACCGTGACGGGCTCGTCGCCGTATTCGCCGTACTCGTCGTCGGCGAGCCCCCACTGCCACTCCTGAAGTTCGTCGCGGAGGTAGCACAGGAAATGGACGGTCTTCAGCAGCGCCGCAGTATCGACCTTCCGGCGAAATTCGGGGTCTTCGATGTAGCGGACGGGCAGCCCGCCCTCGGGGTCCGACATTCCGGGGAAGTCGTTGGCCCAGTTCACGCAGGTCTTCGTGATCCGGGCCCAGGCGTTGGGACTCGACGCGTCGTAGTTTTCGGGATTCGAGGAGTCCGGCAGCCCCCGGTACGCGCTGTGCGCCGAAAAGACGACGGGAAGGCGGATCGGGTACTCTCCCTTGAAGCCGTTGCCCTGCCGGACGACGAAACGCCGGAATTCCCGACACGACTCCTCGTACCCGGCCGGAGGCGTCGAAACGCGCAGCCGCGGCGGAACTCCTCCGGGATACTTCTTGATGACCGCCACGTAGGTGATGTCCTGGATCCGGGCCGTCTCGTCCATCGCGTCGCTCGTCGCGCGGCCGATCCGATAGCGCGCCCCGGCCTTCGCGAGGACGTCCCCGTATTCCGTGGCGTCGACGACGACGTGCGCCGCGAGCGTGACGCGCGAACCTCCCGTTTCGACTGTCACCCCGGAAACCGCATCGCCCTTCGCGAGAACGTCGCGGAACCGGGCGCGCAGGAAGAGATCGAGCACCGGAAGCGATCCGTCGGCCGACGCTTTCTTCCGCAGGTCGCCGATCATTTCCTTCAGGATCCGGTGTCCGACCCCCGGCTCGAAGGCGATGGAGTTTCCGTTCCAGTAGCAGGTCCCGACTGATTTGTCCTTCATGAAGTAGTGATATCGCAGGCGTTCGACGAATTCTCCGTACAGGCCCGAGACATTGCCGCTCAGGTCGTCCATCGTGGAGACGCCCGCCGCGGTCATCTGCCCGCCGATCCAGCCGGACTCCTCCACGAGCGCAACGCGCGCGCCCATCCGGGCCGCCTGCATCGCCGCGGCTGCGCCCCCGGTTCCGGCGCCCATCACGACCACGTCGTACTCGTGGCGTTCCTCCGCGGCGATCGCCGCCGTTCCCGGAAACGACAGCAACAACGCCAACAGGAGTGCATACCCGTGGAATCTTCTTCCGTTCATCGACAAGCACCTCTTCGCAGGAAATAGAGAATTTGGAGCCGATTCGCCGTAATGATCCGTATATTATGCCATAGACGAGTCCCGGACGGCTAGAAAAAACCGGACCCTCCCGAGATGGAAGGGTCCGGAACGCGCGATGAAACGGCGGTTACTCCTCCGCGGCCGAGAAGAGGACGATCGCCTTCGCCCACTTGTAGAACCTGAGGGCGTCGAGTCCGGGCGCGTCTTTCACGTTGAAGCAGTCTCCGAGAACTTCCAGATCCTTGGGGGCGAGTTTCGAACCGTCGAGTCCCGCAAAATCGGCGATGGTCGCGACCTTCAGCTTCGCGAGCTTCTTCGCGTCTTCCCCGCTCACGCCGGCGATCGCGTCGACCGGCGCGGAGGCAAGCTCTTTGAACCCCATCGCTTCGTACGCCTTGTCAATGGCCTTGTTGATGTTCACATCGACCCCTCCTCTTCCCGAATGTGCACTCCGAATGTCCCC
>CAYVKE010000067.1:12084-16296 GCA_964451935.1 uncultured Synergistaceae bacterium | reverse complement strand
AAAGCACACCACCTCCTCGCTATTCGAGAAGCATCGCCTTCCCGAACAACATATGCCGGTGCATGTAATCGACGGCGGAATCGACGTTCCCGCTTTCGAGCGCCGAATAGATGTTTTTGTGGCCTTCAAGGGATTCATTCAGGGCTTCTTTGGTTTTCAGGATGGATATTCCGACGGAGATGAATCGTTCCCGGATGTTATTGAGGGTTGTAATGATAAGAGTATTTCCGAGGATTTCTGCGATGTAGTTGTGAAAAACGACGTCATATTTTAGATATTTTTTTAAATCGCATTTTATTACGTAATTTTCTTGTTTTTTTATGATATCTTGCAGAACATCCAGATTCTGCCGGGAGAGCTTTTTTACGACGTTCCGTATCGCGAACTCCTCCAACGCCATACGAAAATCGAAGAATTCGTTGGCGTCCGTCAGAGTGAAATTCCGTATCACGATTCCCTTATGAGGATACACCTGCACGAATCCTTCGCTCTGGAGCTTCTGGGTCGCCTCCCGGACCGGCGTCCTGCTCATATTGAGCGCCCGGGCCAGTTCGATTTCGGAGAGAACCCGACTGCAATCGATCCGGCGGTCGAGGATCATCTTCTTGATGTGTCTGTACGCAATTTCCCTCTTCGTGTCTCCCGTAACGGACATGGCGAGTCGCTCCCTTTCAGGAAAATCGTATTCGCCTTGCATACAGGGCTTATGCGGGGGAGATGCAACACGGCAGTATGCTAGCACGTAAAAAACTGATAAGTCAATACAGTGTAATTTCTATATACTGTATTATGTACTCAATTTTCTCCAAAATCCGCGTATTCTGAAGCAATCGAGGGGGCTCCTCTTCCATTGGAATACACGTCATAATAAAATAGTTTTGTACGGCGCTTCGGCCTTTTCTCTCTCGAGTATTTTTGCCGGCAGGGAGGTGTACGGCCATGCGGCGCGCCGCTTCGTTCGCGTTCCCGGCGCTCTTCGCCGCCGTTCTCTGTGCTTTCGCGGTCCCGCTTTTCATTCCGGCCCGCGCGGCCGCCGTCGCGTCCGACGACCGTTTCGGGTTCGGGGAGTTCCGGATCTCCCCGTCGCCCTTCTCGCCCGCCTTCAGCCCGGGAAAGAAGGACGTCGCCGTGTTCCGCGCCGACACGGACCGCGCCGTCCCGCTCCTGTTCCGGATAGCCTCGGGCGACGCCATGATCCTGACCATTCCGCCGCGGGAGACGGACCATCTGACCGGAAACCGGGACCGCTTCCGCTGGTCGGCCCTTTCGGGCGACGGCGTCACGCCGCTGCCTTCGGGGCGCTACAACGTCGACGCGTTCTGTCCGCTGACGCTCGCGCGCGCGAACGGATCGTTCGGGGAAGACCTCCGGTCGGTCATCGTCCGCCCCTACGCCGTAGCCGTCGACGCAACGGGACGCGTCTATTCCGCGTCGGAGCGGTCGCCGGTCCAGATCTTTTCCCCCGACGGAGGCTTCCTTCGCTTTCTCGACCTCGTATTCGGCGGCAGGTCGTTGCTGCCATGCATCGCATTGGCCTGGGGCGACGACAACCTGCTGCTCCTGCACAAAACCGGACTTTACGCCGTGAATCCCGACACGGGGGCCGCGGCGCTCCTGCGCTCGTCGGAGTCCATTCCCGGCGGGATCACGGACCGCGATCTTCTCGCGTCCGGCGGAGGGCGTCTCGCGATCGGCTCCCGGTCGCGGGGGCGCGTCTATCTGTGCACGCTTCAGGGACAGGTACTCCGCACCGTCGTGACGCTCGGCCCCGCGGGGGATCCGTTCGCCGATCTTCGCGGCATCGCGCTCCGGCCCGACGGCGGCCTCTGGGTGACGTCGTTCGAGCGCATCGTCTCGCCCGATACGGCCGCGGCGTTCGTGCGCCGCTACGACGCGCAGGGCGACCGGGTCGCGGACGCGCAGCCGATCATGACCGGAGGGACGTTCCCTCTGCCATCTCCCGGGCGCGTGGCCGCGCTTCCCGACGGCTCCGCCGTCATCGCGAGCGCGCAGCCCTTTCCTTCGGGCGTCTTCCCCGCCGGATCGCCGTTTTTCCGGATGTTCGCGCGCGTCGCCGAGTCCGGAGACCTGCTGGGGAGTTGGGGAATCTGCGGGAGCGGCGCCGGAGAGTTCGGGTCCATACACGCGCTCGCGGCGTCGGGCGACCGCGTGATCGTCGCGGACCGGGAGTGGAACCACCGACTGCTCGTGATGGACGCGTCGGGCGACGTTCTTGGCGTGATCGCGACGCCGCCGGATCGATTCGTCGACCCCGCCTCCGCCGTGCGGACGACCGATGGAGGTCTTCTGGTCGCCGACCGCGCGCTCGACCGCTGCGTGCTGTTCGACGCTTCGGGCGACGTCGTGCGCGAATGGCGCGTCTGGGGCGCCATCGCGGGAATGGCCCGCATCGAGGGAATCTTTCCGGGGCTCGGAGACTCCGTCCTCGTCGCCGGAGGATGGGAGGTTCTGCGCGTCACGGCCTCGGGCGACGTTTTGGCGCGCATTGCGCTCCCCCGGACGGTCGCGCCGCCGACGTGGGGAGGGCTTCTCGAGACCGGGTCGGGCGACCTGTGGACGAGCGAACGCATGCCGGGGTCTATCCGCGTCTTTGCATCCGACGGGTCGCTGCTGCACACGATCGCGGCCGTCGGCGCGGCGCGCGGCTTCTTCGGCCCGCTCTGCCCGGGCGACGGCGGCGTATGGGCGCAGTGTCGCGTGTCGGGCGACCGGGGCGAAACGGCCGCCGTGCTTCTCGACCCGGCGACGCGGACGGTAGCCCGGACCGTTCCGTTCGAAGCGGTCCGCAATATGGACGATGAGGCGGGCCCGTTCAAGCGCACGGAATTCGGCTTTCTCCGGGCGTCGCGCGGCGTGCTGCATGCGTTCGGGTTCGACGGGCGACGCCTGTGGTCGCTCGGAGGCGCCCAGGGGGAGGGGTACGCGATCGCGGCGGTTCTGCCGCAGTCCGGGGACATCGCGCTGGTCGAACGCAACCAGTCGCACCCCGCCCCGCTCCGGATCGAGACATGGTCGCCGCGGGAGGTTTTTCTGGGACGCGCGTCGGTCGTCGTGGACAACGAGCCGCCCGTCGTGCGCCTGAACGCTCCGGATCTTCCGGTTCCGGGAAGGGCGGGAACCGTAACGCTGACCGGAAGCGTCGGCGACGCCAACGCCGACCGGTACGTCGGCTCCTGGGCGTCGCGGAAATACGAGCCTCGACGGTGGTCGTCGCTCGCCGCAATTCCGATGTCGGGCGATGTCCGGGGCGTTCTCGCGCGCTGGTCCGTGTCGCAGTCGGCCCGGGACGCGGGGATCGACGTCCGCGTGAGCGCCCGCGACGACGCGTGGAACGAAAACGGCGGAGAGGTCCGCGTGGCCTTCGACGAGGACGACGACGGCTTTTCCAACGAAGTCGAAATCGAATGGGGGACCGATCCGCACCGCTTCACGAAACTGTTGAGCGTCGACCTCCAGGTGGACCTCGACGCGCTGCTGCGCCCCTACTGCTTCGCGGGCGTTCCGGCGTCAGTGCGCTTCCGCGCCTTCGACGCCGCGAAAAAGGAACTTGCGTCGGCCCGAATCTCGGTTTCCGCGGACGCGGGAACCCTGACTGGGACGAACGGCGCGGTGACCTGGACGCCGCCGTCCGGCGACGGACACGCCCTGTTCTCCGTGTCGTTCCCGATGCAGGCGATCGACGGGCGAATCTTCGCGTCGGCCGACGCGTCCTTCTCGCTGCGCTACGCCGTCGACGGCGACCGCGACTGGCGCCCCGACTCCGAAGAGTTGACCGCGCTTCCGTCGGGCGACCTGTTCGCCTCGCTGCGCGGGAACCCCGATACCGACGGCGACGGCGTTCCGGACGGACTCGACCTCGTTCCGGGATGGACGCCTTCTGACCGCGACTGGTCAAGCATGTACCTTCCGCACAGCCTCGGCTGTGGGACGACTTTTCACTTCTACGGCCTCGGCGGCGCGAAAAGTTCGGTGAGCAAGTACGGATCGAGCGCGACGACGAAGGCCATTCGGCGCAGCGATGCGGTCGGCGACAGCGAAAAGATGACGGACCTCGTGAACCGGCTGCTTTCGGGCGTCCCGCTCGCGCAGGGAGAGGACAAGTCGATTCTCGAACAGGTGACGGACTATCTGCGCTCGTCGACCGAATGGATGAACACGAACCGTCCCGTCGGTCCCACCGCTCCTTCCGTG
>CAYVKE010000067.1:0-12074 GCA_964451935.1 uncultured Synergistaceae bacterium | reverse complement strand
CACGGACGCTCCCGGCGGCGGAGAGCCGTGGCGCGCCGTGCGCTCGACGCTGCGCCAGATTCCTTCGGACAGGGAGGACTATCTCGGGAAGTACGTCCTCGCGGGATTCCTGCACCCCACGACGGTCTTCGACTATTACGCGCTCGAATCAGAGATGGACGTGACCGTCGGCAACGTCGCGTGGATCGACGGACGGGTCGGAACGAACCCGTCGTCGGATGCGATCTCGTTCCGGCCGCAAAGCGACGTTCCGACAGTGCAGTTCCGTACGGCAGTCCCGACAAGCGCGGGCGGCATTCACCGGAACTTCCTCGTCGCCTCCTTCCCGGGCAGCGAGGGACACAACGACAGGAAGCTCACGATCCAGTGGCGCGTCGTTTCGCCGGACCTGGACCCGACATCGGGCGACGATGCGGGATCGCGCACGCGGCTTGCGTGGTTCGTCCAGGTCTTTCACGCGAACGACTTCTTCGAACATGAGGCGACCGTGATCCGGACGCGGCCGCCCTTCTCGTCGGAACGGACGACGCTCTACGGCGCTCCGTGGTATCGGGCGCTGTACGAAGGCGTGATCGAAGGCCGCCCGTCCGGGATGGGCGTCTACGAAGGAGCGATTCAGATCCCCGGCGGCGCGCTCTTCCCGTCGCCCGCGTACTTCATGAAGGCCACGCCCTTCCGGCTCGTCGTCAAGGAGGGGCCGCTCCCCTGCCCGCTCGACGGGACGCATACGATTCCTGCGAACCGCGAGGACTGCCTGTTTTGCCGCGGGTCGGTCCGGCGGCGGTACGGCGAGCCGATCGACCGCTTCGACCTGAAGGTAAGCGGCGTCACGGTCGAGACGCTCCTTGGAACCGCGCGCTGGATCGTGCGCCGGGACGGCCCCGCTGCGGCGCTGACGCCCGACGCGATGCGCCGTCTCGCGGACGGCTTCCTGAATTGGGCCTCGACGCGCCCCGGAGGGCTCGCCGCGTTGCAGGGGACCTTCGGCGGCGGAGCGTACCTCGACGGAACGACCTTCATGATCGGCGGAATGAGTTCGCTGTGGATGGACCGCCCCGCACCCGCCGGACTCGGCGGCGACCGAAAGAAGTCGGAGGAGCGGATCACCTGGAGCGTGTGGCGCAGCCTCGCCGGAACGGACGTCGTCGCGCTGTTCGCGCCCAACGCCATGCTCGCGGACCTCATGATGGAGAACACCCCGTGGACGCCCGGGACGTGGCGCCTTCCGGCGTCCGGCGATTCGGGAGCGGGCGACGGACGGCTCTTCGACGGCCTGTGGGTCGATGTCGTCCGTAGGGACGCGGCGCGGCGCGGCGCATCATGGACGCAACTTCCGTTCTGGGACGGCGCAGGCGGCTCGGGCTCCGGAGGTCCCGTTTCGGGCGATGCGCTGTCCGTCCTGAAGCCCGTCGGCTCCGGCCGGATGCGAATCCGCACCGACGACGCGACCCCGCCGCCCGGAGGGGTGAGCGCCAGGACCACGCATTTACGGACAGTGGAGAAAAACGAAGCGGATGGGCTGGTCGACGAAACAGACCGGGCCCGGATCTGGACGGCCGTCAAAATCGCGGCGACGGTCGCGGACGACCACCCGTCGGCGATCTTCCTGTCCGACGGAATCAACGTCACATCCTGCCTCGCGGAGGGCGACGCCGTGGGCGCGCTGCTCTGCTCGCTCTCGGGCGGCGCGAAGGCGTCGAAGACGCTTCTGTCGTCGTTCCTGTTCAAGGGACATCCGCTCCAGGGGAGCCTCTGGGCGAAGGGGCTCGACGTTCCGGTTCTGAAATCGCGGACATTCGCGTCCGCAGGGAGCGCGGTCAACGTCGCCGGAGCTGTCGCGGGCGCTCTGGAAACGGTCTACTGGATCTACCGCTACAACCGGGCGACCGATCCGCTCGTCAAGCAGGAGGCGGCGCGGCAGACGATCGCCGTGGCCATCGACACGGGCATCGGCGTCATGCCGCAGGGGAGCCTGATCCTGATTCCGTGGACCGTCAGCGCGATCGTGACGCAGCAGATCCTCCGGGAGCTGGGCTTCGGCCTCTCGCCGCTCGCGGAGAAGATGGTCACGCCGGGACAGTCCCTGACGACGCTGGCGCTCCACCTTCTACCGAAGAGCGTCTCGAAGGAAGAAGCCGACATGGTCGCCGAACTCGCGCAGAAGGACGCGATCGACCGCTGCACGCGATACAACCGAGACCCCGCGAGGAAGGCGACGTATATCTATATTCCGCCGGGGTATTGAATGTGCGTAGCCATTTCAAACTTCCCTCATATTCGATTTAAAAATATGTAATCAACGACTCTAAATTCACGCCATATATTTAAGCAATTTGGATAGGTACACTTGCACAATTCCCCTTTGGAGCAGGCCGTGAACGAACTGGTTGCGGTAACTGCGGAGACATCCGTAGCAGCTTGTTTCCGGATCGCAGCCGCAGCGTCCGTTGACACGCAGCAATGCCTTTTTCAAGGTCTCCTTCATTACAGCCGGATTCTCGAGGCTGCTTACGATTCCAGCGCCGCCGGGGATCGCATCATACAGAAGAATCGGCGGAATCTTTCTTTTTCCGGAGAAGATTTCGCCGACGGTTGTGCTCAAGTCTGTTGAGGGGATTCCAAGGGCTTCCGCGGCTCCTTCGGAAAGGGAATACGCAAGCGAGTATCCGAGCGAACGAAGATCGACTCCGTCATCGACATCCGGAAGAAAATGAACCTCAAGGACATCGGTGATAAACTCGTGCCCCAAAGAACACCGGATCATATTCCCCGAACACGGCTTTCCCATATGAGTATTGTGAGACGCTTTCTTTTCTCCGCGCTTCTTTTTCAAAGGGCTGAGAGTTCCAAAGCCGCACTGTTCACAGATGTAAAACGCGTTTCCCTTTTTCCCTTCACAGATCACGCTCATCAACCCCGGTTGCGCGGGCCGCAGCCGAATGAAGGGAGCCTTCTCGTCAAAGAGGAACACATCCGTGTGATTGAGGCTGTCCTGGCAAGGGCCGGCGAAATACGGGCGTGTCGAAAAGAGCCGTGTCGGTTTGCGGCGGGGCTCTCTAACCTTCTCGTCGTTGGATACGACGAACCCAAACGAAGGAATGATGTACATTTTTGATTCAGGTCGATCCCCGCATTCAAGATCAGGTTCCGGCTCTCCTTCCTTCCACTGGACGAAACAGTTACGCTCCGTACACCGCTTGTAGTACCGGCGTTCCCATTCCTTGCTGACGATCTTCTTGAGGCTGTGGGACGTCCACAATTTTTTGTTCGCCACAACGGAACTCGTCGGCGCGAACTCCCCGATGGCGTAGGAAAGATCTCTTTGAAGCTGCACCTGTTCTCCATCCCTGCTTTTTGACCAGCGGGTATCCAGTTCGACGACATCAACAGGGAAGCCGTATTTGGGTATGACCGCGTGTCGGGAGAGAAATGAGAGACAATCATCGCTTATGATGGTCTTTTGCATATTTTGCGCCCATTTTGCGTCATCATATTTTCTCCGACTGGTTGCATCATTTTCGAAGGCGATAATATTGTCCATATCGGAAACGAATGTGCTCTGCGCATCCGACATTCGACTGTTTACGCCGCAGATCTCGCCGATCCATTTGTTCGTCGTCCCGACGGCGAGGCGGTCCGAAATCTCCTTCGGAAGGATGGCGTTGAGTGCGTTATTCAGCCGTGGAAGATTATTTGCGATATGATCCCGGATTTCTTCAAGCGTGGTAGGTTTCAGGAAATCCGCACCGAAAAGCCTCTCGACCTTCCCGAAGCGATCTCTGCAATGCCTGAAGAAGTCCGAAAGAACAACCCCCATGATATGCCTGATGAGAATCTTCTCGTTGACGATTCGAATGCTTGGCGCTTTTATGACTCCTCGAATAACATTGATAGGATCCGCAAAATGATAGAGATCATGAGGAGAGCGACGGCAGAATGTGATCGCCAATCCGGGAAATCCGCGTCGCCTTCCCGCTCGACCGACCCGTTGCGCATAGTTGAAGGATTCAGGGGGGACGTTTCGTAGAAAGACGGTATCCAGATCTCCCAGATCGACGCCAAGTTCAAAGGTCGTTGAACAGCTGAGAACGTGAATGCGCCCTTTTTTGAAATCTTTCTGATAATCCCTGGCTCTGTTGTGGCTTAATTGAGCCGTGTGTTCCTCGACTCTCATTTTTGTAGGGAGACGGGTCTCGTAAAGTTTTCTGTAGTGGTTGTCCGACAAACTATCGCTCGGAACGACCCTGACGGACCCCGCGCATCCGTAACGTTCACAGAATCCGAGGAAGTTCCGGTACTGAATATGATGACACTGGTCGCAGCAGTAGACATTTCTGGACTTCTCATTCGTTGCTCGGTACCAGCGGATATTGACCCGCGCTCCTCCCTCAATGGGCACGAAGATCCGGTCCGTCTCTTCGCCGGCGTTCCGGGTATCCCAATCGACAACGGCTCCCCATACAAGGCGCAATAGTCCGTCCGTCATTCCTTCAGAGTCATGCGGACTGACTCCCCGGCGTTCGAGTATTTTCCTGATATTGCTTCGTCTGCTTTTTGAGTCGCACCAACTGATCGCCGTTCTCCGTCCGTTTGGTTTCCCTAGGACAATGTGGCGTTGTCCGATTTCTAGTCCAACGTTCTGCCAAGAGACGGTATTCTCCGTCACATCCGCAAATTCCACGGCTCCCTGGCGTCTGGCGGTATCCAGAAGAAATTCGATAATTTCACGTGCTTCTTCGTCGGAAAAACCAAAAGGCTCCGCGAGCATTTCCTGAGGAATATCGAAGTTTTCGGGTAGGCAAAGCCTCCAGCGAACGAGGCCGACACCTTCGGGGGAGATACGGTTGCTGGTGGAGAAGAACTCTTTTAGGACCCATGTCCAGCATTCGACGTATTTCTCCTGTCGGGAAACATTCATCCCGAAGAGCCCCGCATCGCTGAGCATCTTCACCAGGTGAAAGGCGACATCTTTTGCGGAGACACCTTCGGGGTTTGCGTGCTGAAGGCTTTCCAAAACCTCGGAAACCAGGCGTCCCCTCAAAAAATCCTTATACGTTTTTTCGAGATACCACGCGAAGTACGCCGCATCCTGGCGACTATCAGCAAAAGCGAGAACCTTCCGGCGTTCAGGCGGAAGACTGGAATGAAGAGCTGTTGCGACGACGGCATGAGGAGCATCGCTCCCCGAAATAACGTCACGAACCGGGGCGCCGGACGACCGGGCGCCGCAGGATTTGCACACGTAAAGACGGTCCTTGCCGCTGTCTTCACTGTCGCTTTCCCTGCGAACCCGGATCATCCTCGTTGAATCATGCCCGCATAACGGCGGCCCCCATTCTCCAAAAGCACCGCAGGCAGGGCACAGGTATGAATTTCTTTCCTCTTTTCCATTCTCCTCTTCCGAAAAAAGGTCATCCTCATCATCGTCGACAAATTTATCCCCGACGGGGCGAAAATAATCGACCTCATAATCGGCATCGCCGGGATCACGGCTGGCTTCCGCCAGCTTGAGAATCTTCCCGTCGTGCATCAGACGCCCGACGAAATAATGCTGGCCGCATTCTCTGCATACGGCGGTTTCAAAGACCGTTCCTTGTGGGGTGCTCTTCATTCGCTCGATATAAACATGCTTTTCGGGGTAATACGAGACAAAAGCACCCTCCAGCGCTCTCAGGAAGTAATGGAATCGGAGAGAACCGAAGGGGGCTCCGTTTTCGGGATTTCGAGACGATGAAAGGCACTCGATCAGTGCGTTGAGGCCCTCCCGGCGAAGATTCTCCGGAGTATCCGGAAACAGCGTATTTGCAAGAACGTCGACACTGACCGGATTGTCGTTGACCGTCTTCCGAAGTTTGGTGACATGCGCTTCTCTACTCAGGAGAATACCCATGAGGATCTCGGAGGACTCGTCCCCGGAGAAAGGGATGTCTTCCTCTTCCAGAAGGCTCACGATCCTATGTCGAAGTTCCTCGGCGTTCCCTGATTGTGACGAGAAATCGATGAACGTCTCGGCAGAAAGGGATATCGCTTCGCTTCCGGTGATATCCTCAACTTCACCGGAGATCACATCGGCCGCCTCGAACTGTTCTCCAAAAAGCGTGGACGCGAATTCCGCCACGGATGAAAAACCTTCCTTTCCTCCGGCGATGGTGGCGCTCGTTCCGATGCATCGGAACGCATTACGACCTCCTCCCTCGCGAATACGCTGTTTCAGTCGCCGGAGAAGCATCGACATTTCGATTCCGACCGAGCCTCTGTATTGATGGACTTCGTCCAGGACGATGAAAGTCCAGTTTTTTGCAGATGTCCCGGAAAAGAGAGGGCTATCATCGGGGCGAAGCAGGAGGTATTCCAGCATGGAAAAGTTCGTGAGAAGAATGTGCGGAGGAGTGTTTCTCATCTCGTTTCGAAAAACCAATTCTCCGGGTCGCCGTTCCCGCGCTTTTTCCTCCGCCTGCCTGAATGTGTCATCGTTGTCTTCAGGCGTTTCGCCGATGTACTGTCCGAAGGAAAACTCGAACTCCGATCCGTTTTGTTCCAGCGAGGACGCGATTTCTCCGAGACGATCCCGCTGGTCGTTCGCCAGCGCGTTCATGGGATAGAGAATCAGCGCCCTGACGCCGGGGCACAGGGTACCCTGCATGTGTTCCCTGTAGAGATGGAGAAGGATCGGCAGAAGAAAGGACTCGGTCTTTCCGCTGCCGGTTCCCGTGGAGACGATGACATTTTTTCCGGAAGAGATCTTTGTCAGGGCGCGATCCTGATGAAGATAGAGGCTCTGGTCGGCTTTCAGCGCTTTGACGAATGCCTCTTCCGGGAGAAAACCGAGAAGTGCGGAAAACGCTTCGCCCGGAAAACGCCCTTTCTTGAACGGCTGCGAATATTCAAGGAACGGTCCTTTGGAAAGGTTGCTCCCGGAAAGAGATTCGGCGAACGATTTATTGAACTCTGGATCCTTGAAACGAAACGAGGTCAAAAGGTAGTTCCTGTATGCGTCTTTCACAATGTCGCACAGCTGGAGCGGGTTCAAGGCGTTCATCTGTTATTCCCTCCATCGGGTCCAAGACGATCAAAATGACATTTCATTGCATGCTCCAGCAAAACATCCCGATCGGTGAAGTCTTCGCCGCACACATTGCACCGCCACGTTTCTCGAACGTCGGAGCGAACTTTTTCCCGTATCTCGCTGATGCTTGTAACGGGCGTAAATCGAGGGGTAGCCCCCTTGTGATTTCTCTTGATATGTTCGCAAATGACATTTGTCGGACTATGGAGAAATTCTTCGTGCATTACAGGGTGATAGAAAGAACAGTATCCACATTTATAGATCTCCCGGGGAAGGGTTTCGTCGGCGTCCGCAAGCTCCTTGTACGATAACTCCCGGAACATGAGTTCCAGGATTTTCGACTTGTGCTTTTCCTCTAGATGCCGCCTGATTTCGTATGAGTCCAAAGTTTCTTCGCAAAAACGGCACTTCTTTCGGGAAACGAAATCCGCAATATGGATTTTGTGCGCAGCGTCAGGAGTGCTTTCAACCACGGATAGAACAAGCGGTATTCGATCACTGCCGTAATGTGACAGGTTTAGGAAAATGGCTGACCCAACATCGTCCAGTCCGATGCTCCACAAGCCGTTTCCGGTCCGGCGCAATTTCTGGGCGTTGAGTCCGGCAGCGCAGAACCGAGCGTTGATTGCTTTCACGCTGGGCGGAGCCTTGACGAACAAATGTTTCCCATTAAATGGACGCAACGCTTCCGGCCCGATTTCAAACAGGGCGTCGCCTAATACTGTTTCTGCCGGATCGCCTCCCATTGACCACCAGACAAAGGGAAAAAGTGTCTGGAAAGCTATCGCGTCCTGGCAGCCGGGGTGAAGACGCCAAGAGAATTTCTCTCGGTCAGCATGTCCGGAGAAATGTATGATTGTACTTTCACCGGTATTCTTAATGGATGATATTTCCGATGCGCTCTGATTTTCTTCAAGAATAGGTCCGTATCCCTCTGCATGATACATATCTACGGAAAACTTTCGCCCTTCGTGTGTTGGTGTGAACGGGTCGTAGCCTTGAACGTCCACGCGAAACAGATTTTTGTGGAATGCAAAAGGATGACTCTCAATGAGTTCATTGTTTTTGTCGTAGAGGAGAATACTGTAATGTCCGCCGTCTTTTTCCATCCCTTCGGGAATGGAAATCGCTCCGTTCTTGTCCCCATACAGTTTCACCCGTTTGCCCCGCTCCATGTTGCTTCTGATAATGACCGAATCCACCAGATCCCAGTTGGACGGATCTTTTGCGTCAATCACAGGTGGACGTCGGAAAAAAACTCGTTCGCCGTAGCGTCCCCTGATATGTTCGCATGTGTCGCCCAGCAAAGTGAATAAGTTTCCGCCGGGCGTCGCCTTGATAACTGAGCCATTCGGCAGCCTGAAAGCAATGCCACATTGCGTTGCCGTATCAAAGAAATGAACCTGCGCGCCTTCGATTGAGCACGATTCCGGACTCGCAAGCTCTTTCCCCGAAAAAATATCCTCTCTCAAATAATTCGACGGGACGACAGTCAGGTACTCTCCGGATGAGTACATACTCGCGATTTTCGCCCGGGTGTCTTGGGAGAGGATTTTAAAGAGAATGAAACCCTCGCTGCCGTATGCTTTTTCGAGACTCTGGAGTTCTCCGTCTTCTTGCCAACGACATCGAATGCGCCCTCTCAGACGGCTTATGAGAAACTCCCCTTTGTCTTGAAGAACGACTCTGACCCCATTCTCGGTTATCTCGGGATTCCGGTACATGATTTCATCTGGTATCTTTGCGATGACATCCCAGCGCGATCCCCTTTTTACGCACTCAATTTCAATGGAGTCCTTCTTTTCATAATCTGCGGATTCATGGGCGGATCCGATTCGTCGGCCTCCGCGTCTCAGCGGATTCACGGCGACTTCGGGTGAATGGCGTCCCTGCCCCTCAGCTTCGTTCTCAGAGTCCGGAACGAAGTGCTCATGTGCGTTCTCTGAGGCATCATCTGTGATTTCGTTTTCGTCTCTTGAATCGCAGGAGATCGTGGATATTTCGGAGGAAACAGGGCTCATGTCGATCAACCGAGCTTGCGGGGGTATGTTTTCGATCGAAGCAGGAAGTTCCGACGGTTCCATACCGGGAACTCTCTGTCCGACATCGGCGAAGTTGTTCCTATCTTGCTTACACGCTTCAGCGTTCAGTGCTCCATGTTTTCCCTGAAGTTCGCGACGGATATTAGCGATTTCCTCTGACACGCGTCTCAATTCGCATTCAGTTTGATGCGTGTTCTCAACCCAATCGGGAAGAGTCGACAACTTCGATTCCATGGCGGTAATTTTCTGTTCGATGCTTGCGAGGCTGCCTTCCGTTCGTTTTCTTTCCCCGGATATCAACACCCCGAACTCACCTCGGGATTCGTACCGAGCATCCGCAACCTTCTGGGACAGAAAGTCCTGAATCCGGACAAGCCGTTTCGTCGTCTCAATCGAGTTTTTGGCCAAACGCCTCTTTCCCAGAAGAATGAACGCACACGAAAGGACAAGCGACGACGCTCCCAAAAAACATGCAGCTATACTTAACAAGAGGCATCACTCCTCACACGTGGTTCTTGTAAGCATAGCATGAAAAATCAGAAGAAAAATTAAAGAGAATCAGAGGATTGCGGCTTTCTATCCGGAAAATGGAGAGGAATATCTATCAGCGTCTTTAGATCTTTTCGATAAAAATCTAGTCCTTCGATCTATAAAAAAAGCGCCGTTCGGGAGTTTCGCCGCGAGGTTCGCAGACGCGACTGTTAGCTCAAGCCAAAGGCATTGATCTTCATCGGTTATAATTTTCAACATTTCCGTCGGGGTACTGAGTTCGGAGGACTCGTATTTCCGGGCTATTCCGTCAAAAAGGAAAACAGTGCGCGGGAAATCATGCGGCGCGTAAAAAATCTTGCATCAATCTATCCGGCCGGGAATAAAAACAGCCATTCAAGGATACGCAACGCAGGAATTCCGTCAAAAGCCACCTCTCTTTCTGTCCGACAAGCGTTGACGATCCATCAGTCCGGCTCCTGGTCAAGCAAAAGCTTAAGGGGCTCGACGATGCCGGGAAGATCGACGTGTATCGTGTCCCAAAGGGTGCGATCGCTGACGCCGAAATATTCATGGACGACGAAGTTGCGCATCGCCCGCATGTCCTCCCACGGGATATGGGGATTGCGGAGGCATATCTGCGCCGGAACGTGATTGGCTGCTTCTCCGATTACCGTAAAGCGCCGGACGATGGCGTCGATGGTTTTCTGATCGCCCTCGAACGCTTCGAAGGTCATACCGGCAACGTAGCTTTCGACGGCGGCGACCGACTCCAGGATATCCCGGATACGGAGTTTCCAATCTCTAGAAGGCATGAACCGCTTCCTCCAGGATGCCTTTTTTCAGCGCTTTGTGAAGCGCTTGCGGTGTGGCCAGATCGACATCTCTCCCAAGAATTTCCTGGAGGTAACGCTGCAATCGGGCGAAGGCGAATAATCCGATATGCGCGTCAGGCTCGAACTCCACCAGGATATCAATATCACTGTCCGGCCCTGCTTCGCCACGCACAACCGAACCGAAAACCGACAACGAACAAACGTGAAATTGCGCCAAAAGAGGTCGATTTTCCCGCAGGATTTCTATAACGTTCTCTGTATCCACAGTTGCACCTCCTTACGGGATCCTTCCCCCGCTTCGTCCCATGTCCGAAAGATATCGGCCAGTGCAACGACATCCCCGAAAGACGGAGACTTTATGATGATAAAGGCATCCGGTCTTTCCGGTCAAATTCTTTCGGGAGATCTATTCCGCCGGGGTACTGAGGCGACGCGACGACACAAAAAAGCGGAGCCGCGGCGCTGTTCCGCCGCGGCTCCGCCTGCAACAGGCGTTCGGGAAATCCGGTTGCGGACGCGCCCGCTACTTGCGCATCGGCGTTCCGGAGTTCCGGATCTTCTCCTGCATTTCCGGGCTCAGCCGAATGACGAGTTCCGCGTTGTATGAACCGTTCGGCGCCGGGTCCAGCTCATTCCGGAACAGTTGTTGCGCAGCGACGGCGTAGGTGCGCGATGTGGCCGCGGGCGTCCCGTCCGCGACCGCCGGATCGACATCGGTCGCCAGGATCGAAACAGTGTCGTCGGTGTTGCGGATGATCTCGAACATGCGGAACTGCTGCGGGAAATCCCGGAGCGAGGACGTCTCGACCTGCCAGAAGCCGAGTTCGGGACGGGCCGGGTCCGGCGATTGGAACGCGGCGACCGTGTTGACGTGGCGATGTCCCGCGACCCACAGGATGAGGTTCGGATAGCTGTGAAGTTTGGCGAACAGCTCCTGTTCGGTGACGCACGCGTTCGCCCACCAGCCGTCCAGCGCGCCTGCAGGCCGGACGCCGATCGGGATGTGCGCCGCGATGATCATGAGCTTTCCGTCGGCCTGCCCCTTGTCGAGCTGATCCACAAGCCAGGCGTAGCGTTCGGCGTCGAGCGAGCCGTGCCCGTAGCCCTGGAAAAAGCCGTCGTCCTCCCTCTGGGTGTCGTCGAGAACGATGACCCGGAGCGGAACGTCCGGCTTCGGCTCGAACGTGTAGCAGGCGAAGCCCGTCTTGATCGCTTCCCGGGGAAAGCCGTGTCCCACCGGATTCGATGTCGTTCTGAAGAATTCTGCGATCCACTCGGTTCTCGTCAGGGAACGGCGGTTCGGGTCGGCCGCGAGCACCTTCACGGGAGTCGGGTAGTCCATGGACGTCCCCGCGCCGTACACGTCGCCGTACGCCGTCCGGCCGTCGATCGATCCCATGGAGTAATTCCGCATGTTTCCGCCCTCGGGATCGAAGAAGACCTCCTGGAATGTCCCGAGCCGGACGATATCCTCGCCGGTGTAGGTCTGCCGAAGATAGTCGCTCACGAGGATCGAACCGAACCAGAAATGATCGTGATTGCCGAGCGTCTGATACCAGGGGATCGTCTTGTCGAGCCCGGGGGCCTTGTAGGCGTCCTGGTAGTCGTTGTGCGGTCCGGGGACGGGGTCGTCCTTGACGC
>CAYVKE010000066.1:1550-16370 GCA_964451935.1 uncultured Synergistaceae bacterium | reverse complement strand
CCGGGTCGTCGCGCGCCGCGCACGGATCGAGCACGCGGACGTCGCCGAGTCCGGAAAGTTCCCCTTCGACCGGAAGCCCGTATTCGCGCGCGACATCCCAGATCGTCCGCAACCGGTCGGCAGGCAGGACGTCTTTGAGTTCGCGGGCGCACGAAGGACAGGCCGTCACGACGACCGGACGCCCCATCCCTTCCCATGCATCGAGCAGCGCGCGATGTTCGGCTTCCGCGAGATCGTCCCGTCCGGCCCAGCTTCCAATCGCGCCGCAGCAGCGCAGCAGAAGTCCCGTCCCGGCGCCGTCCGCATGAGGCAGTCGCGAGCGAAGCCACGAATACGTCTTCTCGACGATCGCCGGGTCGGACGCCCCGAGCTGACAGCCGGGAAAGAACAGCCACGCCGAACGATCCGTCCCGGGTTCGTTCCGGCAGAGCGCGAACTCTTCGGAACCGCTCGACGCCATGTCCCGCAGCGCGAAGTCGTGCGCCGAGGTCGGCATCTTCTTCATCGCGACGAGTGAGCGCCGCGCTTCGAGACAGACCGCGCCCATGTCGAGATCGTTCGGACAGACGAGCGCGCACAGGCTGCAGAGCGCGCACGAGTTGATCATCCGACTGGCGGTCCGGTTCCCCATGACGATCGCGAGGTTGTTGTAGATCGTCCGGATGTGGAGCTTCGGATATCCGCCGTAATGGTCAAGGAAAGGGCAACGTTTCACACACTCAAGACAGGAACACTGAATGCACCGTTGCGCTTCGAGCGCAGCTTCTTCAAGCGTGTAGCGATCTCCGTCCCGCGCGAGAACCGCCTCCGACGGCGCCACGCCCTCGAGCGACGTGTAGAGCCGCGTCTCGGCGCCGATCTCCCCCTCCCGCGAAGCTGTGAGCGACGCGTTCTGGAAGACGCGGTCCATCGAAAGGGCCGCGCGTTTGCCGTATGAGAGCAGCAGCACGGGAGACGTTTCCGTCCGGTCGTCCGGCGCGAAAACGACGGGGTCCGACGTCACGAGAGAGAGGGGGTCTCCTTTCATATCAGGGAGAAAGCGTGCGTCGGCGAGAAACGCCGCGTCCCATTCCTCCCGGGGGGAAAGATCCATCGCAGCACCGGTCCGGACAGTCACGGTCTCCGGCAGCGACGCGACGGCGCGCATGACGACGTCGCTCGGAAGGACCGACTCCGGCAGCAAGAGCAACTCTCCGCCTGCACCGTCCTCCGGGACGAGCAACGTCACCGCGTACCCCTTTCGGCCCAACTCCTTCGCCGCGGTCAACCCGGCAAGGCCTCCACCCGCGACGAGCGCCCGCTGCTTCTTGCGGATCAGCGGGCGGCGTGACGGCGTCTCTCGTCCGTATTCAACGGCGGCGCGCTCGAGCATCCGTATCCTGACCGGATCGCCTCGCTGTCCCCGAAGGCATGCCCGACCGCACGGTTCGTCGCAGATCCGGCAGAGGATTTCAGGGAACGGGACGCTTTTTCGCAAAAGTCGGAGCGCCTCGTCCGGGTCCCCCTTCGCGAGCGCCGCGCACATTCCGCGAATGTCAACGCGGGCAGGGCACGCGGCCTGACACCGGGGCGGCTCGTCCTGGATGCAAAGCGCTTCCAGAGCTTCTCTCGAAGCGGCAAGCGTCGGCTGACGCCCGCTATTCTGTCTCATACGCTCCCTCCTGACATATGACGGACGGGGATCCGTCCCGTCGGCGCCGCACATGTCGGCGCCGACTTTGG
Organism: uncultured Synergistaceae bacterium; assembly: GCA_964451935.1. Taxonomy (GTDB): domain Bacteria; phylum Synergistota; class Synergistia; order Synergistales; family Aminobacteriaceae; genus CALFXN01. The sequence continues at coordinate 14,648 of CAYVKE010000066.1, read as the reverse complement.
AATCCCCGTCCCGATACATCACGCAACGACTCTCCGGCCTACACCCATCGAAGAGCGATCCTCAGCCGGAGTCGCCGGCCGCGACGATCAGTCACCACCGCAGCAGCAGCACCCGCCTCGTTTCGCCTTCAGCGCTTCGAGAACCTTCTCCGGGTAGGCCGGAAGTTTCGTGACGCGCGCGCCGCAGGCGTTGTAGATCGCGTTGATGATCGCGGGATGCGGAGCGGTGAGAGGCGCTTCGCCGCAACCGGCGGCGCCGAACGGGCCGTCCTCGCGGTCGCTCTCGATATAGTGCAGCTCCATGTTGTCCGGAGCGTCCTTGATGTACGGAATCCCGCACGCCGCGAGCGACGTCTGCTTCCGGATGTCCTCGAAGTCTTCGCTGAGCGCGAGCCCGAGTCCCTGGATCATTCCGCCGTAGAGCTGTCCATCCACGATATCGCGGTTGACGACCCTGCCCACGTCGGCGACCATTGTGAGTTTCTCCACGACGGTCGTGCCGGTGGTCACGTCAACGGCGACTTCCGCCATGAACAGTCCATACATGTAGACCGGGAACGGCGCGCCCTGGCCGTTTTCGTCGCAGGCCTTGCACATCGTCGCGCCCCATTTTCCTTCATACTTCAGCGGGAGCTTTTCGGCAACCATCTCGTCGTAGGTCCGGTAGGTTCCGTCGGGCTTCTTCATGGCCGCGACCAGCATGCCGCACGCGACGCGGACCGCGTTGCCCGTCATGACCTGCGAACGGCTTCCGCCCGCGGGGCCGCTGTTCGGCGTCAGCGCGGTGTCATTCATCACGGTATGGATCTGGCAGGGCTTGAGGTTCAGCGGCGCGAGCGCCTTCGACGCGGTGCCGACCGTCCCTGCGTCGGCGCCCTGTCCGTGGTCTTCCCACGCGTTGTAGATCGTGACGCCGGCCGGCGTCAGTTCGGCGCAGGCCGCGGAGGAGTCGGGGCCGTCGAGGCCGCATCCGTAGACGCCGAGCGCGAGACCGACGCCCCGCTTCACGGTCACCGTCGAATTGTTCTTCGCACGCTGGACAGCTTCCGCATACTTCGGCCGGATCATGTCGACCATCTTCGGGAAGGGGTAGACTTCGGGCGCCTGCCCGGTCGGGAAGGTGTCGCCGGGGCGCAGGACGTTCACTTCGCGCAGGTCGAGCGGATCCATGCCGAGCTTCTCGGCGAGTTCGTCGACGAGGACTTCCGTCGCGATGAAGGACTGCGGCGAGCCGTAGGCGCGGAAGGCCGAGCCCCACGCGTGGTTCGTGCAGACGGTGTACCCCGCGCCCCGGACGTTCGCGATGCCGTAGGGCGAGCCCATGAACTGGGTTCCGCGGAGCGTGAGCAGGTCGCCGAATTCGGAGTACGGACCGTGGTCCACGTAGAAGGTCTGCTCCATCGCGTTGATCTTTCCGGTCTTGTCGGCACCGTACTTCATCTTGACGAAGAACGGGGAGCGTTTTCCCGTGTAGGTGATGTGCTGCTTCATGTCGTAGCGCAGGAAGACGGGGCGTTCCGTGGCCATCGCCGCGACGCCGACGAGCGCTTCCATCGTCGGGCTGAACTTGTAGCCGAACGTTCCGCCCGCGTTGTTCTGGACGAGGCGCAGCTTCTCCGGCGCGATTCCGAGGCCGGGGGCGATCATCGCGTGGTGCAGGTGGATGCCGATGCTCTTGGAGTGGATCGTGAGGCGCTCTTCGTCATCGAAGAACGCGAATCCGACGTCCGTCTCGATCGTGAGGTGCGGCTGTCGCTGGAGGTAGAAGTCGTCCTCGACCGTCACGTCGGCCGACTGCATGATCGGCTTCGTATCGGCGCCCTTGGCGACCTTCTGCTCGAAATAGACGTTCGGCGTGCCGGGATGGATCTCAATCGCGTCGTCGGCCATCGCGTCCATCGCGTTCAGGTAGGCCGGAAGCACTTCGAGATCGACCTTGACCTTCGCGGCGGCCGCCTTCGCGTGTTCGTAGGTGTCGGCGCAGACGATCGCGATCGCGTCGCCGTACTGGAAGACCTTCGTATCGCACAGGATCGGCCGGTCCCAGCCGTCGCCCTTGTTCGTCGGGAAGGTGATCAGTCCGGTGATCCGGTTCTTTCCCTTGACGTCCTTCGCCGTGACGACCTTCGCGACGCCGGGCATGACCTCCGCTTCGGACGCGTCGACGCCCTTTATGTTCGCGTGCGAAACCTCGGCCTGGACGAGCGCGCAGAAGAGCGTCTCTTCCGGAAGCTTGAGCCCGAGGTCGTCGCCGAAGTCCAGCGTTCCGGTGACCTTGTACACGGCGTTCGGGCGCGGATAGCGCGAGCCGAAGAGCGATCCGTCCGGATTGAGCTTCTCGGAGAAGTCCGTCATCTTCTTCTCGCCGCGGAGCACGGCGGCGGCGTCCATGACCGCGTCCGTGATCTGCTTGTAGCCCGTGCAGCGGCAAAGGTTCTTCGTCTTCATGAACCAGTCGCGGATCTCCTCGCGCGTCGGGTTCCTGTTCTCATCGAGCAGCGCCTTCGCGGCGACGATGAATCCGGGCGTGCAGAAGCCGCACTGAACCGCCGCGTTCGCGACGAACGCCCACTGGATGGCGTGGAGGCAATCGGGAGTCCCGAGGCCTTCGATCGTGAGGATCGCGGACTGGTCCGGGACGAGCTTCATCTTGGTGACGCAGGAGCGGACGACCTTCCCGTTGAGAATCACGTTGCAGGCGCCGCACTGCCCCTGGCCGCACCCGACCTTGGTTCCCGTAAGCCCGAGCTGCTTTCGGATCACATTGGCGAGCAATTCGTCGGGGTTCGCGATGACCGTTCGTGGAACACCATTGATGACAAGGGTCTTTTTCGAAAAGAGTTTCATCCCGTCGTTTCCTCCTTTTCCAGATCCTCGACATATCCGAGGCGTGCCGTGTCCGTGCCCGGCCTTCCCGTCAGCTGACGCTCATCCTCCTTCCCGCTTCGCGAAACAGGCAGGACAACAGTGTTCCGGGAAAAACGCGAAGGCATCGTCTCATATGACAGACGAGCCGAAATTCCCGCAAGTAATGTACTGAATGGTCTGTGATTTTGTCAATGGGGGGAGAAGGAAAAAACACAACAAACACAGTACGGGGAATGAAACCCGACTGCGTTTTCCGAAGCAGATTAAAGAGCAGAGAAAAAAACCTTTTCCGAAAACCTAGCGCCCGGCGCCCATCTCCCGGCATTCCGGGCATATTCCGTATACGATAAGCTGTTTCCCCTCGATGTCGTATCCTTCCGGCACGTTCACGCGCGGCATTGTCTGGTCCCTGAGACATGCCATCCTGCCGCAGTTCAGGCAGAGAAAGTGCGGATGGTTCCCCGTACAGCGCCCGCCTTCGGGTGCATGCGAGCAAAAACGCCATTCTCCGTCGATGCCGATGACCCGGTGCGCGATGCCCGCATTCGCGAGTATTTCAAGCGTCCGGTAGAGCGTGACCTTGTTGACGCGCTCCAATCCGGGGGTTGCGGCCAGATCTTTCTGCGACAGGGGTGTTCCGGCGTCGAGAAGCGCATTGAGGACCGTTTCCCGTACGGGAGTCCTCCGCACTCCGGTCTCCCGGAGCAGGGCTTCCGCGCTCTCCTCCGGATCGCTCACGGGCGCGCTCCCCACGCGCAGGACGGGTAGCCGCACACGGAACAGCGGCGACACAGCCCTCCGACGCCCCATTTCCGCACTTCGGCCAAGGTCGGCTCGCGCCGCGCGAAGAGCCGCGTCAGCAACGGGTCGAACGCCGTCCATGCGTCGTGAACGACACAGGCGGGAGCGCCGATCAGCGGAACCGTTCCGGCATAGGCGAGCATCAGATTCGATCCGGGCAACATCGGCGCTCCCCGGAACACGACGCGGTCGGCGACGCGCCGGATTGCGTCGGGCGTGAGATCGTCCGCATCGACGCTCATGCCCCCGGTGCAGATCACCATCTGTGCGCCGAAGCCGAGAAGCTGCCGGATCCGCGATTCGATATCGTCCGGGTCATCCCCGGCCGTGAGATGATCGAGCAGCGATCCGCCGAAAACGGCCAGCTTGGAGGCGAGTTTCGGCGCGAACGCGTCTTTCACGAGCCCGTCCGCTATCTCGCGCCCCGTCGTCACGAGACCGACCCGCAACGGGGCGAACGGAAGCACCGAGATCGGACGCGCGACCGAAACTGCGCGGTCCATCTCCGTTCGCGCCACCGTCAGCGGAAGGATCCGGAACGCCGCGACATTCTCGCCGCCTCGCACGGGCACGAACGGAGGAAGCGTCGCGAGGATCCACTGGACGTCCTCGTTGATCGCGTCCACCATGGCGGGATTGTAGAAGAGCATGCCGTCCCTCGTCGCATTCAGGCGGCACTTTCCCTCCTCCGGGCCGTCCATCGAAACCCCTTCGCCGCCCAGTACGCGGCCAAGCGCAAGCGCCGCATCATCCTCATGGACCTCCGAATCCCCGAGTTCCAGGATCGACAGATGTTCCCTCCCCATGGAAAGCAGCACGGGAATATCTTCGTCGCACACGACGTGTCCCCGCTTGAAACGCGCGCCCTTGTATCCGGAAACGGCGTCGATCTGCGTGAGATCGTGGGACAGCGGAAGGCCGATCGCCTCCCGGACGGGAATGGTGCGAACGCGCATTGACGTTCCTCCTTGACACGTTGAGAGATAGAAGCAACCGGGTTGCATTTTGGGATTATATCAGATCTTCAGGCGGTTGAAAACAGCGGGGGAATCCGGGAAACGTTCGTGCGCGCTATTCCGGTCCGGAAATCTCTTCGGACAGGATGCGGCGGAATTCGCGGGTCCGATTCCGATTCGCTCCCGAATCATCGTCCCGGAACGCTGCAAGCCCGGCGAGCGCACGAATCATCGTACGCCCGGCGTCGGCGATTTCGCGCGCCATCACGTTCATGCGTTCTTCATGGGCCCGAATGGTCCGATCCAGCTCCCGCCGGAGCCTGCGGAGTTCCAGGTGAGTGGCGACGCGCGCCCGGACCTCCGAGATGTCGAACGGTTTTGCGATATAATCCGCGCCGCCCGCCCCGAAAGCCTTGAGTTTGTCGAGCGGTTCGGTCAGGGCGCTGACGAAGATGACGGGAATATCCCGGAGCGCCGGGTCTTCCTTGAGCAGCGCGCATATCCCGTAGCCGTCCATGTCGGGAAGGTTGATGTCCAGCAACACGAGATCCGGCGGTGCGGCGCGGACCGCGCTCAGGAACATGTCGCCCCGGGGGAAGGCGAAAACGTCATGTCCCAGGGAGCGCAGGATCGTATCCAGCACCTTCAGGTTCATGGGGACGTCGTCCACGATCATGATCTTCATTTTCGTCTCGTCATACGGCATAGCGTCATCATCCCTTGTCCAGGATTCGCGAAAGCGCGAGATAATCGTACTCCGTCGCCATAGCACGGATCGTTTCTCCGAGATCGCGATCCGCCGCCGCAATCCGGTCCGCGACATCGAGGATGCGCCGCTGATCTCCCGCCCGGATCGCGTCCGAAAGCGCCGAAACGAGGGCCGCGTCGATCCTGTCCAGCGTCTCCGGACGCAGCGTCGTCCGGACGGGTTCGTCTCCCCTCCGCGTCTGCGGGAGAGGAATGAATTCCAGCCGGTATCCCGTAACTCTGCGGATCTCCGAAAACAGGTCGTCCTCCTGCACCGGTTTGCCGACAAAGCCGTGAATCCCTCCCGCAAGCGCGCTTTCACGGTCGACGTCCAGCGTCCGGGCCGTAACGGCGATCACGAAAACCGCGCCCCCGGCGATTTCCCGAATCCGGCGCGTCGCTTCGAGTCCATCCATGCCCGGCATCATGATATCCATGAAAACCACTTCCGGCCGCTCCTGCTCGAAGAGGGTCAGCGCTTCGGCTCCCCCGGCGGCCTCGAACACCGTAAAGCCGGCCGGCGCGAGCATTCGCGCCAGCAATACCCGGTTTGTCTCACGATCGTCCACGACAAGGGCCGTATGCGGCGTTTCGCCCGCGGCGAAACGCCAGACCCCCCGCCGCTTCAGCGAGGAATTCCGCGGATCGCACCGGTCGGACAGGACGGCGGTGAACGTGAAATAGAAAAGGCTTCCCACTCCCGGTTCGCTCCGGACGATTTCCAGATCGCCGCCCATAAGCCGCGCGAAATGCCGGCTGATCGGAAGCCCGAGTCCCGTTCCGCCGGTGTCTCTCCCCTTTTCCGTCTGCTCGAACGCGGAGAAGATGCGCTCGCGGTCCGCGGGCGAAACGCCGCATCCGGTGTCCTCGATCTCGATGCCGACCCGGACTCCGGCGCCGTCACCGCTCTCCCGCGAAATTCTTTCCGCGGAGACGCGCAGCGTCACGGTCCCGCGTTCGGTGAATTTCACGGCGTTGCCGATCAGGTTGATGAGCACCTGGCGGATCTTCCCCTCGTCCCCGCGAAGCACAAGCGGGACGTCCCCCTTTTCCTCGAGATGCAGCGCGACTCCGTGCGAAGCGGTCCGGATGCGGAACATCCGGATGATGTCGTTGAGCAGCCCGTGGAAGTCGAACGATTCTTCCGACAGGGAGATGCGCCCCGATTCGATCCGCGCCATCTCGAGGACGTCGTTGATGAGCGTCAGGAGGTGGTCGCCGCTCCTCGCGATGACGTCGAGAGCCGTCCGCTGCTCTTCGTTGAGCGACTCGTCGTGCTGCAGGATCTGCGCGTAACCGAGGATTGCGTTCATCGGCGTTCGGATTTCGTGACTCATATTCGCCAGAAAGGCGCTCTTCGCGCGATTTGCGGCCTCCGCCGACTCCTTCGCCAGGTGCAGAAGCTCCTCGGTCCGTTTCCGTTCCGTGATGTCGAGCAGCGTTCCTGCGACCCTGAGGGCCTTCCCCTGCGCGTCCCGCTTGAAAGCCATCCCCCGGTCCAAAACCCAGACGACGTCCCCCGTCCGCGAGATCCGTCGGTACTCGCACTCATAAAAAGGAGTCCGTCCCTCGATATGGTCATTCCAGACCGCCGACACTCGAGCGAAGTCCTCGGGGGCGACGACGCGCTCCCATGTGTTCAATTCCGGATGCAGCTGCTCCATCGTATATCCGAGCATCGCCGCGTACCGATCGTTGAAAATCGCCCGCCCCTGCTCGAAATCGAGATCCCACAGCGCCAGGTCCGCCCCCTGCAAAGCGAGAGAAAGCCGTTCCTCGCTCTCCGCGAGCGCTTCTTTCGCCTTCCACCCGTCCGTCATGTCCTCGGCGGAACAGACGACGTAATCGACCGCTCCCGTCCTGCCGATCTTCGGCGTTCGCGTCACGGCAAGCAGGCGCGACCGCCCCTGCCCGTCCCGGATCCACTCCTCGGAACGCACCCGGCGTTTCTCCTCGAACGCCGATTCGTTCCCTTTCAGGAGGACCGCAGCGACGTCATCCGGAAGCGCTTCCCCGATCTTCCGGAATTCCATCTCTCCGACCGTCTTCCCGAAGAAGAGCGCGTGCGCCCGGTTAACGGCGCCGTAGGCATCCGGCGAATCGAGCCGCCAGATATGCGTCTCGACGGAGTCGTACAGCACCCGCATCTCCTCGGACTTCTCCCGATACGCAAACACGAGCCTGCGGAACAGCAACGCAGCGGGGAGCGAGAGGACGAAGAAAAAGAAGCCCGTCAGAAGCGCGCCCCACGCCTTCGCCCGAAGCACCGCGTTGATGTGCGATATGCTCCGGTCGACGCACGCGAGGTACCGGCGGCCTCCCGGAGAGGTTTCGGGCCACGCGACGGAGCGGAACGTCCCCCACTGGTCTTTGTAGCTGACGTAACGGGGCGTCCCCGTCTCATTCGCTTCGATGAACTCCTTCGGGACGTCGTCATACGGGTAGAAATACCAGGACCGCCGTTCCCTGGCCTCCTCGTCCGTCACCGAAGGAGCGGCGAAGAAGTACCGTCCGTTTCGTTCGACGAGCGTGTACGCGTACACGAAGCCCCCGTCGGCTGCGTAGGCGTTCATGGCCTTCCGGTTCCGGAGTTCTTCGTCATAGGTGATTGACGTCTCGTCGAGCGCGCGGTCGTGAAAGTCGGGCGAAAGCATGTATTTCAGGCCTTTGGCCGCAAGCGTCAGCCGGTCGTCGACCACCCGCAGGACGTTCTTCTCTTCCGAGAGATAGGCGAACGCCACATACCCGAGAACGCCGATCGCGTACAGGGTTGCGGCGAGCACACTGACTTTTCGGAATCTCCTGTCGGGGACATCTGCTCTCATGCTTTGACCTCCGGGGAAGACCGCATCATTGGTTGTAGGGATAAAAGATTATTTTATCCCCTATTCCCCAAAAAACGCAATTCGACTCGTTCTACCGGCTCATCCTGTCGACGACGAGGCGCAGACGCTTCTGCGCCTCGTCGGAAAGCCCCAGACCGGGCAGATCGCGCGAAAGATCGTCCGGCGTCCCTTCGCCGCCGAGGTATCCGTTGACGCGGGCGACGGCCGTCGAATCGGCGAATTCCGTCGCGTCCGGGTAGATCGACATCAGCGCGCTTACGAGAATCGTGTCGTTGCGCAGGTAGTACTTCTGATGGTAGTCCTCCGCCCGCGTAAATCCCGAGTACGGGTGGATCTCGGTGAACACCGGAAGACCGTAACGCGCCTCCATCCCTCGTTTCGCTTCCTCCGCAGCCCTCCGCTGTTCCTCGTCGTGGTGAAAGATCACCGACGCGTACTGGCGGCTCATCGAAGGAATCGCCGTGTTGTGCGAGACGAAAAACACGTGAAGAAGTTCCCCGTACGATATCGCTTCCGGATCGAAATCCACCTGGACCGTCTCGCTGTGCCCGTCGATGTTGTGGTACGTCGGGTCGGGAGAGGTCCCTCCCGCATACCCGACCCTCGTCCGGAGAACGCCTGGGAGCAGCCCGAACCGGGCGTCCGATCCCCAGAATCACCCCAGTGCGAACGTCGCCGTCCTGCTTCCCGCGACGACGCGCGTATCGATCGGCGGCCGTGCGGGAACGGACGCTTCCGCAATCCCCGCGCCCAGTATAGACGCCAGAACGGACGCGGCCATCATGACAAATCCCTTTCCCATCTTCCGACCCCTCCCCTTCACATGTGTCGCCGGATATATTCCCTACCCGCGGGCCGATGTCTCGCAACTCCCGAGAAAATCCTCGAACACCGCGATCGCCGCGGGGTAATCCCTCCGGCCGAGCCCGATCCGGATATGGTTCCAGTTCACGTCGAACACCGTATCCGGAAGCACCATCAGATTCCGTTCCTCCACCACGCGGCGGCAGAATTCGGGAACCGGGATAGTCTCCAACAGCTTCGGGAAGGCCGTGGACCCCCCGAGCGGCGGCGCCCAGAAGAGCGACTCCGGGTGACGCGCGAACACGGCTTCCGTCAGTCGCAGGTTCCCCGCGACGAGGCGGCGGCTGCGGTCCAGAATGCGTTCCGCGTTCCGCAGCGCGATGATCCCGAGGATCTCTCCGGGCGCGTTCATGCAGATCGTCGTGTAGTCCTTGAGCGACGCGACGCGCCTGAGAAACGCGCGGTCCTGCGAACAGAGCCATCCGAGCCGAAGCCCCGGAAGCGCAAAGGCCTTCGAGAGGCCGGAGAGCGAGGCCGCGTAGGGCAGAAAATCGCATGCGGCCGGGAGAACGTTCGCGGCGCTGTGCTCCAGCCCCCGGTACATTTCGTCGGAAAGCACGAAAACGCCCCGTTTCGCCGCCTGATCGAGCACCGTCAGGTATTCCTCCTCCGTCGGGATGAATCCCGTCGGGTTATGGGGAAAATTCAGCACCAGAACCTTCGTTTCGGGCCGGAACAGGCGGAAGAGTTCCTCGATGTCCAGGGTCCATCGTCCGTCCCGAAGGCGAAGCGTCCACGGCGACACCTCGGCGCCCAGCGCCCGCGGAAGCTCGTGCAGCGACTGATACGCCGGCGAGACGGCGACGACATGGTCGCCCGGTTCCAGAAGCGCCATGAAGGTCAGCAGGATCGCCTCTTCGGGCGCGGCGGTGACGACGCCGTTTTCCTCCGCGCACCGGTAGCGTTTCGCGATCTCCGTGAGGAGCGCGGGATGGCCGTACGGCTCGGTATAAGAGAGCCGAAGCGCGCTCCAAAACTCGCGGCATTCGTCGTCGGCCATTCCCAGAAGCTCCGTGAGCCCCAGGGGCTCGCAGTCCGAAGGCGAAAGCATGTACTGCACATGGAACTCGTATTTCGCGAAGTATCGTTCCAGTTCGAACTCCCGAATTTTCACGGACATCCCTCCATATCCCCATCATCGACGGACGACGGAACGAATGCGAATGGTTCGGAAGTCGTCCGCTGCTCCTTCGCGCATTCGTCGAGCCACCGCGCGACGAGACATTCTTTCTTTTCCCGGGAAAACCTCTTGAGCGCCCGTTCCCGACGCATGGCCGAAGCCCTGTCGGCGGCGCGCTCGCAATAGACCAGCGTCACGGGGCGACGCCCCGCCGTGTACCTGGCGCCGCGACCTGCGTTGTGCGCCGCGACGCGCGATTCGACGCAGGTGCTCCACCCGGTGTAGAGGCTCCCGTCCCGGCAACGGACCATGTAGACGGCAGGGGTCGCCGCGTCGCCGTTCACAATGAAGCCCCGCCGTTCGTGATGACGCCTCCGGCGGCGACAGTTTCTCCGTCATAGAGGACGAGGCGCTGTCCCGGCGCGGGCGCGAAGGCAGGAGGATCGAAGACGACGCGCAGGGTGTTTCCGTCGAACTCCGCGATGCGGCACGGGACCGGCTCTCCCTGCGAGCGAACCTTTCCTGTGAGCGAGCGAACTTTCCCTGTGAAGGAGCGCGTCCCGTCCATCGCGTCCGGAAGCAGGACATTGACATCGCACGCTTCGACGCACTCTCGGAAGATCTTCTTCCGCGGAACGAGAAAGATCTCGTTCGTCTCCGGGTCGATCCGCGAGATGTAGAGCGGCTCGTGAAGGGCGAGCCCGAGCCCCTTCCGCTGCCCGACGGTGTAGAACGGAATCCCCTCGTGCCGTCCGAGCATGCGCCCGTCCTCCGCGACGAACGGCCCGGGCCTGTGCGGAAGGTCCGATACGACCCTGCGGTAATCACCCTGGCCCGCAAAGCAGATTTCCATGCTGTCGGCGGCCGTCGCGACCGGAAGCCCCGCCTCCGCCGCGAGGGCGCGAGCCTCGTCCTTGCTCCTTCCGCCGAGCGGGAAGAGGATTCGCTCCAGCCGTTCCCGCGGTATTCCGGCCAGAAAGTAGCTCTGGTCCCGCGACCTGTCGTCGGCGCGTGCAAGAAGGCATTCCCCCCGCGCCGTGAGGATGCGGGCGTAGTGCCCCGTCGCGACGAGCGGAGATCCGAGTTCGCGTTCGGCGTAGTCCATGAGCAGACCGAACTTCACCCTGGCGTTGCAGTCGGAACACGGGTTCGGCGTCCGCCCCGACGCGTAGAAGCCGCGAAATGGGTCCGTTACGAACGCCCGGAACTCTTCCGCAACGTCCAGGGCCACGTGCGGTATCCCGAGCAGGCGCGCAAGCGACCGCGCGCCCTCGACCGCCGGCCCCGCCCCCGTTTCGGAATCGCTTTCATCCGGAATGCAACGCGGAATCCGCATCGTCAGTCCGACGACGTCGTATCCCTGCCGGAGCAGGAGAACGGCCGAAGCCGCACTGTCCACGCCTCCGCTCATGAGGACCGCGACGCGTCGCCCGGTCGCCGCTTTCTTCGTTCCTTCGATATGTCCGATGACCCGCACCCGCTCGCTCTCCCCCGGCGCATATCCGAATTTGCGGCCGATATTGTAAAGTATATCGCATGAAGACGACCGGAGCCTTCCGGAAGAAAAGCCATTTTGCGCAGACGGTTCCGGTCAAAAACGGTACAATGCGCGGCGCGGCGCTTCGTTTTCGAACGGCCGCATCGACGACGACAGGGAGGAGATTCAATGAGACGGGAAATACGGGACGCGGAGGATCGTCTTCTTTCGATCCTCCGTCCGATGGGACAGACTATCGTCGCCTACTCGGGCGGCGTCGACAGCGCGCTTCTCGCGACGGCCGCGCGCCGGGTTCTCGGCGACCGGGCCGTCGCGATCACCATCCTCTCCCCGACGCTCCCCGCCCGGGAGGTCGAAGAGGCGTCGGGCATCGCCGCAACATCCGGAATCCGCCATGAAATCGTCCGTCTGAACGAACTGGACGACCCGACATTCGCTGCGAACCCTCCGGATCGCTGCTACCACTGCAAGAAACGCCGCATCGCGCTGCTTGAATCGTTCGCGCGAGAACGGGGAATCCCGTGGATTCTCGACGGATCGAACCTCGACGACCTCGGAGACGACCGCCCGGGCTACCGCGCTGTGCAGGAATCCGGAATGACGCGATGTCCGCTGATCGAGGCCCGGATGACCAAGGCGATGATCCGGGAACTCTCCCTTGAATGGGGGATTCCCGGCGATTCCCGGCCGGCGGCCGCGTGCCTCGCGTCCCGGATTCCGTACGGCGTTCCCCTGACGGCCGATCTGCTCCGCCGCGTCGAGCGCGCTGAGGAAACCCTGCGCGCGCTCCTTCCGCCGGAAAGCAGAATCCGCGTCCGCACCGCAGGGAGCGAGGGGCGCATCGAAGTCGATCCGGGGCTCTTTCCGTCGATTCTCGACGAGGCGACGCGACGCGCGATCCTCGACGGGCTCGGAGCCGCCGGGTACGAGCGCATTACGCTCGATCTCGCGGGATACAGGCGAGGCGGCGCATAATACCCAGGATCGTCCGGGACGCTCCCGCTCACGTCGCGCCGCTGACGGGAAACACGACGCCGGCGCCCCCCTTTGACCCCCCGGAACGCACCGAGGCGGAGGCATTTTTTTCCAAAAGCCTCCGCCATTCATGCCGCGGAATCCATTGACAAACTATTCTATTCGTAGAATAATGGGACGCAATGTCCCATTATTGGTATACAATCACCGGAGTCCTTGCAATTACTGGACTCCGTTTTTTCATACCCCCAAAGTAATAATGGGACAAACGATTGCACTACAATTTTTCTCCCTGACATGACCACTTTTCAAAGTCCCTGATCGTCCGATTCTCTCCCCTCGCGGCGTTTCTCGACATCCGACTCGGGGCTCATTCGTATTCCAAGAATCATGGTAAACTTAAAGGCTATCTTGTACCATAGG
>CAYVKE010000066.1:0-1540 GCA_964451935.1 uncultured Synergistaceae bacterium | reverse complement strand
AAAGTAATAATGGGACAAACGATTGCACTACAATTTTTCTCCCCTGACACGCCGTTTTCAAGATTCTCGGAACGTAAGTGTCATAGTTCCGTGGATGGTAACTTCCTGTAAGCTCTTCCCTCGTGGTCCAGTAAATAATTCTCCGAAATGCTGACATCAAACGCTCGGCTTTTCTGATACCTGTAGTATAAGTGTTATAATTGGCAATGTGAAGATGTCAACAGAGAGGGGGTGAAGCTGACATGACGTTGAAGGAAAAGATCGAGACGCATTCGGGGACGGTGTATCGTTTTTCCAAAGAGACGCGGATACACGAAACGGCGCTGTACGGGCTTCTGGGACGAAAGCGAGCCGTGAGCAAGGGTATTCTTGGAACGCTCAAGAATACCCTCGGGGATGACGTTACGGAATTTTTCGATGAAGACGGCGTGCTTATCAGGAAGTAGCGGAGCACAAAAAAAACCGCTCCCGGCAGGCGTCCGGAAAGCGGCAGGAAGGAGATCGTCTATGACAAATCATACCAAGTTTGTCGGGAGTGAGCAAGGCGAAGAAGTCTATTGTTGTGAAGAAGAAGCAATGGTCGAAAACTACAAATCTAAGGGCAAGACAAAAGAACTTTGTGAGTACCGTGAATTCCAGAAGGCTGAAGAGAAAAACAATATTGCTCTTCGTCAAGTGTGGATGTACGGAGCGGTATTGAGATGCGGAAACGACACTATTCCAAGACAAGAAAGAAATGGTGTTGCGCGATTAGAAGCGACTGCGGACCGTGACTTTTCACGCGCTCGCGAAATAGTTGAAGACCACACAAGGCGAATGAATCAATACCTCGCATACTTGGTTAGCAAGTTCAAACAATCGACTTTACATCAATTCCGGTGTCGAGTTCAGCATGTTTCTTCGTTCCGTCGCGGTCCTCGCACTTCGACGCATCGGACAGTACGCGCTTCTTTGGCTTCTTCAAGTAGAAGAAGCGACGATTCCGGAGGCAGCGAACCGCCTCAAGGCGACCCAGACTTACCTTCCTTCCGCTTCGTCCGAAGCGGGTTAACCCATTCGTATCTGAAATCTGACAGGTTCATTCCCTCGTGGCGTCCTGGACGTCTCGGGCCGATGTCGCATGCCCTTTTGCGGGGGTGGTCCCGATGACATCCCGACGAGCGACGCAATGCGAAGCGGTCCTTCAGTGGCTCCGGACAGGACGGACGATCAGCGTTCCCGAAGCGGAACGGGATCTTGGCGTCTACCGACTCGCTCCGAGAATCCACGAACTCCGGAAGGCCGGGTACATCATCCTTTCAATCCGCGACTCCGAACGACCGGACGGATTCGTTCGGTACTTGCTGATCGGGGGCGACGCGGCATGAACTTCCGCGATTGGTGTCTGCATCACTTCCCCGGCGGCAGTTTCTCCGGCGACTCGTATTCCTGCAAGAATGTCTTCCGGGGGGAGAAGAATGCTTCTCTTTCAATCACGGAGCACAATCAAAAATGGTTCGACCACGGAACCGGCGAAGGTGGCGACGTTCGCTTCCTCTGT
>CAYVKE010000065.1:0-16586 GCA_964451935.1 uncultured Synergistaceae bacterium | reverse complement strand
GCGCAGAGGGGGGTCAACGCATCCGAAAAGTCGAAGGACGCTCCGGCGACGGTCACGAGAAGCGCCCTCGGGCGACGCATGCCGAGCGTTTCCATGAGGTCCAGAAGCCACTCCGGCCCCATCGAGTGCAGGTTGGCGCCTTCGAGAACGGGGTCGGGAGCAAGCTCCCGGATCGCGAAGCCGCGGTGTTCCGTTCCTTCCGCGTCGCCCGAGGAAACGGACGCGTCGGCGAACACCGCGAGGTCCACGAGCGAAAGGTCTTCCGAGAGTTCGGGGAGAAGCTGATGCGCCAGTTCGAGTTGCACGTCCGCGCCCTTTTCTTCGAGCCACGCGGCGATGCGCGGCGCCAGGACATGGCCGGCGCCGTCGTCCTGGCGCGAGGGGTTGCCGTATCCGCAGACCAGAGCCTTCACGCCCACCACCTCTTTCTTCAGCAAAAGAGAGGGCCGGAGATTCTCCGGCCCTCTCCCGATCGCATCTCCGGGCCCGGTCAGTCTTTCTTCAGCGTCCGGATCGTCCGGCCCTGCGCATCCTGAATCTCGAGCGCGAGGGGCATTTTCCCGACCGCGTGCGTCGAGCAGGAGAGACAGGGGTCGTAGCACCGGATGACGTGCTCCATCCGGTTGAGAACGCCCTCGGTCACGTCGAATCCCTTGATGTATTCGCGGGCGACCATGTCGACCCCCTTGTTCATGGCCCAGTTGTTGTGTCCCGTGGCGACGATCAGGTTGACGTCCGTGATTGCGCCCTTCTCGTTCACGCGGTAGTGGTGGATGAGCGTTCCGCGAGGGGCCTCGACCACGCCGACGCCCTCGGGTTGCAGGTCGGCGCTCGTGACGCGGAGGTCGCTTCCGATGATGTCCGGATCGTTCAGAAGTTCCTCCATGCGCTCGAGAGCGTAGAGGATCTCGATGAGCCGCGCGTAGTGATAGTACATCGTGGAATGCACGACGCCGTCCGCCGTCGTTCTCCGGAAGGCGTACAGCTCCGCGGATGCCTCCGGCGTGCTGATGTCGTCGCAGGCGTTGAGCCTGGCGAGCGGGCCGACCCGGTAGGAGCCGTGCGGATAGCCGAGCGGAAGGTAGAACGGGAACTTGAGGTAGCTCCACGCTTCCACGTGCTCTCCGATGTGCTTGTAGTACTCGCTGTCCGCGAATTCGTCGGTCACGCGGCCCCGGGGGCTCCGCAGCCGGATGTCGCCGTCGAAGAGTTCCAGGGCGCCGTCGCGGACGAGCCCCATGTAGGATGTCTCGACCGTCGCGAAACCCCGGGCCACGGAATCGTGGTCGGCCAGGTATTTCTTGATGAGGTCGAGCGCTTTCTTGAGATTCTGCTTGATCCCGGGGAGATCCTTCAGAAGCGCGTCGCGTTCGTCCACGCGGAGGCTCCGGTTGACCCCGCCCGGAATGCTGTGCCACGGATGCACCTTCTTGCCGCCCAGGATCTTGATGATCTCCTGTCCGAACTTCCGCATCCCGATGCCCATGACCGCGAGTTCGGGGAAGTCCTTCGCCAGGCCCGCGACATTCCGTACGGCCGGATCCGCGTCGAACCCGAAGAGAAGATCCGGGCTCGAGAGGTGGAAGAAGGACAGCGCGTGCGATTGTACGAACTGCGCCATGTGCATGAGTTCCCGCAGCTTGTGCGCCGTGGGCGGGATCGTGACGCCGAGGATCGCGTCGCATGCCTTCGCGGACGCGAGGTGGTGGCTCACGGGGCAGATTCCGCAGATGCGCGGCGTGATGACGGGCATTTCACGGAAGTCCCGTCCTTCGGAGAAGGCCTCGAAACCCCGGAACTGGGTGACGTGGAAACGGGAGCTTTTCACCTGCCCCTGTTCGTCGAGCTGCACGGTGATCTTGCCGTGGCCCTCGATCCGGGTGATCGGGTTAATGACGATGGTGTTTTTGTCCTGTGCCATGGTGCGCTCCTCCTCTTTAGTCGTAGCGCATCTTGTCGGAGGGAACCTTCGGGATTCTGCCCTGAAGGATCTCCTGGAAGACGTACAGTATGGTATCCGCATCGGGGGGGCATCCGGGAACGTACACATCCACCCGGACCTCCCTGTCCACGGGGATGGCGTGCTTCAGCAGCGCCGGAACATCCCCTCCCGGAATGACGCCCTCGGGGTTCACCGTGGAGATGGTGTCCACGTACCCCTTCTTCAGGACGTCGTCGACGCTCTTGAAGTTCCGCATGCAGTTGATTCCGCCGAAGACCGCGCAGTCGCCCCAGGCGATGAGGATCTTGCACTTGGAACGCAGTTCCCGGGCGATGTGCGCCTCCTCCTCGTTTCCGAGGCCGCCTTCGATGACGCCGACGTCGACTTCCGGTATTTCCTTGATGTCCGTTATCGGCGTCGAGGTCAGGTCCACTTTCCCGATCAGGTCCACGATCCGTTCGTCGATATCGAGAAACGACATGTGGCATCCGGCGCAGGCTTCGAGCCATACGGATGCGAGTTTGGGCTTGGCCACGGGCTACACCTCCCTGGCGCCCGCCGCAGAGGGCGCGGAAACCGCTACGATTCGCGCCTGCTCCGGAGGCAGCGTCGATTTGAATACATTTTCACAGGGGACCGCCGAGTTGCCCGTTTCGAACGGTACGCCCGCCTTTGCGGCCATCTCGTGAAGAATTGCGGACAGGCCGCGAAGCTCCGATTTCGGGGGAACGATGAGGTTCATCCGGCGCCGCTCCCCTTCAAGCGTGCAATAGTGTCCGCTTCGTTCGTACCACGCCGGGGCGGGCAGGAGGATGTCCGCCATGTTGACGAGCGGATGCACCATGTACGGCGTCTGCGCCACGACGAAGCGGGCGCGGGACATCGCCTCCAGGACGCTCTTCGTGTCCGGCACCATTCCCGTCGAGAAGACGTACATGAAGTCGAGATTCGCGTCCCCGACCCACGCGGTCTCGGCGAGCACCGTATTGACGGTTCCGAGTCCGTTCCCCGTCGTGACCATCGGGACGACGCCGAGCCCGTCGCCGAAGAAACTCTTCGCGGCGATGGCTGCGTTGACCGCCGCCGTTACGAGTTCCGGATGGTTCGCCACCGCGCTTCCGATGACGATGACCGGTCTCTTCGCGTTCCTCAGGCAGGTCGCCATCGCATCGAGAACGGCCATTCCCGCGCATTCGATCGGTTCTCCCGTTCCGACGGCCCCGACAAGCGACGCGAGGACCGATCCCATTTCCTCCATCGAAACGCGAAGGTCCGCGTCCGAAATCGAGGGGTAGGGGTTCGCGAAGGGGGAAATGCTCATGAGCTTCGCGCCGTTGCGGATCGTCGCCACGCGAACGTAGCTCGACGCGACCGGCGCTTCTTCCTGCGGTGTGGCGCCGAGCAGAAGGATCGCATCGGCGTTCAGGATGTCATGCGCTCCGGTGAAGGGACGTACGCCCTGTTTCGTAAACGGAGCGAATCCCGCGACAAAGCCCCGGAGCGCGTCGCCGTCGAAACAGTCCGTCTTGTCGAGACGCAGGCTTCCCTTGAAGAAATCCGCAAATATGGAAAGTTCCTCATCGGTGCAGAGTTCCGATACGATGGCTCCGGCGCGGCCCGTCGGCGCCGCGGCGCGGAGTTTGTCCGCCGCCAGGGACAGCGCCTCGTCCCATGTCGCCTGCCGGAAGGCGGAGCCCTGACGGACCATCGGCGTCTTCACGCGATCGCGTTCGGTGGACTCCGTCAACCCCCAGCGCCCCTTGTGGCAGAGCTGGCCTCCATCGGGGCATTCCACGCAGGCTCCTTCCACGCGCGCGACGCTCCCGGTCCGGACGAACGCACGGATCCGGCAGCCCATCGCGCACAGCGGGCAGATGCTCTCCACCTGGTCGTCGCAGTCGTTGCGGCGGCCGCGGTAGGCGAATTCCCGGAGCGTGATGGTCCCCGTCGGGCAAACCTGGGCGCACGCGCCGCAGTTCACGCAGGTGTCGCTTTCCCCGAGTTTCTTTCCGATATCCGCAATCACGCGCGACGCCCAGCCTCGTTTGTCCAGGTCCAGCGTGTGCGCCCCGACCTTCTCGGAACAGACGCGGATGCAACGCAGGCACAGGACGCAGCGGTTGTGGTCGACCTGAATCGCCCCGTCGCTCGTGTCGTTCTGGAAATCAGCGTACAGGAACGGATAGCGGACCGCATCCATTCCGTGTTCGATGGCCAGACGCTGCAATTCGCAGTCTCCGCTCTGGGAGCAGAACATGCAGAAGTGATTCCTGCCCGCGAAGAGCAGTTCGAGGATCTGCTTGCGGTACGCCTTGAGCTTATCGGTTTTGGTGTGAACGTTCATTCCGTCCGCGGCGGGAGTCGTACAGGCCGTCATGAGTTTCGGGTTGCCCTCGACTTCGACCACGCACATCCGGCACGACCCCATGGGGGACAACCCCTCGAGGAAACACATTGTCGGAATGTACACGTCGTTCCGCCGGGCGACCTCCAGGATCGTGTCGCCCTGTTGCCCCTTACACGCGATGCCGTCTATGTTCAGGGTTATGTCACTCATCCGTCGATTCCTCCATCTGGCCGCGTCAGCTCTTCCGGATAGCGCCGAAGGGGCACTTCTGGAAGCACGTCCCGCACCGGATGCACTTCTCCTGGTCGATCCGGTAGGGTTCCTGCCGGGATCCGGAGATGCAGTTCACGGGGCAGTTCTTGGCGCACAGGCCGCACCGCTTGCACTTGTCCGGATCGATCTCGTAGCGCAGAAGGGCCGTACATGCGTGCGAGGGGCAGCGTTTGTCCCGGATATGCGCCTCGTACTCGTCCCGGAAGTAGCGAAGGGTCGTGAGCACCGGGTTCGGAGCCGTCTGCCCGAGTCCGCAGAGCGACATCTCTTTGACCATGTCCGCGAGCTGTTCGAGCGTCGTCAGGTCCTCCATGGTTCCGCGTCCGGACGTGATCTTTTCGAGCAGGAGAAGCATGTGCTTCGTTCCCTCGCGGCAAGGGACGCATTTCCCGCAGGACTCGCGCTGCGTGAACTCCAGGAAGAACTTGGCGACGTCCACCATGCAGTTGTCCTCGTCCATGACGACCATGCCGCCGGATCCCATGATCGCGCCCGCTCCGGTCAGGGATTCGTAGCTCACGGGAAGATCCAGGTGCGCTTCCGTCAGGCATCCGCCCGACGGTCCCCCGATCTGGACGGCCTTGAACTTCTTGTCGTTCAGGATGCCGCCGCCGATATCGAAGATGATTTCGCGCAGCGTGATCCCCATCGGAACCTCGACGAGCCCCGTGTGCTTGACCTTTCCCGTAAGGGCGAAGACCTTGGTCCCCTTCGACTTCTCCGTCCCCATCGACGCGTACCACGAGCCGCCGTTGACGATGATCTGCGGCACGTTGGCCCACGTCTCGACGTTGTTGATGTTCGTCGGCTTGCCCCAGAGTCCGTGAACCGCAGGGAACGGCGGCCGTGGCATCGGCATGCCGCGCCGGCCCTCGATCGAGCCCATGAGCGCGGTTTCCTCGCCGCAGACGAACGCTCCGGCGCCTTCCTTGATGTGCAGCGTGAAGTTGAATCCCGTTCCGAGAATGTCGGCGCCCATCAGGCCGAAGTCCTCGGCCTGGGCGATGGCGGTCTTCAGCCGTTCGATCGCCAGCGGATACTCGGCGCGGCAGTAGATGTACCCCTCGTCCGCGCCGATCGCGTAGGCGCCGATCATCATGCCTTCGATGATCGCATGCGGATCCCCCTCGATGAGCGAGCGATCCATGAACGCGCCCGGGTCGCCTTCGTCCGCGTTGCAGATGACATACTTCTTCGGCCCCGGCGATTTGGCCGCAAAGCTCCACTTCAGGCCGGTCGGGAAGCCGCCGCCGCCGCGCCCCCGGAGTCCCGAGGTTTTGACCTCGTCGATCACCTGCGCGGGCGTCATGCCCGTGAGGGCCTTCCCAAATCCTTCGTATCCGCCGCGGGCGATGTATTCCTCGATGTTGTCCGGGTTGATGTACCCGCAGTTCTTCAGCGCGATGCGGCGCTGTTTGCCGTAGAACGGGATGTCCTTGTAGAAGGGCACCTTCGAGGCGTCTTCCGGCGCCGTGTAGAGCAGCCGCGGCACCGGACGGCCCTTGACGAGGTGTTCCTGAACGATCTCGGTTACGTCGGAAGCCTGCACACGGCAGTAGAACGTCCCCTCGGGATAGATGACCACGATGGGGCCCATTTCGCACATTCCGTGACACCCGGTCTGGACGACCAGGATTTCCTTGTCCAGGTTCCGCTTCTCCAGCTCCTCGTGAAACGCCTTTTGGACCTCCTGAGACCCGCTCGATGCGCACCCCGTGCCGCCGCAAACAAGAATGTGACCGCGAAAGACAGGCATTCTCCGGTCCCCCTCAGTCCGCGCGACCGATGACAAGTCGTTCCACGACATGTCCGTTCACGACGTGCTCCGCGACGATGGCCGCCATGTCCTCCGGAGTAACGAGGCCGTAGGTGATTCGCCCCATCCCAGGAACGATGACATCCACCAGCGGCTCCTTCTCGCACATGCCGATGCATCCGGTCGCCGTCAGCGAGACATCGTGGATGTTCCGCTTCTCAAGCTCCCGAAGCGCAGCGCTCATGACCTCGCGGGCGCCCGCCGCAATGCCGCAGGTTCCCATGCCCACAATGATGCTCGCTCGTCCCTTGCTCCTCGCCGATGTGAGGTCCGTTGACGCCTCACGAATGCGGCGCAGGTCGTCGAGCGTCCTGATCTTGTTCGTCATGCTCCGATTCCTCCCCTTCGCTCCGGACAGGCTGCCTTACTGGAACGCGTCGAGGATGCCCTGGACCTTGCCCGCATCGAGACGACCGAAGGTCTGGCTATCCACCACCATGACGGGAGCGAGTCCGCAGGCTCCCAGACAGGCGACCGGCTCGAGCGTGAAGCGCAGGTCATCCGTGGTTTCGTTCTCCAGGATTCCTGTGATTTCCTTCACTTTTTCGAGCACGGCAAGACTCCCCCTCACGTGACATGCGGTTCCCCGGCATACCCGGACCACGTGACGCCCCCTGGGTTTCAGATGAAACTGGGCGTAGAAGGTGACGACGCCATAGATCTCGGACTTCGGGATCTTCAGATCCTTCGAGATCGTCTCCATCGCCTCCGACGAAATGTACCCCAGCTCTTTCTGGACCTCCTGGAGAATGGGAATGAGTCCTCC
This sequence comes from uncultured Synergistaceae bacterium, assembly GCA_964451935.1. Taxonomy (GTDB): domain Bacteria; phylum Synergistota; class Synergistia; order Synergistales; family Aminobacteriaceae; genus CALFXN01. The sequence goes on along the minus strand of CAYVKE010000065.1, from coordinate 9,442 downwards.
CTTTTTCTCCTTCCAGGGAGCTACGATTTTCCTGGTCTTTTCGACCATCTCCTGGGCGCTGAACGACATGCTCCCCCTCCTTGGTCCCCCGGCGCGGAACCGCCCTGCGCAGAGCCGACGCTCCCGCGAAGAAAACGGGGATTGTGATGTGATGGTTCGGTGCGGCCGAAACGATTGCAGACGTTGGTCCGGCGTAATCTTCATTCCGGAAATGCCGTATCCCGGAGATTCGTCCTATCGTCCCCCTTGTCCGTCGCGAATAGCACGTATTCATATAGGTGTAACACGAAAATTCAGTACTCTGCGACACCTGTCATATTTTCACGTATCAGGGGAAAAATCAAGTCGCGCTCCTCTTTCTGCCAAAATATACACTGTGTTTTACAGGTTTATTCGCATGATAGAAACACAATTCTCCTATTAGCTCGTCGAAACAACGAAATTCATAAAACGCCTCTCCCTGGGTCCGATATAAAAAAGCCGCTTCTCCATTCGTTCTGGTCGGAGTCACGCGACCGGAACGAATGGAGAAGCGGCGTCGGGAAGCCGTCAAGAACCCGGAAATACAGCGCCTGACGGAAGGAAGGATCGGACTCGGGACGGAATCAGGCCCGCACCTTTTCGCAAAGGCGCGCGAAAACCTCCGCGTACCGCGGCGTCGCGACGCCCGTGCGGGCGCCCATGTCCACGACCGAACCGACGAGTTCCGACAGCTCCGTCCGCTTTCCCCGCTCCGCATCGAGCTGCATCGATGTCTTCGTTTCGGGGGGAAAACCCGCGAACTTTCCGAGGGCCGAATCCGCCGCATCGGGAGGAAACGAAACCCCGAGCGCGTTTCCGACATGCCGGGTCTCTTCCATGAGTTCTCTCAGGAGCGCCATGTGTTCCGCATCCTTCTGCAGCTCGCCGAAGTTCTTCCCCGTCAGCGTCGTCACGGCGGCGAGGGCGGAGAGGAAGATGAACTTCGACCAGACGTCGAGGCGGATATTCGACGACAGCGTCGCGCTGATTCCCGCCCCGCGCAGGAGCGTTTCGAGCGACGCATGCGCCTCCGCGCCGCCGTTTTCCGGACCGAAGACGAGCGCGCGGCTGCCGCCGATCTGCCGGATCACGCCGGGCGCTTCGATGAACGACGAAATGTAGACGAGACCGTTGAGGACGTCCGCATCGGGAACGATGTCTCTGACGCGCTGTGCGTTGTTCACTCCGTTTGCGAGCGGCAGGACGATCGTCGCCGGAGAGATCGCCGGACGCAGCGAGCGGATCGTGTCGGCGAGGTCGTAGGTTTTGACGCAGACAAGAAGCAGGTCGCACGCGGAGAGTTCGTCCGCGCGGCCGGTCGCGAGCGCCGGACGGGCCGTAAACGTTCCGTCCGCGGCGCGGACCTCGAGTCCCCTTTCGCGGATGGCCTCAAGATGCGCCCCCCGGCAGAAAAATTTCACTTTGTGTTCGCCTGCGCCCGAATAAGCTGCGGCGAGCCTTCCGCCGTAGTATCCGCCTATCCCGCCGACTCCTGCGATCACGATATCCATTCTATCCCCTCCCTGTCGCGTTCTCCGGCCCGGCGGCCGGGTCGTTTTATTTCCAAATTATACGACGATCCGTCCGTCCTCCATGGAGATTACCCGGTCCGCGACGCCCGCGTACTCGCGGTCGTGCGTCACCATGACGACGGCAAGCCCGTCGTCCGTGAATCCGCGGATCAGGTTCATGATTTCCCTTCCGGTGGTCTTGTCCAGGCTTCCGGTCGGTTCGTCCGCGAAGAGGACCTTCGCCGACGTGACGAGCGCGCGGGCGATGGCCACGCGTTGCTGCTCGCCGCCCGAGAGTTGTCCGGGAAGCCGGTTCTCCTTGCCCTTCAGCCCGACGCGGGCGAGGCAGCGCGCCGCATGGTCGGTCCGGTCCCTGCCGACCGGAAGCATCGTGCTCATGAAGGGCAGAAGCACGTTCTCGATCGCGGTCAGATACGGCAGAAGATAGTGGAACTGGAAGACCATGGCCAGCTCCTTCTTTCTGAGAATGTTGCGCTCCCGTTCGCTCATCGAGGCCGTCTCCCGCCCGTCGAACCGGATCGTCCCGGAGTCCGGCGACATAAGAGTCGAGAGGACGTTGAGCAATGTCGTCTTTCCCGATCCGGAACGCCCGACGATGGACACGAATTCTCCGTCCCGGACGGCGAGCGAAACGTCGCGGAGCGCATGCGTTTCCGTTCCGTCGGAACGGAATGTCTTGTTGAGTCCTGCGGCTTCGATCATGTCACACCCTCCTAGATGCTCACAAGCGCTTCGGACGGTTCGATCCGCGACGCCTTCCAGGCCGGCAGCAGCGACGATCCCATGGAGACGAGGCCGAACACGCCGCACGCGACGGCGAAATGAAGCGGTTCGAAGGAGAGCGTCGCCCCTTCGAGCATTTTCAACGCCCCGAGGATCCTTTCCGAAGCGAAGAACCCGATGACGTACCCGACGCTTCCCGCGGTGACACCGAGAAGGAACGCCTCGAAACAGACGATCTGGAAGATCTGTCCCTTCGAAAAACCCATCGAGCGGAGAAGGCCGATCTCCCGCTTCCGGTCGTTGACGGAGGACATCATCGAGAGCCCGACCATCGCGCAGGCGATGAAGAGGATGATGAGGCTGACCGCCAGAATCAGGTTCGAGACGAAGTCCAGCGAGTACATCCGCTGCTCCACGACGCTCATCAGGGCCGTAATATCCGCGTCGGGGATGGTCGCCCGCATCTGGTTCACGATGTCGTCGATCGGGCAGCCCGCGCAGATCGCGGCGACCTCCAGGAAGTTCAGCCTGCCCGGACGGCCGGTCTGTTCCTGGATGAACGACAGATCGCCGAAAAAGACGGCGTCGTCGTCGCTCCCGGTCGGATCGAGGACGCCGCTGACGACAAGTTCGCGGCCGAACATCGAGACGCGATCGCCGGCCTTGAGGCCGAGGCGCGTCGCGATCGCGTGTCCTGCGAGAAGTTGGTCCGCCGCCCCGGGGTAGTCCCCTTGCAGCATCCAGTAGGTCTTGAGCGTCTTCTCCCGGTCCCATCGGACGCCGACGACGCCGACGCTCGTTTCCTGTCCGGACGGCGCGCCCGGGAGGCCGATCTTCGCCATGCTCACGAGCTTCGGCGAAACCGCACGGACGTTCGCCCGGTTCGGGATCGCGTCGATTCCCGCAAGAACCGCGGCTTCGTCGAGAAAGCGGACATCCATCGTAACATTGCCGGCGCTCATGCCGCCGTAACTCAGCCGAAGCTGCTCCGTCTTCGGGAAGACGAGGATGTTCGGCCCGAAGGCCCAGAGCTTCTGCTCGAGGCTATGCCGCACGACGCGGGAAAAGGAGACGAGCGAGACGATCGACACGACGCCCAGCGTGAAGACGAGCAGCAGCATCAGCGTCTTCGCGGGCTTTCGACGGATGTTCCGGAACGGAATGGTCAGGATGTTCATCGCGCCCCCCTAAAAGAACCGGGAACCGACGCCCAGGTCCTCCGCCCGGATGATGACCCGGCCGTCCCGAACGGCGACCGTCAGCGGAGCCGGATTGCAGCCGCCCTTCTCGTCTCCGATCCGGCCGACCGGAAAGCGCATGCCGCACTGGCCGCATACCATCAGCCCGTTCGTTCCCTCCGTGTACCCTTTCTTCGCATGAAAGCAGACGTCGCACGCGTCGAAAGCGGAACGGATCGTCCCTTGCGCGTCTTTGACAAGAAAGAACCCGATCTTCTTCCCGTCAAGCTCCGTCTGATAGAAATGCGCCTTTCCGTCCTCGAGATCGGCCGCGGGAACGCCGGCGACGCCGTCGCGTAACGGGAGCGTCGCATACTTTCCCCAGAAGGCCCACGAGGGCGAAACCGTCAGCAGGAGCGCAAACACCGCAAAGAAAATGCCTCGTTTCATCATGAATCAACCAACCGTCCTTTCCGTATGTACCCCATCGTATCGATGCATTTCGGAAATGCTCCGTTCTTGTGCTTCCAAAACGCGCTTTTCACCGGACAGGGAAAGCGAACCTCATTCCGCGCTCTTTCCGCCGTCATCCGTCCATCCCGAACCGGCCAGGTCGAGAACCGAATGGGACTCGATCACGTCGCGAAACTTCCGCTGCGTTTCTTCGATGAAGGGTCGAAAGAGACACGTCCGGAGCGTGCACCCCTTCTTCTCCATAAGGCAGGGAACCTTCGACGCCGCGAAGAGCGGCTCCTCGCGGCGCTCGTCCTGATTCGCCTCGACCGCGTCGTACACCTGCGCGAGCGATATGTCGCAGCCCCGGCGCGCCAGCCGGACGCCGCCCGACGGGCCGCGCTCGGAATGGACCAGCCCCTCGGAAGCCAGAAGCGCCAGCACCTTCGCCAGATGATTCTTCGATGCGCCGATCGCCGACGCGATTTCGGAAATTTTCGCTCCCGATTCCCCCGCAGCCGCGAGGTACGCCATGGAGCGCAAGGCGATGGACGCCGCATCGGATATCCGTATGATCCCTTTCGTCATGTTCCGTCCTCCTCCGGGCTATTTATGTACCACGATGCATGAATTATCGCCATCAGTACTTCTCCCGGCCGCGTCACAGGTAAAACACGTCTTCCGAGGAGAGCGAAGCGACGGAAGGACGCGTCGCGACATGAGCGGATCGTGATCGGGAACGAGAACGGGGTGTTTCAGGAAGGATCGCGGTCGTTTTCGGCGGGGTCGGCGAGCGTGGGGTTTCCGGGAATTCGTTCGATCCGGCGCTTTCGCCGGGGCAGGAGGTCCGGTTCGGATCGTCCGCGAACGACGAGCGATACCGGGATGGAACGGACCGCCGCGATCATATCGCGAAGGGCTTCCGGGACGGGAGCTTCAGGGTCGGACGACGAAAGCGCATCGAGGACGATTTCGATGCGGTCGTCCCACCGGCGCACGCGAACGTCCAGCACGGATGGGTGCGCAAAGGCCGCCTCTTCGAGCGCCTCACGGCCGCCCAGCGGCGCAGGGAGCGACTCGCGTTCGATGCGGCGCACGCCGGACCACGTTTCGAGGACCGTTCCGCAGGGACACGGTCCGGGATCGCGCCGCCCTTCGTCGCCCGTTCGGTAACGGATCAGCGGCGTCCCCTCGCGCCGCAGCGCCGTAACGACAAGTTCCCCCGTTTCTCCGTCGCGAACCGGAATTCCGGTCTCGGGCGCCACGGTCTCGATCAGGAGGTCCGCGTCGCGCATGTGGAGCCCCCGGTGCGCCGCACATTCGAGTCCTCCTCCATACCCCGTCTCGCGGCTTCCGTAGTGGATGAACACCTCCGCGCCAAGATCGTCTTCCACGGCCCTCCGGAGCGAATCGGGAACGGAGTCGGCGGACAGCAGCGCGCGCGGGACGCGAAGTCCGGTTCCGCGAAAACGGTTGAAACGGGCGAGTTCGAGAAGCTGGAGCGGATCTCCGGCCAAGAGGCGGACACGCTCGCGCTCCAGGCGGCGCACGAGCGACGGGAAGGGCTCGCCGGGGTCGGGCATGACGGGGCGCAGCCCGGCGTCGCGGGCCGCCTGCGCGAGCAGATCGCCGACGCTGTTCGGCGTCGACGCGACGTAGAGAACGAACACCGCCTCGCCGGGGTCGAGCAGCGTCGTCAGCCCGGCCGCGAAATAGGCGCGCGTATCGTCGAGGTCGCGGCGCGTGAAGAAGATCCGCTTCGGTTGCGCCGTCGTTCCGGAACTCCGGAGCGTGACGATCCGCTCGACGCTCCCGGGCGGGACGCAGCGGAAGGTTTCCGGCTCCCGGACAAGATCCGCCTGCGTCGTGAACGGAAGTTCGGCGATCGCCTCAAGGGACGGCAACGGCAACCGGACGCCCCGAAGATGTGCGGCGTAGAACGCGCTTTCCCGGACGACCCGCGCGAGCGTCCCGTTGAGCGCGCGAAGGCGATGCTCCGCCAGGGCGGCGCGGGTCAGGGTTGTCAGTCCGATGGCGCGGGCGATCCGGTCGTCAAGCGTCGGCTTCGGCATACGGACGTCACGTCGCGGGGCGGTAGAGCGGCGTTCCGTCGAGCGCCGTGCAGTAGCGGGCGCAGAATGGGACGAGGCGATAGTCCCGCCCGCCGGAAGCCGCTTCGTCCCGGGCGGCGACATCCCGCGTGACGACGTGGATGCAACAGCCGCGCACGCGTTCAAGATCCAGCGTCTCGCAGTCCTGGAACGCCATCGCGGATACGGTGAAGCGCCCTCTGCGACACAGGTCGAGAAGGGCGTCGAAGTCCTTCGCCCCGGCGGCCGTCGCCGGAATGACTTTCGGCGCGGCCCAGTTTCGGGCGACGTAGTCGACGGCCGCCCTGCGGCCCTTCGCGGCGTCGCCGCAAGCGCACGCGCTTCCGCCGTGCCGGGAGGCGCGGAGTGGAACGACGCTCCCGTCTCCGGGCGCCAGGTAGTCCGCGTGGAACGAACAGAAGGAATGTTCACACCCGGGGGGCGAGAAGTCCGCAGCGTCCATCCGGCCGCCCGTCTGTTCCCCGATTGCGCGCATCACCTCCGGAAGCGTGACCCGCCGCCTCTCTCCGGAGGGACGCCGACCGAAATGGCTCACGGGCTGGAAGTGAACGCCCCGGACAGTCGGCGAACGAGAGAGCGCGAAGTCGATGATCGAGCCGATCTGTCCGTCTCCGCCCGGGCCGATGTTCACGCCCGGAACGAGCGTCGGCACGAGGACGACGCCGAGCCCGACCTGCTCGCACACATCGATCGCGGCCGTCTTCTCCGCCGTCAGGGCCCTTCCCCGGAGCGTCCGGTACACGGCATCGTCCGTTCCGTCGAACTGCAGGAAAAGCGACGACACCCCGGAGCGCGCGAGTTCGCGCGCATACGCGGCGTCGCGGGCGATCCGCAGGCCGTTCGTGTTCACCTGGACGAGCCCGCCGCACGCCTTCCCCGCCGCCGCTGCGATTTCCGGCAGATCGTCGCGCTGCGTCGGCTCACCACCCGAAAGCTGGACGTTGCACGGGCCCGCGCGTTCGACCGTGCGGCACATCGCCTTGATTTCCGCGAAGGAGGGATCGTCCGAAGGCGCGCCGGACGCGTCGGCGAAACAGAACGCGCAGTTCAGGTCGCAACGCTTCGTGACCTCCAGGACAGCCGTGCAGGTTCCCTGCCGATGGTCCGCGCAGAGGCCGCAGTCGAGCGGACACCCCCGCCGAACGGGAAGGCGCTCCGCTCCCCCGGCCGAGGGGATTTTGGTCCGATACCACGACTCGGGGGCGGGGCGTCCCCGCCATGCGACGATGCGGAACTCTCCGTGTTCGGGGCAGATCTTCACGAGAAGAAGATCCTCCCCGTCGCGCTCGCGGCGCGCAGGAACGGTCCGGAGGCAGACGGGACATACGCTCTCCGTCGGTCCGAATGCGCCGGTCATGTCCGCCGCTCACTCGCGGCGCGGAAGCGTCGCATCCTCCAGGTCGTATCCGCGGGACTCCAGGATTTCCAGCACCTTCGCGTACGTCTCCTCCATGATCGGCGGACAGACTTTCAGCTTCACGGCGGGATCGTTGTTCGTGAGATCGCAGCACTGGTCGCTGCCGAAGCGTTCGCGGAACCAATCGCCGAGTTCCGCCGCCATCATGTAGATCATCGGGTCCTCGGGATCCTCCGGCGTCCCCTTTCCGGCGTACAGTCCGAAGAGCGCCAGCCCGCCCGCGACGCAGCCGCAGAGTTTGCCGCACCGTCCGAGTCCGCCCGTAAAACCGTGCATCGCGCGAATGAGGTCCGGGTTCTCCTTGCCGAGCGTCCGAAGCCCCAAAAGAGCGACGATCTGCGCGCAGTGGTACCCCTGCGCCTTCAGCGCCGCAACGTCCATCAGAAGTTCACTCATTTTTCGTCAGTCCTTTCCGCCCCGCGAGGAGCACATACCCCCTGCGTCCGAAGCCCCCGCATTGCGGGCGCGCAAAGGGCAGGGGGAGATCGAAAAAGATGCTCCGGGCCACGAACGCCCGGAGGTCGCGCGTGCGATCCTCCTGAACGACCGTCTCGAAACCGGCTTCGTCCAGAAGGGCGTTCCAGCCTTCAATCGTGAGCGCGCCTTCGGCGCAGTCGTTCGGACGTTCCCCGCCGCCGTTCGCGCACGAACCCCCGTGCGAGTCGCTCCCGATGCGATACAGATCCTGGATCAGGACGCTCCCCCCGGGGACGAGAACCCGGAACGCCTCGCGGAGCGCCATGCCTTTATCCGGGGCGAGCGAAAGCGAGCACTCGAACAGGACTCCGTCGAATGCGTCGTCTGCGAAGGGAATGCATTCGGCGCGTCCTTCCGCGACGGGAAGCCCTTCGGCCGAACAGAGGTCGCGCAACCGGACGTCGGGTTCGACGCCCCGCGCATCGAAGCCGAGTTCGAGCAGGCGTCGCACCGTCCCTCCCGCGCCGCACCCGACGTCCAGCAACCGCGCTCCGCTGCGGAATCCGGCCAGTCCGCACCCCCGCTCCGTCAGCGCCAGGCCGCCCGGACGCAGGACGCCGTCGTGCGCGCGCGCCGCCGCAGTCAGGTCACTTGTCCTCAAGCGCCTGCTCCACCTCGGCCATCTTTCCGAGAACGACCGATTCGGGGAGGAAGTACTGCCCGCACGTCGGACAGCAGGGAACTTCGACGCGGAAGGTCGCTCCCTGGTAGGAAAGCGGAACTTCGCGCAACACGAGGGCCTCGCCGCAGGCGAAGCACGTCCATTCCTCGGATACGGCCAGTTCCCGGCGAACGTCGCTATTGGACGCCATGTTCCTCCTCCTCCTCCCCGATGCGCATCCTGTGGCTGTAGGCGCGATGGACGCGGAAGGCGTCCCCCTCGGGCTCGTACTCGCACCAGACGGTCACCGCGCCGATGCGGGCGCTCGCGAGAAAGCGCCCGTTCGTCCTGTGCCGGAACTTCCGCCCCGTCCGCTCCGCAGTCACGACGACCGTTTCGATATCCTCCCGGAGAATCCAGCGGCGATCCGTCAGCGCTTCGACTTCCCCGGAAAAGAGCAACCGCACATTCAATTCCCGCATTGCTGCATTCTCACCCCAGATCGTTCGCAACAGACGCGCCCGAAGCAGACGCCGCCGGTCCCTCCGCTCCGACCAGCTCGGACAGGGCCGTGCGGCGAGATCCCCGGGCTCCCGGGCGAACAGAATGTCGAGAATATGATACGCCTCGGCGCCGCTTCGGGCGAAGAGGTCGCGACACATCGCGCAGTAGGTGACCTTCCTCCCGTCTCCGGACGACGCGCGACATGCGAACCGCTCCGCAATCGCGGGATGCGCGAAGGTCACGAGCCCCCCGTAGCCGCAGCACTCCGACATGGAGCCGTCGTCGTCGGCCGCCGGTCCGTTTCCGATCCCTCCCGATGCGTTCCGGAGGCCGCGACGCCGCAAGAGTTCGCGAACGGCCGACCGCGTTTCCGGGTCGTCGCGCGCCGCGCACGGATCGAGCACGCGGACGTCGCCGAGTCCGGA
>CAYVKE010000064.1:0-16685 GCA_964451935.1 uncultured Synergistaceae bacterium | reverse complement strand
TGCGAGAGGGCGGCCATACGGTGGGCGCCGGCGTCGTTACAAAGATACTGGAATAGGAGTGGTCCGGTATGGCGAAGAAGATCCGGATTCGTCTCAAGGCTTTCGACCATCGTGTTCTTGACAGTTCCGCGTCACAGATAGCAGAAACTGCGGAACGAAGCGGCGCGAAGGTCTCCGGGCCGATTCCGCTCCCGACGGAAATCAACAAGTTGACTGTCTTGAAATCTCCTCATAAGGACAAGGACGCCCGGGAGCAGTTTGAAATGCGGACTCATAAGCGCCTCATCGACATCATCAATCCGACGCAAAAGACGATGGATGCGCTTATGCAGCTGAACCTTCCTTCTGGAGTGGATATCCAGATCAAGTTGTAGGAAGCTCTGAGCTGAAAGGAGAGGGAAACAATGACCATAGGAATACTGGGGCGAAAGTTGGGCATGACCCAGGTCTATACGGAAGATGGAAAAGCCGTCCCCGTGACGGTGATTCAGGCGGGTCCCTGCCCCGTGGTCGACCTTCGGTCCGATGAGAAGAACGGCTATGAAGCCGTTCTCCTTGGATTCGGCGAGGTGAAGCCCCAAAACGTAACGAAGCCCCTCAAGGGCCTCTTTACGAAAGCGAACGTTGAACCGACGAAGACATTGCGCGAGTTTCGCGTTTCTTCATCGGAAGGCTTTTCGGTCGGACAGGAGATCAGCGTGACGATGTTCGAAGTCGGAGAGCCGGTTCATGTGACCGGAACCAGCAAAGGGAAGGGATTCGCCGGTGTCGTCAAAAAGTATCATTTCGGCGGACAACAGGCCTCGCACGGTATATCCGTCACGCACAGACGCCCCGGCTCTTCCGGATGCAACAGCTATCCGGGCAAAGTCATGAAGGGGAAAAGGATGCCCAGCAACATGGGAAACGAGAGAGTGACCGTGAAGAACCTGACGGTTGTGGGGATAGATTCCGACAATAATCTCCTTCTCGTTAAGGGTGCTGTGCCCGGGGCGAAGAATTCTCTCGTCGCCGTGTACAAGAAGAACTAGGCAGGGACGGAAGGAGGGCTGCATCAATGCCGACGGTTAAAATGATCAACTTCAACGGGGAAGAGGTCGGTGAATTTTCTCTGACCGATGCCGTGTTCGGCGCGCCGATTCACGTCCCCGCCATGCATCAGGTGGTACTCGCCCAGCTTGCGAACCGGCGTTTGGGCACGCAGGCCGCGAAGGGCAAAGGCGAGGTCAGCGGAGGCGGAAAGAAACCGTGGCGCCAGAAGCACACGGGCCGTGCAAGACAGGGAAGCACACGTTCGCCGCTCTGGATTCACGGCGGAGTGAGTCACCCCCCGAAGCCGCGGGATTTTCGCCAAAAGGTGAACAAGAAGGTCCGGGCGCTTGCAATACGCTCCGCTCTTTCTCTCAAGGTTCGTGATGACCTGTTTACGATCATCAACGAATTTCCGCTTGAGAAGCCTTCGACAAAGTCGATGACCGCTTTTCTCAAGTCTATCGATGCGAAGAAACCGCTTGTTCTGGTTGGATCGCCGAATATGGCGGTGGCGAAGTCCGCTCGGAACATACAGGGAGCAAAGGTTCTCAACGTCGGGAACATAAACGTTTACGATCTCATGAACGCGAAAGAACTCATCGTTACGCCGGAAGCCGTAGCATGCCTCGAGGAGGTGTACAGCCGATGAATATGCTTTCGCATGATATCATCGTACGTCCCGTCATAACGGAGAAATCCAGCAGAATGATGGAGCATAACAAGTACACGTTCGAGGTCCATCGCCAGGTGAACAAAATTCGCATCAGGGAAGCGGTCGAAGAAATTTTCAAAGTCAAAGTGACCGATGTCCATGTTATGAATGTTCATCCGAAACCAAAGCGCATGGGCGCGTTTCGCGGGTTTTCCCGTTCATGGAAAAAGGCGATCGTAACACTGGCCGAAGGTCAGAGAATCGAGTTTTTTGAAGGCGCGAGCGTTTAGCGGGCAAGGAGGAGACTGAAAAATGCCGATGAAACAATTCAAGGCCTACACACCTGGACGACGTTTCATGTCCATCCAGGACAATTCGGATCTTTCGAAGGTCGCTCCGGAGCGTACATTGCTCGTCGCCCTCAAGAACAGCGGCGGTCGAAACAACACCGGGAGAATTACGATGCGCCACATTGGCGGCGGCGGACGGAGACTCTACCGTGTCATCGATTTCAAACGGGATAAACTCGGAGTGCCGGGCGTGGTTTCGACGATCGAGTACGATCCGAACAGAACCTGCAGGATTGCTCTTGTCACGTATGTCGATGGTGAAAAGCGATATATCCTCGCTCCGTCCGGAATAAAGGTCGGAGATAAAATTCTCGCCGGAGCCGAGGCGGACATTCGTCCCGGAAACGCGATGAAAATGAAGGATATTCCTGTCGGTACGATGATCCACAACATAGAGCTGCAACCCGGAAGAGGCGGAAAACTTGTTCGTGCAGCGGGCGTCGGCGCCCAGCTCATGGCGAAAGAGGGAAAATACGCGTACATTCGCATGCCCAGCGGCGAACTTCGTCTTGCGCTTGTCGAATGCATGGCGACCATCGGACAAGTGGGAAATGAGGAGCACGAAAACGAGAAATTCGGGAAAGCCGGAAAGACACGCTGGCTCGGAAAGCGTCCCGAAGTTCGCGGAATGGTCATGAATCCATGCGATCACCCGATGGGCGGCGGAGAGGGCAAGAGCAAGGGAAACAAGCATCCGATGTCGCCGTGGGGTACGCTTGCAAAGGGATACAGGACTCGCAAATCAAAGCCGATGGACCGGATGATCGTTCGGCGTCGGTATGAGAAATAAGGCTTGAGGAGGGACGAAGATGGCTCGTTCTGCTAAAAAGGGGCCCTATATCGACCGGAAACTCCTGCGTCGCGTCGAAGAAATGAATGACTCCGGCGCGAAAAAGGTCCTCAAGACCTGGTCGAGGAGTTCCACTGTGGTTCCTGCAATGATCGGCCACACGATAGCCGTTCATAACGGAAAGATTCACATTCCGATCTACGTCAACGAGAACATGATAGGGCACAAACTCGGCGAGTTCGCTCCGACGCGCAAATTCGGCGGACATGCCGGGCAGGAACGCTCTTCCAAGGTTCGATAGGGGGTATGAGCATGGAAGCCAAGGCATTAGCCCGACAAGTTCGGGTGTCCCCTATCAAGGTCCGCAGGGTTCTGGAGCTTATTCGGGGAAAACAGGTCGGCGATGCGCTTATGGCTCTTCGGTACTGTCCGCAGAAGCCTGCGCGTCTCGTTGGAAAAGTGCTCCAGAGCGCCGTTGCAAACGCAGAGCATAATTTTGGTATGGACACTGACAAGCTGAAGGTCGTCGCAGCGATGGCGGACAACGGTCCGGTGATGAAAAGATTCCGCCCCGTCTCGATGGGAAGGGCCCATCCGTTTCGCCACAGGACGAGCCATATCACCGTCGTTGTTGCGGAACGTTAAGGAGGATTGCTCATGGGACAGAAGGTACATCCCGTAGGGTACAGGCTCGGCATCATGAGCGAGTGGGAGTCCAAATGGTACTCCAATAAAAAGGACTACGCCAAGAACCTCCATGAGGATCTCAGACTTCGGGAGTGGATTCGGAAGAAGTGGAACAGCGCAGGTATTTCCAGGATTGAAATCGAGCGGATTGGCAATGTTATTCGCTTTACTGTTTGGACCTCCCGGCCTGGTGTCGTAATCGGCAAGGGCGGCACGGAAATTCAGGTCGTGAAGGATGAGCTGCAGAAGCTCTCCGGCGCAAAGATCATGATCAACGTTCAGGAAATAAAGAATCCGGATGTCGAATCGCAGCTTGTCGCCGAAAGCGTGTCTTCCGCTCTTGAACGACGCGTGAGTTTCCGGAGAGCCATGAAACAGTCCATCTTCCGGGCGATGAAAGCCGGCGCGAAGGGGATCAAGATTCAGTGCTCCGGTCGTCTCGGCGGCGCCGAAATAGCACGCTCCGAGTGGTACAACGAAGGCAGATTGCCCTTGTCGACGCTTCGGGCTGATATTGACTACGGTTTTTATGAAGCGAAGACGATGTACGGCGTTATCGGCGTAAAAGTGTGGATATTCCGCGACAAGGAACATGAGCGTCCAGTTTCCCCCAGGATGGGAAGAAGAGCGAGGGGGTAAGGTACTATGTTGATGCCGAAGCGGGTAAAATACCGCAAACCCTACAGGGCTCCCCTCAAGGGACGAACCAAGGGAGGCCAGACGGTCTGTTTCGGAGATTGGGGACTTCAGGCGCTTCAATGCGCATGGATCACCGCAAGGCAGATTGAAGCCACGCGCGTTGCAATCTCCCGAAAAATGAAGAAGGGCGGCAAGATCTGGATACGGATCTTCCCGGATGTGCCTTTCACCAAGAAGCCTCTCGAAACGAGAATGGGAAAGGGAAAAGGCAGCCCGGAGTGGTGGGTCGCACCCGTGAAACGGGGCCGGGTCATGTTTGAAATCGCCGGAGTTTCGAAGGATGTCGTCGAGGAGGCTTTCCGGACCGCCGCGCACAAGCTTCCGATAAAAGTCAGAATAGTCGCCCGCGAGGGTGTCGGTGGTGAATGACGATGGATACGAAGAATTTGCATGAACTGACCATTGATGAACTTCAGGAAAAGCACCGCCAGTACAAGGAGGAACTTTTCAACCTGCGGTTTCAGAACGCCGTGGGGCAGCTGAAGAACACAAGCCGTATCAGCGCCGTGAGAAAGACGATCGCACGCATCCTGACGGTTGTACGGGAAAAGCAGCAAGGAACGAGTATTCCTGCCGGCGGAATGACCCCGTCTTCTGGCGGGCGAGGGAGGTAGGACCGATGGACGAGAGAACACCCCACCGGAAGATTCGAGTCGGTACTGTCGTCAGCAACAAAATGGAAAAGACCATCGTAGTTCGCGTCACCCGGCATGACAGACATCCGTTGTATGGAAAGAAGATCATCAAGGCGAAGAGCTATGTAGCGCATGATGAGAACAATGTCAGCAGCATCGGAGACACCGTCTCTATCGGTGAGACGCGTCCGATGAGCCGGACCAAACGATGGGAACTCCTTGAAATCGTCCGGAAGGCGCCTGTCTTCGACGGTGTCGTTGAAGATTCAGCGGAGGTCTAGGCATGATACAGCTCACGACGGTGCTGAATGTAGCGGATAACTCCGGTGCGAAAAAGATTTTTTGCATCCAGGTTCTCGGCGGAAGCAAAAGGAAATATGGTTCGATCGGTGATGTCATTGTCGCGTCTGTTCGCGAGGCTATTCCGAACAGCACGATTCCGAAGGGCCAGGTTGTAAAGGCTGTTATCGTTCGCACGAAGAAGGAAATCCGTCGTCAGGACGGCTCCTATGTGCGTTTCGACGACAACGCAGCAGTGATTATCGACAACAACGGCGATCCCAAGGGCACGCGTATTTTTGGCCCTGTCGGCCGTGAACTGCGGGCGAAGAAGTATATGCGCATCCTGTCTCTCGCCCCAGAGGTCGTCTAAGGAGGACCGGGGAATGTCTATGAGGATAAAGAAAGGTGACCGCGTAAAGGTCATCTCCGGCAAGGACAAGGGAAAAGAAGGGAAGATTCTCAGCCGTAACCCGAGCAGGGATACGATACTCATCGAAGGCGTCAATATGGTGACGAAACACGTTCGTCCGAGCCAGAAAAATCCGCAGGCAGGAATCGTAAAGCAGGAAGCGCCGATTTACGCATCGAAGGCCATGCTTGTCTGCCCCGCGTGCGGCAAGGCGACGCGTGTCGGACATGCTTTCCTTGAGAGCGGCAAGAAAGTGCGCATTTGCAAGCAATGCAAAGAAATCATCGATCAGGCGTAACTCGGGGAGGCGTAAAAGAATGATTCCACGCTTGTTTGAAAAATATCGATCCGAGATCGCCGGCCGCCTTGAGAAGGAATTCGGCTACAAGAACATGATGGAAGTCCCGAAGATCGACAAGATAGTGGTCAACATCGGGGCGGGCGAGGCGAAAACGGATATCAAGTTTATGGATGTCGCGATTGCGGAGTTGCGTTCGATTTCAGGGCAGCAGCCGCTGTTGCGCCGATCGAAGAAGTCCATCGCCGGTTTCAAGCTCCGGGAGGGGCTTCCTGTCGGATGCATGGTGACTCTCCGCGGACATCGCATGTGGGAATTCCTTGATCGTCTCATTACGCTTGCGCTGCCGAGCATCAAGGACTTTCAGGGTGTTTCCGCTCGAGGTTTCGACGGACGCGGAAATTACAACCTCGGTCTGCGGGAACAGTTGATATTCCCGGAGATCAATTACGACAAGGTCATACGGCCTCGTGGGATGAACGTCGCTATCGTGACGACCGCGAAAACCGACCAGGAAGCGCACGCCCTCCTCAAGAACATGGGCATGCCCTTCAACCGCTAGGGAGGAAAGACGCATGGCGAGAAAGGCGATGGAATACAAGGCGACTCAGCCCCCGAAGTACAAGGTACGAAAGCACAACCGTTGTCCGCTCTGCGGACGCGTTCATGCGTTTATCCGTCGCTTCAATATGTGCCGGTGCTGCTTCCGCAAGCTCGCGCGGGAGGGGAAAATTCCCGGCGTCGTGAAGTCGAGCTGGTAGACGCGTGAGGTCGGAAGGGGGTCCACTGCATGTATATGACTGATCCTATAGCAGACATGCTGACAAGAATCCGGAATGCAAACATGGTATATCACGAGAGCGTCGATATTCCGTTGAGCCGGATCAAGCTCGGCATCGCGAAATTGTTGAAGGACGAAGGGTACATCCGGAACTATAAGGTCATCAATGATCCGAAAAAGGCCTTTGCATCGATACGCCTGTTTCTTTCCTACGGACCGAACAGGGAACGTGTGATCCAGGGGCTCCGCCGGATGAGCAAGCCTGGTAGACGTATGTACGTCGGCAAGGAGAACCTGCCCAAAGTCATGGGCGGTCTCGGAATCGCACTGATCTCAACCTCGCAGGGCATCAAGACGGACAGCGACGCTTCCCGTCTCGGCCTTGGGGGCGAGGTCATCTGCTACGTCTGGTAACGGGAGGGAACGCGGATGTCACGTATCGGAAGAAAGCCGATAGCGCTCCCGAAAGGTGCAACGGTTACGCTGAAAGATAATGGAATTTTCGTCAAAGGACCTAAGGGAGAGCTTTCGATGCAGCTTGTCGAAGGCATAACGGTTGCGCTTGAAGATGGGAAGGTCGTCATTTCCCGCGCGGACGACGAAAAGCAGACCAGAGCGTTTCACGGCATGGTTCGCGCGCTTCTCGCGAATATGGTCGCCGGCGTTACGGCTGGTTTCGAAAAGAAGCTGGAGATCGTCGGCGTCGGGTATCGCGCCCAAATGCAGGGAAAGAAACTCATTCTGAACCTGGGGTATTCGAATCCCGTAGAGTATGAGGCCCCGAACGGAATCGAACTGTCGACGGACGGTCCGAATAAAGTATCCGTAAAGGGAATTGACAAACAATCGGTCGGGCAGGTTGCGGCCATTATCCGCGGATTCCGTCCGCCCGAGCCGTATCTCGGCAAGGGCGTCAAGTACGCAAATGAGTTCATTATTCGCAAGGCCGGAAAGACCGGCGCTAAGTAGCTTGGGGTGAACGGGCATGATAAAGAAGAGAAGTAGAAATGAAATGCGGGTCATCCGACACAAGCGGCTCCGGAAGACGGTCTCAGGAACGGCCGAACGGCCGAGAATGGCGGTATTTCACAGCCTGAATCACGTCTATGTCCAGGTTATTGACGACACGAAGGGACATACCCTGGTGTCTGCCTCGACCCTCGAGAAGCCTCTGAAGGGTACTCTTTCGAGCACGGGAAACATCGAAGCCGCGAAAGCGGTCGGCGCTCTCGTCGCGCGAAAAGCCCTCGAAAAGGGGATCAGCAAGGTCGTTTTCGACCGGGGCGGTCATATGTTCCACGGAGTGGTCAAATCGCTCGCGGAAGCCGCCCGTGAAGCGGGCCTCACGTTCTAGGAGGGATGCCGAGGATGAATACCAGGAAAGCGGATGACATCAAAGGAGTCGAACTCAGCGAGCGCGTTGTCTCGATAAACAGGGTCAGCAAGGTCGTCAAGGGAGGAAAACGCTTCAAATTCAGCGTTCTCGTCGTTGTCGGCGACGGGCAGCGCTACATTGGCGTCGCCATGGGAAAGGCGAAGGAAATTTCCGAAGCGGTGCGGAAGGGAATCGATAAGGCGGGCAAGAACCTCGTCGAACTCAAAAAAGTCGGAAATACGATTCCTCATCCGATCATCGGCGATTTCGGCGCCGCATCCGTCATGTTGCGTCCGGCCGCACCCGGCACGGGTGTTATCGCCGGCGGCGTTGTCCGCGCGATCATGGAGCTTGGCGGCGTCAAGGACGTTCTGACGAAGGTCGTCGGAAGAACGTCGAATCCGATCAATGTTGCGTGGGCGACTGTCGAAGCGATTCAGGGACTACGCACCCCGGATGAAATACTCAGACTGCGCGGAAAGAAAACCGTGCAGAATGACGCCACGGCTAACTAAGGAGGAGACGCATAATGGCGAAACTCCGTATAGAGTGGATCAGGAGCGGCATCGGCCACCCCGCCCGCCACAGAAGAACAATTGAGGCGTTGGGGCTCAAGCGTCTCCACCATGTCGTCGAACATGAAGACACGCCGCAGATCAGAGGGATGGTTGCACAGGTGCATCATCTCGTACAATGGTCTGTCGTTGAAGGGTAGGTGGATGTCTTGAATCTGCATGATCTTCGTCCCGTCGATGGATCGAGGAAAAAGGGAAAACGCCTTGGTCAGGGAGTCGGAAGCGGAACCGGAAAGACAGCCGGAAAGGGTAACAAAGGTCAGAAAGCACGGAGCGGCGGAGGTGTGCGTCCTGGTTTCGAAGGCGGCCAGATGCCTATCTCGCGAAGGATTCCGAAAAGGGGTTTTAACAATGCCCGTTTTGCGACGACCTTCCAGGTAGTCAATCTTGAATCTATAGCCGCTCGTTTCGAAGCCGGCCAGGTAATTGGTCTTGCGGAGCTGTACAAGGCCAGGCTGGTGCATGCGAGCGATTCGCACGTGAAGGTTCTCGCTCGCGGCGATATCGACAAACCGTTGACCATCAGAGCGCATGCTTTCAGCGCGCAGGCAAAGAGCAAGATTGAAGCCGCGGGTGGGAAGGCTGAGGTGATCTAAGTGCTGGACTCCTTCCGGGACGCATTCAGATTGCCGGACCTCAAGAGAAGAATTCTTTTCACCCTCGGCGTACTGTTCATCTTCCGGCTCGGGGCCCATATACCCACCCCCGGAATCGATGCGGACGCCATGGCCCGGCTTTTCGAGCAGGGCGGGGTGCTGGGGTTCCTCGATATCTTCGCCGGAGGGGCATTGCGTCGCTTCAGCGTTTTTGCGCTTGGCGTCGCACCGTACATCAACTCAAGCATCATTATGCAGCTTCTCGTCGTCATCTTCCCGACGCTTGAGAAGATGCAGAAAGACAGTGAGGACGGACGCAAAAAGATCGTCCAGTACACGCGTATCGGAACGATCTTTTTCGCCCTTGTCCAGGCGATCGGCATGACGTTTTGGCTTCGCGGACTCGGCATATTCAGCGGGGCGATCTTTGACGGCGCAATCGTCGTGACGACCGTAACAGCCGGCTCGCTGGCCGTTATGTGGCTCGGCGAGGAAATGACCGACCACGGCATAGGGAACGGGATTTCGCTGCTGATCTTCGCCGGCATCGTCGCACGGGTTCCGGAGTCAATCATTCAGAGCTGGCGAATGATCATGCTGGGAGAAATCAACATTGTCCTTATGTTGGTGGCGATCGCATTCATGGTCGTCGTCATCGCCGGATGCATTCTTCTCCAGGAAGGGCAGAGGCGTCTTCCCGTGCAGTACGCGAAAAGGGTCGTCGGGAACAGGGTATACGGCGGACAGAGCACATTCATCCCATTGCGGGTGAATCAGGCTGGAGTCATCCCTATTATCTTCGCCTCGTCGGTGCTCCTCTTTCCGTATTCCATAGCACGTTTCTTCACGGGCGACTGGGGCGTTCTTTTTCAGAGAATCTTCGCGCCTGGCGGATTCGTCTATGAAGCCCTCTACGTCGTGCTTATCGTCTTCTTCTCGTATTTCTACACGGCCGTCGTTTTCAACCCGACGGATGTGGCGAATAACATGAAGAAGTACGGAGGGTTCATTCTCGGGATTCGTCCGGGAAAGCCGACCTCGGACTACATCGAGAAGGTCATGTCGCGAATCACTCTTGGCGGCGCCGTGTTCCTTGCGGTCATCGCGCTGATTCCGACGCTGATGACGTCCATGATGGGGATGTCGAGTTTCTATTTCGGCGGCACCGCCGTCCTGATCGTCGTCGGCGTTGCGCTCGATACCGTGCACCAGATCGAAGGGCATTTGCTCATGCGGCACTACGAAGGGATTCTGAAGCGACGTGACGGCAAAGCCGGCGGGTTGCTCCGGTTCTAAACGGATGGTGAAGTAAAACGATGAAAATCATACTCCTCGGGCCCCCCGGGGCGGGAAAGGGAACACAAGCCGCCTCAATCAGGGAAAAGTACGGGATCCCGCACATTTCGACGGGAGATATTTTCCGCGAGAATGTCCGGCTTGGATCTCCCCTCGGGGTCGAAGCGAGAAAGTACATGGATGCGGGACGACTGGTTCCTGATGATCTTGTCGTATCCATGGTCGCCGATCGCCTGGAAAAGCCCGACTGCGTCCGGGGATTCCTTCTTGATGGTTTCCCCCGGACTCTGCCTCAGGCGGAAGCGCTTGATTCGTATCTGACGTCCAAAGGGACGGTTTTGGATGGTGTGATTCTTCTCGATGTCGATGACGAGACCGTCGTTCTTCGTCTTTCAGGAAGGCGGGTTTGCCGTGCTTGCGGCCAGATCTATCACATTACCTTCAAACCATCCCGGAGCGGGAATCGCTGCGACGTTTGCGGCGGCGAAACCTACCAGAGAGACGATGATACCGAAAAGGTCATACGAAATCGTCTGACTGTGTATCATCAGCAAACGTCGCCTCTCATCTCTTTTTATGAAAAGAAGGGAATCCTGCGCGCTGTTGATGCGAAAGCGTCGAGCGAAAACGTCATGAATGCGATCGAATCATTGTGCGCGAACAGATCATGATCAGTCTAAAAGGTGAAAGGGATATTCAGTACATGCGGCGAGCCGGGAGAATCGTCGCGGATGTTCTCGACAGAATACGGAGCGTCATACGAGGCGGCGTGACAACGGCGTATATCGATTCCGTATCGGAGGAAGTCATACGCGATGCTCATGCAACCCCTGCATTCAAGGGGTACAGAGTCCCAGGCATATCGATTCCCTTTCCCGGCTCCGTGTGTGTTTCGATCAACAGCGAGATCGTGCACGGCATACCCAGCAGCGACAGGTTTCTGGAAGACGGCGATATCGTAAGTGTCGATGTCGGAGCCTGTTGCGAAGGCTATTATGGAGATGCTGCATGCACCTTTCCCGTCGGCGATGTCAGCGAAGAACGAATGCGCCTTCTCCGCGCGACGCAACAGGGGCTTGATCGGGCCATTGCGGCCGCGCGAGCGGGAAGCACAATCGGGGATGTCGGACACGCAGTCGAGTCTTACATCCTCGGCGAAGGTTTCGGTCTCGTTCGGGATTACACGGGGCACGGCATAGGACGGCATCTCCACGAGCCGCCTCAGGTGCCGAACTATGGCCATCCCGGCAGGGGAATCACGCTCAAACCCGGCATGACCCTCGCAATCGAGCCGATGGTTATGGCCGGCGCCGAAGACGTCGTAACCGGACCCGACGATTGGGTCGTTTTGACGGCGGATGGTTCCGATTCGGCTCACTTTGAAAGGACAGTTCTCATAACACGTGATGAACCTGAGATCCTTACCCCATGGACATGGGAATAAGCGAGCATGGAGTTCACTGTGGGACAGATTGTCCGATCCCTGCGGGGCAAAGACGCCGGAACGTGGTATCTCGTTATGGGGTTCGGGGAAAAAAGGATCCTTGTCAGTGACGGAAAACGCTTCCCGCCGGAGCATCTGAAAGCGAAGAACGCGATTCACCTTCAGCCGACAGATTGGAAAGACGAGGAAATCGCCGCTGCGGTTGCTCGTGGGGAAACGATAGACAGCGGAAGGATCCGAAGCGTCATTTGCCGACGAACAGGATGTGTTGATTCAACGAATTGCAGGGAGGGAGACGCGACCGCATGGCGAACAAAGACGAGGTAGTCGAGGTAAAGGGAAAGGTGCTTGAGCCGTTGCCCAATGCGATGTTCCGGGTGGAACTCGAAAATGGACACAAGCTTCTTGCCCATGTTTCCGGAAAAATGCGGATGCATTTCATCCGAATCCTTCCCGGCGACAAGGTTCTCGTGGAAATTTCACCGTACGACTTGACACGGGGACGCATAATCTATAGATATAAATAGCTTCTATACTACCTCGTATCCGTCCTGTTCCAGGCGGAAGCCGAATGAACACTCTGCTATCTTGTTTTCAATCCGGATGGAACATCCGTTCGGATGATTTTCTGGAGGAGCGTGGACATCATGAAAGTACGACCGTCGGTTAAGCCCATCTGCGAGTTTTGCCGGGTCATCCGGCGAAAAGGGGTCGTCCGGGTCATCTGCAGCCGCAACCCCCGGCACAAACAGCGACAGGGAGCAAGGAGGTAATCGGTTATGGCGCGAATTGCAGGAGTTGACCTCCCGCGCGACAAGAGAGTCGAAATTGGTTTGACATACATTTTCGGCATCGGTCCGCAGATATCGAAGAGGATCCTGGCCGCTACGGGTGTGAACCCGGATACGCGCGTCAAGGATCTTACTGAAGAAGAAGAGCAGAAGATCCGTCGCGAAATCGGAGAGCACTACAAGGTGGAAGGCGACCTTCGCCGCGAGATATCCATGAACATCAAGAGGTTGATGGATATCGGGTGCTACAGGGGAATACGGCACCGTATCGGTCTTCCGGTACGCGGTCAGCACACCCGTACCAATGCCCGGACGAGAAAAGGACCGCGCCGGACTGTTGCGAACAAGAAAGCGGCCGGAAAGTAATACGGCGGCATCGCAAGGGCATTGAACGAGGACAAGGAGGATTACGCACGTGGCGAAGCGTACGCAAAGGCGAGGAAAACGCAAGGAACGAAAGAATGTCAGCTATGGTGTGGCGCATATCTACTCAACGTTCAACAACACGATCGTAAGCGTCACGGATAAGGGTGGAAACGTTCTCGCATGGGCTTCCGGCGGAAACGTGGGCTTCAAGGGAACCAGGAAGTCGACGCCCTTCGCCGCACAGATCGCGGCGCAGCAGGTAGCCAAAGCCGTTCAGGAGCACGGCGTTCAGGAAATCGACGTCGTCGTCAAGGGCCCCGGACCCGGCCGTGAGTCGGCCATCCGTTCCCTTCAGGCCGCGGGGCTCCAGGTCAACATGATTAAGGAAGCGACGCCCATTCCGCACAACGGCTGCCGACCGCCCAAGCGGCGGCGGGTGTAATCGCGGAACGGGAGGAGGAGAGAATCTCATGAGCAGATATACCGGTCCTGCGTGCCGCCTGTGTCGGGCGGAAGGGGGCAAGCTGTTTCTGAAGGGAGACAGATGCTTCACTGAAAAATGCGCCATTACCCGTAGGGAGAAAGACAAGAAAACCCCGGGAGCGCCTAAAGGGAAGATGCGGGCGAAGGTAAGCGAATACGGCATTCGTCTGCGCGAAAAGCAGAAGCTTCGAAGATATTACGGCATGAACGAGACGCAGTTCCGCCGTTTCTTCCAGGAAGCGAACGACATGCCGGGACAGACGGGCCACAATTTCCTGCAGCTTTTGGAGCGGCGACTCGACAACGTCGCGTACCGTCTGGGATACGGCATCAGCCGTCGTCAGGCGAGACAGCTTGTCATGCACGGTCATTTCAGAATCAACGGGAAAAAGGTTGATATCCCCAGCTACCTCGTCTCGGCCGGCGACAGCATTTCGATTGTGGAAAAGAGCCGGGAGATCCAGTTCCTCAAGGAAAACGCCGAAGTCGCGGCGTCACGGCATATTCCCGAGTGGCTCCAGTATTCAGCGGAGAACATGGAAGGAAAGGTGCTGTCCATCCCGACGCGTGAACAGATTGACGTGCCTGTCACAGAGCAGCTCGTCGTCGAGTTTTACGCTCGATAACGTCCCGAAAGGTGTTGGGGATATTGGAACTGTTGCGGCCTGAAATCCGAATCGAAGAGTGCAGCTCCACCTACGGCAAGATCACGATCGAACCGCTTGAGCGGGGGTATGGGGTGACTCTTGGAAACGCACTTCGTCGGGTTCTGCTTTCCTCGATACGCGGCGCGGCGATTTCATCGGTACGGATAGACGGAGTTCTGCACGAGTTCAGCACCGTTGCGGGCGTTCGTGAGGATGTCATCGGCATTCTCCTGAACCTGAAGCGGTTATCCGTTCGCTGTCACAGCAATGAAGTGCGGGTGCTTCGTCTCGAAGTCGAGGGTCCGAAAAGAGTGACCGCTGCAGAAATCCAGCCCGACAGTGAAGTCGAATTTGCGGATCCTGATGCGTATATCTGCACGATGGAAGAGGGAGCGAAACTCTCCATGGACCTTTACGTCGAGCAGGGGACGGGCTACGGGACATCGGAACGTCCGCGGCCTCCCTATCTGCCGGCCGACGGGCTTGTAATCGACGCGCTTTTTTCACCGGTGATGCGGGTGAATTACGAGGTCGAAGCGGCGCGTGTCGGGCACCGGACGGATTATGAACGCCTCATCCTCGAAGTCTGGACAAACGGCGTTGTGGCTCCGGATCTTGCCGTCTGTGAAGCGGCAGCCACCGTAAAGGGCTATTTCGGAATTATCGTTGACGAAATCGAGAAGGCGCACCCGAGTTCGGTCTCGAAAGAATCGCCGACGGGACCGGTGGAGACGCCATCGGAAGGCGTTCGTGTCAGCGATCCCGAAAAGGATGATTTCCTCTCGAAGCCTGTGCATGAACTTGAGCTTTCAATCCGAAGCGAAAATTGTCTCCTTCGCGGCGGAATACATACCATCGGTGATTTGCTGAGCAAGAATAAAGAGGATCTCCTCAAGATCCGCAACCTTGGGAAAATCTCCCTGCGTGAAATCGAGGAGAAGGTCGAGAAGCTGGGCATCGAGTTGAAAAACGAGAAGTCCGGCGCTAAACCGGAAGAATAACTGCAAAGGAGGACTCGGTCCCATGCGACATCGAATGGACCACAGAACCCTCGGTCGGTATGGCAGCCACCGGAGGGCCATGCTCGCGAACATGGCCGCGAGCCTCTTCTTGGAAGAGAGCATCACGACGACGTTGCCCCGCGCCAAGGAATTGCGTCGCGTCGCCGAAAAACTCATCACCAGAGCGAAGGGCGGCACCATCCACGATCGCCGGATAATCCGGGCGCGGATGCCGCACAAGGAAGCATCGATCAAACTCTTTGACGACATCGCAAAGAGATATTCGAGCAGGCCCGGCGGATATACACGGATCGTCAAGACCGGTTTTCGCGTGGGAGACGGAGCCCCCCTCGCCGTCATACGACTGGTTGACTGACGATGCCCCAGGAGTTCGTCTGCGAATTGCGGGAAGTGTGGTACACCTATTCCGGTGCACGCGCTCCCGCACTTCGGGACATATCGCTCCGGATACGAAGGGGCGAATGGCTCGGGATACTCGGGAGCAACGGCTCCGGGAAATCGACCTTGGCCCGCGTAATGAACGCCCTGCTGATTCCCACGCAGGGCGCTTGTTTTGTCGAGGGGTTTCCGACATCCGATGCGGCGTCGTTGTGGGAAATCCGTCGCCGCATGGCGCTTGTCTTTCAAAATCCGGAAAATCAGATCGTCGGCGCAACAGTCGAAGACGATGCCGCATTCGGACCGGAAAACCTCGGATTTCCGCCCGCCGAAATCCGTTCACGTGTTCAGTCCGCGCTCGCCGTCACGGGACTATCCGCGAAGGTGGAGAAACCGACGTATACCCTCTCCGGCGGAGAAAAGCAACGCCTTGCGATCGCCGGCGCGCTCGCGATCGATTCGCCGTGTCTCGTCCTCGACGAGCCCACGGCGATGCTCGATCCGGTCGGCCGGTCCGAGGTGCTCGACGTTCTTGCCTCGCTGAACGCTCAGGGACGGACGATTGTTTACATCACGCACCGTCTGGAAGAAGCGCTTCGGTGCAGCCGGGTCGTCGTCCTGAACGGCGGGTCGGTCGTCGCCGAAGGCGCTCCCGCCGATGTCCTCTCTGCGGAATCGTGCAGCGCTTGGGGGCTCGAACCGCCGCCGCTGCTTCTGCTCCGGAAATCGCTCATCGACTCGGGGAGAATACCCGCAGATACGCACGCTTCGTACATAGCACTGGAGGCGGCTTTATGTCCATCGTCGTAAGCGCTCTGGGATACACGTATCACCCCGGAACCCCGCTCGAAACAACCGCTCTCGAGGACATATCCTTCCAGCTCGACCCGGGACAATGGATATCGGTCGTCGGACATACCGGCAGCGGCAAATCAACGCTGGCGCAGCATCTGAACGGCCTCCTGCCCCCACAGAGAGGGAGCGTCGAGGTCGACGGCATACCGTGCCGAAAGGGTGAGGCGAAACTTCGGGAGGTGCGTCGCATTGTCGGCCTCGTATTCCAGTACCCGGAACAACAGCTGTTCGCCGAGACCGTC
>CAYVKE010000063.1:0-17139 GCA_964451935.1 uncultured Synergistaceae bacterium | reverse complement strand
TTTGCGACGGCATCCGCTCCCTGCGAGACGATGTCGATCGGAATGCGTTCCGTTTGCGGCCCGAAGAACCTTGGCGCATAGCTCGAACGTACGGGCCAGAGCGGATCATGCACCAGTTCCGTTCGTTCAAGGAGCCGGCCGTTCAGAAGATGATATCCGCCGATGGTCGTCCGTCCCGACGCAGGGTACGCCGGAACGACAAGCGCGATGCTCTCCGGAAGATGTTGCAGCAGGATATCCGTCTCCGTTTTCAGATGCCCGCGCAGGGTCGTATCGATCCTCTTCGCGTACGCAGGCTGCGAGCCATACGTCGCCAGAATGGAGGAGACGGCTCGCGCCGCACCGTCCCACGTCATCCTTCGCGTATCTCCGTTGATTGTCAGGACGTCCGCGTTTCCCGGGAACGCGATCGAAGGATTCCAGTCCACAATCTGCTCCACGCGGAACCCTTTGTTCCGCAGGAGGATCGCCTGGACGGAGGATCCCGTGAGATCGTCGCAGATACAGACCAGACGATACATCACTTCACCAGTTTCAGAATCCCCATCGAAAGGAGGGGGAGGTTGCTGATCACAAAGATGTCCACAATCTCGACGATCAGGAACAGCAGAATGTTCCGGGTGATTTTCTCGATGGTCACATCATGATCCTTGACGAGTGAGACGGCGACGAAGAGATTGACGGCCATCGGCGGGGTGATCATTCCGACGGAGGTGTTCACGACCATGATGACGCCGAGCATGAGCGGATCCATGCCGATGCCCGTGACGATCGGAAGGAAGAGCGGCGCCAGGAGCAGGATGATGGCCTGCGTTTCGAGGAAGACGCCGAAAATCAGCAGGATGACGTTGATGAGCGTGATAAGAAGGAAAGGCTGACTCGTTACGGAAAGCATGGAGTCCGCGATCGCCTGCGAGACCCGGCTTACGGTTATGAGCCACGACAGGGACTGGGACGTGGCGATGACGAAGAACACGATCGAGGTGCTGATTCCGGCCCGGATGATAACCGCTTTCAGGAGGTCGAACGAGAGTTCCCGGTAGACGAAGACGCTGACGATGAAGCTGTAGATGACGGCTACGGCTCCCGCTTCGGTCGGGGTGAAAACGCCCCCGTAAATGCCGCCGAGGATGATGATCGGCATGATGATCGCAAGAATGGATTCTCTCAGAGCGGACAGAAAGTTCCTGAAAGTGCGTTTCGGCTCCAGCGGAATTTGCATGCGGCTGCTCTGAAAGACAGTAACGATGCTGAGGGAAAGGGCGATGAGGATCCCGGGGCCGAATCCCGCCAGGAAGAGATCTCCGATGGAGACGCCCGCCACGACGCCGAACGTGATCATGGGGATGGACGGCGGAATGATAACCCCGAGCGTTCCGCCCGCCGCCGCGATCGCCGCCGCGTACGCGGGCGGGTACCCCTTCCGGATCATTTCCGGGACCATGATTCCTCCGATTGCGGCGACCGTCGCCGGGTTGGATCCGCTGATCGCTCCAAAGAAGGCGGACGCGAGTATCGTGATGAGGCCGAGGCCGCCGCGAAAACCGCCGACGAGAGATGACGCCAGATTGACGAGCCTCCGGGAGATTCCTCCGTGCTCCATAAGTCCTCCGGCGAGCATGAAGAACGGGATCGCCATGAAGGGGAACGAGTCCGCGGAGGTGAACATTCGCTGGGCGACGACGACCGGATTGATCGGCAATCCGCCGAAGGAAACGCCGACGATGGCCGCCACTCCGATGCTGATAGCAACAGGTACGTTCAGAAACAGCAGAACGAGAAGAACGCCGAACATGGCGATCGCCATCAGGACTCGCCTCCCGTCAGAGGTTTCTGGGCGCGAAGAAAAATGGCGAACGCCTCCAGAGCGCGCGCGCAGACGAGGAACATTCCGAGCGGAACGGCGAGGTAGGGGAGCCACATCGGCAGGTACAGAGCCGGGGTGGTTTGTTCCATCATAATCTGACGCGAAATGATGCCGACGTAGTAGTACATGATCATGAGGCAGAAACCGACGATGACGGAAAGCCGGAAGGCTTCGGCGACGATTCGTCCTTTGGGGCTTCGGATACGGTCCGTGAAGGTGGAAACGCCGATATGCGCCCCCGTCTTCATGCCGAGTCCGGCGCCTATATAAGCCATGAACACCATGATGTAGCGCGCCAGCTCTTCTCCCCAGAACATCGGAAACAGGTTGAAATAGCGGGCCAGCGTTGCTGTGAATACGACGATGACCATGACAGGGAACAGAAAGAGCAATGCATATTCCTCGAAGTGATCGACGATTCTTCGCACATCGTTCCCTCCAATCCGTGAAAGGGTATGGAAAATGCGGCGGGGCAAGCCCCGCCGCAGATACGGGAGACGGGACTACTTCTGGGCGTTGATCAGATCCTGAATGATCTCCTTGCCGATTTTCCCTTCGAATTCCTTGTAGACGGGCTGAACGGCCTCCGCCCACTTCGCCTTGTCCGGCGCGCTCACTTCCATTCCTTTCGCCTTCAGGTCATTGACGAGCGTCTTTTCCATGTCGATGCAGTATTGCCGCTCCCATTTGCGCGACGCGAGTTCGCACTCCTGGAATATCTTCCGTTGATCGTCGGACAGTTTCTTCTCCCAGAAGTCCCGGTTCACCAGCAGAATCGCCGGTGCGTAGAAATGCCCGGTCAGCGCAAGGTGCTTCTGGACTTCGAAGAACTTGGAGGTATAGATGATGACGAGAGGGTTTTCCTGCCCGTCGACGATCTTCTGTTGCAGGGCGGTGAAGAGTTCTCCGAACGGCATCGGCGTCGGATACGCGCCGAGCGTCTTGAAGGTTCCCACGTGAATGGGATTTTCCATGAGCCGGATCTTGAGCCCCTTCATGTCCTCCGGAGCCACGACCGGCTTTTGCGAGTTCGTCAGCATTCGGAACCCGTTTTCCCAGATTCCGAGACCGATGATGTTCTTGGGGGTCAGCGTGTCGAGGATCTTGCGGCCTTGCGGGCCGTCCATCCAGGCGTAGGCTTTTTCCCGATTCACGATGATGAACGGAAGATCGAAGACGAGAAAGCTGCTCGTGAAATTCGCAAGCGGGGCCGAGGAGACCAGCGTCATTTCTATCGTCCCCATCGAAACGCCCTCGATGACATCCCGTTCCGACCCCAGCTGGGAGGAGTGGAAGATCTGCATCTCTATCTGTCCGCCCGACTTCTCCTTCAAAAGGGAGGCGAAGTGTTCCAGCCCCTTTTGATAGTGCGAATCCGGGGCGATCGTATGCCCTACCCGCAGGACGATCTTGTCGGCGGCGAAGGCGCTTCCGAGGGAAAGAACCAGAAACAGGACCGCAACAACGGCGAACAGTGCTTTTTTCATGGTATCACCCTCCTGGGAACAGTTTTTGACTCTCTGACGAACGAACACAACGCGAATCGTGAAACGCCTTCCGGATCGATGATGATCCGGCGTATCCGCCTCCTTTCGGGGGACATGTTATTTGTGCGAGAATTGCGTATAATCAATAAAAGTATGATACATCCGACCGACATAGAGTACAACATTCGCTCCTTGTGTTCCTAAAAAACAGGTGCTATCGTGTACTTGAAAGTCCTGACGAGCGGAATTCCGGCGGTGCAAAATTCAAACCCGAAAGGGGAGGGACGAACGTGGCGAAGAAGAAGACGCGGTTGGACTTTGTGGAAATGAAAAAGAACGGGAACAAGGTGGCGTGGGTCACTGCGTATGACTACCCGATGGCGACCTTTGCGGAAGCAGCGGAGATGGACATGATCCTCGTTGGGGATTCGCTCGGCATGGTCGTTCTCGGGTATCAGGGAACGATCCCCGTCACGATGGAAGATTGCATCAGTCACTGCAACGCGGTCCGGCGCGGAGCGCCGAACACCTTCGTCGTCGGGGACATGCCCTTCATGTCCTATCAGATCTCGGATGAAAGCGCGGTCTTCAACGCGGGACGCTTCCTGAAGGAATCCGATTGCGACGCGGTCAAGCTCGAAGGCGGCAGACGTGTGCTCACGAGAATAAAGGCCATTGCGGACGCGGGAATCCTGGTCATGGGGCACATCGGGCTGACGCCGCAGAGTTCGGGCCAGCTCGGAGGCTTCAAGGCGCAGGGACGCGATCCGGACAGCGCGCGGGAATTGATCCGCGATGCGATAGCGATTCAGGAAAACGGCGCCTTTGCGCTGTTGCTGGAGGCGGTTCCTCCGGAGCTGACGGAATATATCGCCAAGAAGCTGACGATCCCGGTCTACTCAATCGGAGCGGGCTTGCCGTGCGACGGACAACTCCTGATATGCGGCGACATGCTGGGACTCTTCCAGGCCTTTACCCCGAAGTTCGTCAAGAAGTATGCGAATGTCGCGGAGATCGAGGTCGCTGCGTTCAAGGAATATGTTCAGGATGTGAAGACCGGCAAATTCCCGACGGATGACCACGTGTACCATATCCTGAAGGGCAAGGAAGACGACTTCGCGAAGATGCTCAAGGAGTTCGAATAGACTCCGAAGACCTGTCGGGCGGCGGTCCCCAACGCGGACTGCCGTCCTTTTTTTACGCGCCGGCCGTCGGAGCGGCGGTTGGCGCGTGACGTCGCCGTAAGGAGGTTTTTCCTTTATGGAGTTTTCCAGACGCATCATGAAGATGCAGGCATCTCCCATCCGTCGTCTTATTCCGTACGCCGAAGAGGCGAAACGGAAGGGACGGAAGGTCTTCCATCTCAACATCGGCCAGCCCGATATCGTGACGCCGCCTTCGTTTTTCGAGGCGCTCGCCGATTTCAAAAGCGATGTTCTCGCCTATGCCCCGTCGGAGGGGATTCCGGAACTCCTCGACGCGATCAGGGGCTATTACAAAAAATACGATGTCGAACTCGGACGCGAGAATATCCTCGTGACGGACGGGGCCAGCGAGGCGATCGTCTTCGCGTTTACGGCCCTCTGCGATCCGGGAGACGAGATTCTCATCCCGGAACCGTTCTATGCGAACTACAACCCGTTCGCCGAATCCGTCAGCGCCGTGATCGTTCCGATCACAACGAAGGCCGAAGAAGGATTCCATCTTCCTTCGAGGCAGGTCCTCGAATCGAAGATTTCTCCCCGGACGAAGGCGATCGTGCTCTGTCACCCCGGGAACCCCACCGGTGCGATCTACACGGCGGAGGAAATGGCGATGGTCGCGGATCTTGCGAAGAAGCACGATTTCTTCATCATCGCCGACGAAGTCTACCGGGAGTTCGTGTACGACGGAATTCCATATCGCAGCTTCGCCTCTCTCAAGGGAATCGAAGACCGCGTCGTCATCATGGATTCCATTTCGAAACGTTACAGCGCATGCGGAGCCCGCGTCGGCTGCGTGATCAGCCGCAACACGGAGTTCATCCGCCAGGTCCTGAAGCTGTGTCAGGGACGGACGAGCGCGCCCACCATGGACCAGATAGGGGCCGTCGCCCTCTACGGAACGCCGCAGAGCTACCTGGACGACGTCCGGACGGAGTATCAGAAGCGTCGCGATACGCTCTACCGGGCCCTGAAATCCATGCCGGGCGTCATCTGTGAAGAACCGAAGGGCGCCTTTTACGCCGTCGTCAAACTGCCCGTTGACGATGCGGAGCGGTTCATCATCTGGATGCTCCGCGAGTTCGAGGTGAACGGGGAGACCGTCATGGCGGCCCCCGCGGAAGGTTTCTACGCGACGCCGGGACTGGGCAAGGACGAGGTTCGGCTTGCGTACGTCCTGAAAAACGAGGATCTCGTCCGTGCGATGGATGTCCTCAGACAGGGACTCCTCGCGTATCCGGGAAGGGTCGAATCGATTACGGCG
The DNA here is from genome assembly GCA_964451935.1 of uncultured Synergistaceae bacterium. Classification (GTDB taxonomy): domain Bacteria; phylum Synergistota; class Synergistia; order Synergistales; family Aminobacteriaceae; genus CALFXN01. The sequence continues at coordinate 11,319 of CAYVKE010000063.1, read as the reverse complement.
AAGTGAGTGCAACCGCTTGCACAAAAACATGCCCCATGCTACACTCATGCCCGGGAAATTCGGGAAGGGAGAGGATGGAGTTGAAGAGTAACCTTCGTTCGGATCTTTTCCTTCGTTTCCGTCGCGCACACTATACGGCCACGCCCCCATGGGGCTTGGCCGTTTTTTCAATCGGGGGGCATGTCGTGTGACGGTTCACGAAAAGGCGCTGATTATGGAAGCCGACGATATGGAGCGAGTCCTGCGCCGGATCGCGATCGAAATCGTCGAGCGGAACAAGGGGCTTACGGACGTCGTCCTCCTCGGCGTGCAGCGTCGCGGGGTGACGCTCGCGCACCGGCTGAGGGAGATCTTCAGACAGACGGAGAAAGTCCGCGTTCCGACGGGCGAACTCGACGTCACGCTGTACCGGGACGACACGGCCATGTTGTAGGATCAGCCGGTGCTTCACAGCACGTCGATCCCTGCCGATCTGACGGGGAAGCGTGTCATCCTCGTCGACGACGTCCTCTACACCGGCAGGACGGCGCGGGCGGCTCTCGACGCGATCATGGACCTCGGGCGTCCGGAGATGGTGCAGCTCGTGATCCTCATCGACCGCGGACATCGGGAGCTGCCGATACAGCCCGATTATATCGGAAAGTGCATCCCCACGTCCCGGAACGAGTCCGTGGATGTCCAGGTGACGGAGATCGACGGACAGGATCGGGTCATCATTTCGGATCGGAGTGATTCGAATGTGTAACGGCCATATCAGGGATCATCGCGGAAGCATCCTTTTTCGTACAAAATACGACGAACGCCTCTTTTCCCTCTGGGTCTCATGGGACTCGGAAGCGGATGTCATCCCCGGTCAGTTTGTCACGGTCCGCTTCCCCGACAGATTCGATCCGCTTCTGGGACGGCCGCTCGCGATCGCGGAAAGCGAACCGGGGCGCATCCGCCTTCTGTTTCGCGTCGTCGGGCGACTGACGGCCGAACTCGCGTCCCTGCCCGACGGAACGACGCTTTCGGTCCGGGGGCCCATCGGTCGGGGGTTTCCAATGGAGTCCCGCAGGAAGCGCATTCTCGTCGCGGGAACGACCGGTTTCGCCTCGATCCTGGCCGCATACCGGAAGACTCCGCCGGAACTGGTCGAAGACGTTATCCTCGGGGCGCCGGATGGGACGTGGAAGACCTTCGCGAAGGCGATGCACGAGGAAATCCCGGCGCTGCGTCTCTTCTCCCAGGACGGAAGTTTCGGAGAGACGGGGACGGCGCTCGACGGCCTTCCCGCCGTGCTTCCGGACGATACGGACGTCTGGGCGTGCGGGCCCCGGGGGATGCTTGCGGCGCTGGCCGGAAAGCATCCGGACCGGAAACGGGACATCTGGGTGAGCATGGAGCATCGGATGGCCTGCGGCATGGGCGGGTGCCTGGGGTGCGCCATTTCCACGCGGGACGGAATGAAACGGGTCTGCGTCGATGGTCCCGTTTTTCGGGCGGAGGAGGTGGAGTGGGAATGAACCCCGGAGCGAGGCTTGAGCGAACGGTCGGAGGCGTGACCTTTCCGACTCCGGTGATCATCTGTTCCGGCGTCTGGTCCTTTGAACCGGATCTGTGGGAACGGAAGAACCTGCCGGGGGTGGGCGGCATCTGCACCAAGGCGGTGACGGCGAGCCCACGAACCGGGAATGAAGGACACCGCGTGTGGGAGACGCCATGCGGCGTCCTGAACAGCATCGGCCTGCAGAACTGCGGCGTCGACGTCTTTCTGGACAGGCATCTTCCGCTCATTTCGAAGAGCGGAATTCCCTTTCTCGTCAACGTCGCGATGGAGACCGAGGAAGAAGTCGTTCATACGCTCGGTCTGCTCTCGAATCACAAAGAGGAAATCCCCGGAGTCGAACTCAACATCTCGTGCCCGAATGTCTCCTGCGGAGGCATGAGCTGGGGGATGACGCCCGATGGCGCGTCGCAGGCGGTGTCCATCGCCCGACGTGCGTGGAAGGGGCCCCTCTGGGTGAAGCTGACGCCCCAGATGCGGGATCCGCATGAAGTCGCGAAGGCGGTCGAAGCGTCCGGCGCGGACGCGCTGGTGGTCGCGAATACGTGGCTCGGAATGGCGATGGACGTCGAACGCGCGCAGCCGGTCTTTCAGAGAATCTTCGCCGGGCTTTCAGGTCCGGCCGTTTTCCCGCTCGCATTGCGCCTCGTCTGGAATATCGCCGGATGCGTCCGCATTCCGGTCATCGGCTGCGGCGGAATCACCGTTCCGGAAGACGCGATCGCCATGCTTCAGGCCGGAGCGCAGGCGGTCGAAATCGGAGCTGCGATTTTCCGCTCGCTCGATGCGCCGGAAACGCTGTGTCGCGGCATTACGGACTATCTCGACCGGCATGGGCTCGATGACGTCGGCTCGCTTTCGGGAATGGCGCGGACCGATGTCCGCCGATAACGCTCCGGAGGAGGAACCATGAAAGAACAGACACCGCTTATCCTTGCGCTCGATGTGGCGACGCCAGAGGCGGCTCTTGACATCCTCGACGAGGCGGGAGACTCCCTCTCGTTCATCAAGATCGGGCATCAGCTGTATGCGCTGGGTGGACTGCCGTTCGTCCGGGAAATCATGAACCGGGGCTATCGGGTCTTTCTGGACCTCAAGCTGCACGACATCCCGAACACGGTCCGAATGGCCGTCGAGGCGCTTTCGAAAGAGGGGCTGTGGGCATTGACGCTTCACTGCTCGGGAGGCCGGTCGATGATGCAGGCCGCCCGCGAGGTTGTCGATGCGCACGGCGCGGACACGATGCTTCTCGGGGTGACCGTTCTGACGAGCCTTGACGAGGCGGAATGGTCCGAAGTTCACCCGAAGTGTTCCATGAGAGAGGCCCTCGCGCAAAGAGCCTCCTGCGCGCGCGACGCCGGGATGCACGGGATCGTGTGTTCTCCGTCGGATCTCGCTGTTGTCCGCGCGGCCGCGGGGCGGGAGATCAAAACCATCGTTCCGGGAGTCCGGTTCGAGACCGGAGGAGACGATCAGTCCCGGACGGGGACTCCACGGGAAACGATATGCGCCGGAGCGGATTATCTTGTCGTCGGACGTCCGATCCTCAAGGCGGCGAACAGGGTTGAGATGATCGAAAGAATAGCTGGAGACATACGGGAGGGATTTGCATGTCGGAAAAAGATGTAGAGCAGAAAACACTGGAACTTGTTCGGGAAAGCGGCGCGCTTCTCGAAGGGCACTTTCTCTTCACGTCGGGGCTGCACAGTCCGTTTTACTTTCAGTGCGCGCTTCTGCTCCGGTATCCCCGGAACGCGGCCTACACCGGAGAACAGATCGCAAAACGTCTCGAACAATACAAGCCGGATATCGTCGTCTCTCCTGCGATGGGCGGCGTCATTATCGGGCACGAAGTCGCGCGCTATCTCGACGTTCCGTTCCTCTTCTGCGAACGGGAAGACAACCACATGAAGCTGCGGCGTTTCCCTTTCTTCGAGGGAAAGCGCGCGGTCGTGGTCGAAGACGTCATTACGACGGGCGGTTCCGTTCTGGAAGTCGGGACGCTCTTGCAGGAGAAGGGCGCCGAATGGCTCGCCACGGCGTGCATCGTGGACCGGAGCGCCGGAAAACGTCTCGTGCTCAAGGAACCTCCGATATCGCTCTGCAAGGTGTCATTCCCCGTTTTCGATCCGACGGACTGTCCGCTGTGCCGCCAGGGGCTCCCGCTGGTCAAGCCGGGAAGCCGCCAGCTGAAGTATTGATCGCCGGGCGTCAGGATTCGGTCATTTGTTCGCGATCTTTCCGCGGCGGTTTGACGCAATTCGAAAACTTTCGGTAAAGGGGGTGGCTCCTGGTGGAACTGCAGCTCGTCTGTAACGCCTTGCTTCTCGGGGGGGTATACGCGCTTATGGGGGCGGGATTTTCCCTGCAATGGGGCATAAGCGGCATTATCAACCTGGCCTATGGGGCCATGGTCATTCTTGGTTCGTACCTTTCCATGGTCCTCTTCAATGCCTTCCATATCGATCCCTTTCTGGGAATTCCCCTTTCCGGAGCGGCGCTCTTCGTCCTCGGCGCCGCGATCTACAGGGGCATCCTTCAACCGCTGAGCAAGGGCGGCATGGTTTTTACGCTCATTCTCACCTTTGCGATACGGCTGATCCTCGAGAACTTCATGCTTGTCCTGTGGTCGGCGGATTATCGTACGATCCGGGTCGCATACGGCGGCGCGAGCTTCGACTTCTTCGGAGCGCACATTCCGCTTGTCCGGTTGCTGGCGTTCGTGGTCGCGATGATCACGGTGTACCTGCTGTATCTTTTTATGAGGAAGACCAAGACGGGGAAGGGAATCCAGGCCGTCGCGCTCGATCGTATCGGCGCGCAGGCCGTTGGAATCGACATCCAGCGCATGTACCTCGTGAACTTCGCGCTCGGTTCGGCCCTCGCGGGCGGCGCCGGAGCGCTCTGGGCTAGCATCTACAGCTTCTCTCCCCATCTGGTCGGGGCGGTTGTCGGGAAAGTCTTCATCGTCGCGATCCTCGGCGGCCTCGGGAATATCTGGGGCGCCGCGGCCGGCGGAATTCTGCTCGGCATCGCGGAGACGGCCGGAGTGTCCTTTTTCGGAGCCGAATGGCAGGAGTCGCTGGGAATGGTCATCATGGTGGCCGTCCTTCTCTGGCGGCCGTACGGCCTGCTCGGCAAGAAGTTCTTCGCCTAGCCAGGGAGCGTGACGACGATGACGAAAAAACACCTTCCCTTTCTTCTTCTGGCGCTCGCGGCTTTGGGTGCGCTGCCGTTCTTTCTCTCGGGATACTGGGCGCGCGTCCTGACGGTCATGTTCATGTACGGCGTGATCGCGCAGGGCATCAATCTCATGTCGGGGTTCATGGGCTACGTCCCGTTCGGAAACGCGATGTTCTTCGCAGTCGGCGGGTACAGCACGGCGGTTGCGATGGGGGCCGGAATTCCGTTTTTTCTGACGCTTCCCGTCGCGGCGTGCGTGAGCGTCGCGATCAGCGTGCTCATCGGCCTGCCGGTCCTTCGGCTCCGCGGGCACTATTTTGCGGTGGCGACAATCGGTGTTTCCGGAGCGCTCATGTCCGTTGTCCAGAATGTGGAGTTCACGGGCGGCGCGATGGGAACGACGCTGCCGATCCTGAACGCGTCCCCGGCGCAGGCCTCCGTTTTCTTCTACCTGGCGATGCTCGGCCTGCTTGTCGTCGCCAACACCGTTACCCATCTCATCCTGCGGAGCCGTTTCGGGTTCGGAATCCGCGCGATCCGCGCGAACGAGGATGCGGCGAACTCCATGGGCATCAACACGACGCTGTACAAGGTCCTCAACTGGAGCATCAGCGCCGTTCTGACGAGTCTCGCGGGGTCGTTCTACGCCTACTGGATGTCGTTCATCTCTCCCGACGAAATGTTCAACGTCATGATCGCGGTGAACGCGATCGTCATCCTGCTCGTCGGCGGCCTCGGGACGGTCCTCGGACCGATGGTCGGGGCCGTCATCTTTCAGTTCGTCTCCGAGGTGGCGTGGAGCAGCTTCGGTCACTACCATCTCGCCGTTCTCGGCGTCGCGACGATCATTATCGTCGCGTTGATTCCGAACGGCTTCGTCGGACGTTTCTCGGAACTACGGCGCAAGCGGATAACGGGACAGACAGAGGAGGGAGCCAGATGAGCGCGGACTCAGTCATGCTCCGGGTCGACTCCCTCATCAAGGACTTCGGGGCTCTCCGGGCGACGAACGATGTCAGCTTCGACGTCCGCAGGGGCGAGATCGTCGGCCTGATCGGACCGAACGGCGCCGGAAAGACCACGATCACGAACCTTGTGACCGGAGCGCTTCCCAAGACGTCGGGACGCGTCTTTCTCAGAGGGGAAGACATATCGGGACTGAAGCCCTTCGAGATCGCCCGGAAGGGACTTGCCCGGACCTTCCAGGTCGTGAAGCCGCTTCAGGGAATGACCGTCGCGGAGAATGTCCTTGTCGGAGCCCTCTTCGGCCGGGACGGGCGCAAGCGAGATGTCGCAAGTGCGGCCGCCCGAACGGAGGAGATCCTGTCGCAGGTCGGGCTCGAAAAGAAAAAGGACTTTCCGGTGGGGGCCATCACGCTTCCCGACCTGAAACGCATGGAGTTTGCGCGGGTGCTCGCCATGGAGCCGGATGTCGTCTTCCTTGACGAAGTCATGGCCGGACTGAATCCGGTCGAGGTGAGCGAAGCGGGGGAACTGGTCAAACGCCTTCGGACGGAAAAGAACCTCACGATCGTCTATATCGAGCACATCATGAAAGCGGTCATGGATATGTCGGACCGGATCATCGTGTTGCATCACGGTGAAAAGATCAGCGAAGGAACTCCGAAAGAGGTAGTCAACGATCAGCGGGTCGTGGAAGCGTACCTGGGAAAGAGGTACGCCGGAAAATGCGAAATATGACGGGAGAGGCGCTTCTGAGCGTCCGGAATCTGACCGCCGGATACGGCGCCATACAGATTCTCTGGGATGTGAGTCTCGATGTCTTCCCGGGGGAAATCGTCTGCGTCGTCGGCGCCAACGGAGCGGGAAAGAGCACGCTGCTCAATACGGTTCTCGGGATGGTTCCGGCGTGGTCCGGAAACATTTCGTTCGGGGGGGCGGACATCACGCGGCTCCCCGGCCCGAAGCGGGTCGCAATGGGCGTGGGATTCGCTCCGGAGGGACGGCATCTCTTCTACGGCCTGACGGTCGAGGACAATCTGCTTATGGGGGCGTACCAGCGCCCGTCGGACGCTTCGGTCCGCGAGGACCTGGACTATGTGTATTCGATCTTTGAAACGGTCTTCCGGCACAAGGATCGCCTTGCGGGAAACCTGTCCGGCGGAGAGCAACAGATGTGCGCGATCGGCCGCGCCCTGATGGCCCGGCCGAAACTGCTCGTCATCGACGAATTGTCCCTTGGGCTTGCGCCGGTTATCGTTGACGATCTGATCCGCATCCTTTCCGCGCTGCGCGAAGAACGGGGCATCAGCATTCTCCTTGTGGAGCAGGATGTTCAGGTCGCGCTCGATCTTTCGGACCGCGGATACGTGGTCGAATCGGGACGGGTCACTTTGGAAGATACGAGCGAAAACCTCGGGTGCAACGGCCACGTCAAGGCCGCGTACCTGGGGATCGTGTAGCGTGCGGACGATGGTGCGTAGAGGGGACACTGAAGCAATGAGCCGGCAAGAGGTGGAAATACAAATGCGAAGGAGGAGAGAGCGTTGAAGAAGATCTGGACGGCAGCGGTTTTGTGCGTGTGTCTGTTTGCTGCGGCGGGTGCGGTTTTTGCGGAGGATGTCGTGAAAATCGGCGTCGCGGTCTCGATGACCGGGAAACTCGCCTACGAGGGTACGCAGGTCAAGATGGGGTACCAGGTGTGGGAGAAACTGGTCAACGAGAACGGCGGCATTAAGGCCGGAGACAAGAAGTACAAGGTGCAGATGATCTATCTCGATGACGAGAGCGATCCGGTGCGCGGCGCCAAACTGACCGAAAAGCTCATCACCGAGGATAAGGTTCAGTTCCTGATGGGACCCTATTCGAGCGCAATTACATTTGCGACAAGTGCAATCGGAGAAAAGTATAATATTATTACAATAGCTCCAGAAGCAAATGCTCCTAAAATATACGATCGTGGTTATAAAAATGTGTTTTCAATTCTTCCTAATGCAATATATCTGATGGATCCGATCGCCGAAGTCGCGAAAAAGGTCACGCCGAAACCGCAGACCGCGGCGATCATTTCGGCCAACGATCTCTTCCCGCTGAGTTGCGCCGAAGGATTTAGGGCGTCTCTCGAAAAGGCCGGCATCAAGGTCGTTCTCTTTGAAAAGTACCCCGCCGGCGCGACTGACATCTCAAGCCTCCTGACGAAAGTCAAGGCGGTGAACGCGGATATCCTAGGAATGTCCGGATATACGGCTGATGCGCTCATGCTGATGCGCCAGAGCAAGGAACTCAAGCTCAATCCCAAGATGTACGCGATTTCGGTCGGCGTCATGGTCGAGGGGTTCATCAAGGAACTCGGAGCCGACGCGGAGTATGCGATCGAGGGTGAGTGGTGGATTCCCACAATGAAACTGAAGGATCCTGTCTTCGGAACCACCGAGGACTACGTCAAGGCCTGCCGCGCGATGTTCGGCGAGACGTACAAACCCGGCTATCACGCGGCGAGCGCGAGCGCGGCGGGCAGTCTGCTCCAGCTTGCCGTGGAAAAGGCAGGGTCCATCGAGACGGACAAGGTTCGGGAGGCGCTCAGGGGCATGGACCTGCAACTGTCGACATGGCCCGGAATCAAATTCGACGAAAAGGGACAGAACATCAAGACGATCCATCCGGCGATCCAGATCCAAAAGGGCAAGTTCGTCACGGTGTATCCCGAGGAATCGAAGCAGAACGACGTCGTCTATCCCGCGCCCGCGTGGGAAGAGCGGAAGTAACGGTCGGTACGGGATCGCCGGAACGCGGATGAAAACGATGCGGATCGCCGCCATCACCATCGGACAGTCTCCAAGGACGGAGATCACCGCCCCGATGCGGGAGATTCTCAGGGGCGCGTCGCTGGAGGAATACGGATTGCTTGACGACGCTACGGAAGCGGATCTGGCGCGTCTCGGCGAGGCCGCGCTCAATCCGGATGGAGACAACGTGTATGTGACCCGCCTTCGCGACGGGCGATCAATAAAGATGGTGAAAAGAGACATCGTTGCGATGTTGCAACAAACCCTCTGTACGCTCAAAGGCTCCGGTTTTTCGTCGGCGCTGATTTTGTGCCAGGGGGAGTATTATGCGGCGGCGGTCCCCGGAATCAGGCTCCTTCATCCGATGGAACTCGTGCGCGGCGTGGTGGACGCCTTTCTCTCCGCCGGGCGCCTTGGGGTCATCGTTCCGATCAGGGAACAGGAGGCCCTCAAGAAGAGGGAGTGGGAGAAGGAAGGACGAGAGCTTCTGGTCACAACGGGATCCCCATATGGGGATCCCGTTTTTCTTGACCGTGCAGCCGAATCGCTGCGCGGACGGACGGATGCGGTCGTTCTGGACTGTCTGGGGTTCACCGTCGCGATGCGGCGGCGTGTGGCGGACATTGTCGCCTGTCCCGTCTTTTTGCCGGGGACGGTGGTCGCTTCCGTTTTGCGGGAAGCGTATGGAACGGACGAAGGAGCATGTGAGTGCATATGACCTGGAGCAGGAAGCACGTGATTACGATCGAAAGCATGTCCCGCGAGGAAATTCTCACGGTTCTCGATGTCGCCGCCTTCTACCGGCGCGAGTCGCGGAAGGCGAAGCCGGCTCCGTATTATGGCACGCTGAAGGGCTTCACCGCAGTGAATTTGTTCTTCGAAAACAGCACGCGAACCCGAATCTCGTTTGAACTCGCGGAAAAACGCCTGGGGATGACAACGGTCGATTTCAACGCTCCCGCGAGCAGTCTGTCGAAGGGAGAATCCTTCGAAGACACGCTCATGACCATAAACGCCATGAATGTCGATGTGATCGTGATCCGGCATCCGATGAACGGGAGCGCGAAGAGGGCAACGGAATATGTCGACGGATCGGTGATCAGCGGCGGGGACGGAACGTACGCCCATCCGACGCAGGCGCTTCTCGACGCCCTGTCCCTCAGGGAGCGGGTCGGATCGCTCGAAGGGCTCAAGGTTGCGATCATCGGCGATATTCTGCACAGTCGCGTCGCTTCGTCACAGGCGTGCGTGCTCCGAAAGCTCGGCGCGCGTGTGTTTCTCGCCGGACCGTCGGCGTTCCTGCCCGACTCGTTCAAGGACGATTGGAAGGTCGAAGGCGTGTTCCACGATCTCGACGAAACGCTCCCCGGGATGGATGTCCTCTCCCTGTTGCGGGTTCAGAAAGAACGCATGTGCGAAGCCGAAATTCCCTCCTTCGAGGAGTATCATCGGCTCTGGGGAATCACCCTCGAACGGTTGAATCGGACAGGAGCGAACGCGCTCGTGATGCACCCGGGCCCGATCAACAGGGGCGTCGAGCTTTCCGGCGACGTCGCGGACTCGGAGCGGTCGCTCATTCTCGAACAGGTCGCATGCGGAGTCGCCGTCCGCATGGCATTGCTTCAGCTTCTGCTTGGAGACTCCGTTCCCCGGTAGAATGCCGATCGGCCGGTAAGGGGTGTTCCTGTGTCTGTACATTTGATATGCTTGGCGCGGATGCGGCCGGAACGACCTTCTCCCGGCCGAGAGAAGGAGGATGCGAATGTTCGATCTCGTAATTCGAAGGGGAGCCGTCTGCCTTGGCGAAGAGACTCCCGTTACGTGCGATCTGGGAATTCGGGACGGCGTCATTGCCGCCATATCGCTCGGCGACCTCGACGGGCGCGACGTCGTCGACGCAGAAGGAAAAATCGTTCTGCCCGGTACGGTCGACCCTCACGTGCATATCAGGGCGCCGGGACATGACGAAAGGGAGACGTTTTTTTCCGGGACATGCGACGCCGCAGCGGGCGGCGTGACGACGATCATGGAGATGCCTATCTCCTCGCCGCCCCCCTATTCGAAGGAAATCGTCGAATCCCGCATGCGTCTTGCCGCGTCGGAAGCCGTCGTGGACGTCGCATTCTTCGGGGCGGCCGGGATGGATCAGATCGACTCGATCGTCCCGTGCGCGCAATCCGGCATCGTCGCATTCAAGACGTTCCTTCACGAGGCGCCGAAGGGACGCGAGGCGGAATTCATCGGACTGACGGCGCCGGACACGCCGGATCTGTACGAAGTCATGAAAAAGATCGCCGAATCCGGAATCATCGGCGCGTTTCACGCGGAAAACAACGCGATGATCCAACGAAATATCCGGAACATGACCGCGGCGGGCCGGACGTCGCCGAAGGATCACGAGCGTTCCCGTCCCCCGGTCTGCGAGATCGAGACGACCGCGAAGGTCCTCCTCTTCGCGGAGGAAACCGGAGCGACCGTGGAAATCTGCCATATCTCCACGCCTCGCGCGGTCGAACTCGTGAACGAGGCCCGTGCTCGGGGCGTCCGGGTCATCGCCGAGACGTGTCCGTCGTATCTTTTCCTCAACGTGGATGCGCTCGACCGTTTCGGGGCGTTCGCGAAGTGCAACCCTCCCGTGCGGAGCGAAGAGGAACGGAGTACGATGTGGACGTACGTTCTCGACGGCAGCATCGACATTGTCGGAAGCGACCACGCGCCGTACACGAAAGAAGAAAAAATGAAGGGAGAGGGAAATATCTTCGTCCCGCCCGCGGGATTTCCGGGACTTGGGACCCGCCTGCCGCTCCTGTACACGGCCGTGCGCGAGAAGAAACTCTCCCTGCG
>CAYVKE010000062.1:0-17301 GCA_964451935.1 uncultured Synergistaceae bacterium | reverse complement strand
AGCTTCGCGAAACACGTTTGCGCAAGGACCGAAACGCTATGACACAATAGTCCGAAATATTGCCTTGATCATCCGAGTTCCCGTATGGCTGATACACAGCTTTTCTGTTTTTCTACGAATGTTGCATCCGTACATTCAAAGGAAAGAACGCAAGAATGGGAGCGCGACAGTTCCGAACACTCACGGGTGACTGGTTTTGTTGTTCGATTTCTTGTCCGCGGAAATCGATTCAACCCGAATTTCCGCCGCATCAAGAAGAAGATCCCCGGAAACAACGTATCGATGATCTTTGAACAGAATCGATTCCGCCCGATAATGCGTCACCCCGGTCACAAGAGAAGAAACGTCATGAATCGTGTCGCGGATGAGTTTGTATTGTCCGACAAGCGGTACGCCGTAATCCAGAATCTTTTTCCCGTACTCCTTGACCCCCTCGCCAACCGACGAGACATTCGGCACGGTCTTCAGATCTTCCTCTTCTCCTCGAAAAGCGAGAACGGTCGAGTACACCGGATGGGAAATCCGAACCTCCGCCATTTCGGACGCCGGGAGTTCCTTTTCTTTGTATATGATAAAGCTCTTGCTTTTCGCGTCAAAATACATGCTCGCGTTTTTTTTGGTCTTCGTCTGCTTTTCGGAGAATGCCGCCTCGCCGCCGGAAACCGTCCAGACGCTCTTTTCCCCCAGGAAAATCTCCACGGAAAAATCGGCTTCGCGCGGAACGAAATCATTCTCGCGCTCGAGTCCGATGGTCCCGATGAGCCACTTCTGGGGAATCTGTATGGCGAGGAGATCCTTTCTCCCCTTCCGATGGTAGACATCGAAACGTATTGATAGGAAATCCTTCGATACCTTTCCGAGCAGTTTCCCGTCTTTCAGTCGCCCGAAGCGTTCCAGAAGATCCTGATTCTTGAGCGTATCCAGGCCGACTGCTTTGTCGAGGGCTTCTTCAAGCGCATCCGCGGCTCCGGACGCGATCGTCGTTCCCGATTCGATATTCTTCTTCAGTCGCTCGTTCAATTCGACTTCCAGTCCGTTGTCGATATTTCTCTGAAGACACTCCAGCGCTGTTTTTGTGTCTCCGATCCGAAAGTAAGAAACTCCGGCAAACAGGAAATTCTGCCATTCCGCAGTTCGTGAGTTCCTGAGGACAATATCCAGAAGCCTTCGCGTCTCAGTAGTATCCGATCCGTCTCTCATTCGGACGGTGTTCATTGCAACCGACGCATGAAACGGGTCTTTTCGAAAAATCGGCCTTTTGTGCTCCTCGTATGAGCGGAAAGCCCGCTGCGCGTCATCGTTCTTCCCGCATCGAAGCGCTGTATGACCAAGGAAGTACCAGAAAGGCGGATATTCGGCGAACTTGTCGGAAAGACGGGCAAGCCTGCGGTATCGGCGCTCCATATTCGTGTCCTTTACCGCTTCGATAAACTCTTCGATGTCTTCCATCGTGAGGCGATACCGATCGGGAAGCGAATATTTCTGAACAAGCTTCCACGAAGAACTGAAGAGCTTTTTCTGAAGGTCGTTCAGTTTCTGGATGCGATCCTTGTCGAGTTCATAGAGTTTATCCGAATATTCCTTTCGGTATTCCTCGATAGTGTTCTTGTGATCGAAATAGGCCGATGTCGCGTTCAGCACTCCGTCAAGAATGGCTATGCTCCCGTCGAGTCCTCCGGCGGCGGTTTTCGTGAGGGATTGAAGGATCGTCCTTTCGGTTCTCTTCGTGTAGAAACGAAGCGCCTGCGCCTTTGCGTCTTCGCGAAGCAGACTTTCCGTTATTCCGTCCATCAGCGCCTGAAAGAGCGAGATAAGCTCTTCATCCGCCTGGAGAGCCGAAAAATCGAGATTCGTGATAATGTCCCGGTATTCTCTCTCAAGAAGGAGGCGATCGTTGTATGACACTATTTCCGCTACCGCTACGATGCACGAGTTGAGCGCAGCCAGAGTATTTTCCGGAGATGCCTGCGTTTCTTGACAGAAGACGGGGCTTCCCGAGAAGACTGCGAGCACGACGAACAGGAGAAACGCTGCGGAGATTCTTTTCATGATGCGCCCCTTACGGACGAGCCCCGATACGAAAGCCGTCGGAAGGAACGAACGCATCCCGGACGATATCGCCGCGTTCGTTGACGAGAATCGAAGCGAAAAACGAGTCATTCGATGAAACTATTCGGGGACCTATCCTCAGGAAAAACGGGTTGATCCCGGGCATACCGAAACAAGCGGGTATCGGAGCCCAAACCAGAGAACCTTCGTCGCTTTCACGGAGCGTTCCGCGATATGAACGAGCCGAGAAATATACGGAAACGACTTCTTTCGCGGTCCCTTCCTGAACGATATGTGCTATTCCGCGAACCTGCGGATCGGTTACAATCAGCCCCGTCTCTTCTTCCATTTCGCGGACGCACGCATCAATAAACGTCTCTCCCCTTTCCTTTTTTCCCCCGGGAACTGTGATCGAGTCCTTGTACGGTTCCTTTTCGCGACGGATCAACAGGACGTTTTCGTCATGCATCAAAAAACAAAAAACGATTCCGGACAAATACGAATACTCCGCAATTTCCTGCATCAGGCATCCTCTCTTCCGGTCATTCATCAATCGAGACCATTTTCGTGTTTTTCAGCATTTCAGATGGGCTCGCGTCAAAGAGCGATTCAGCATCGACGTAGTGCCCGAGAAGCGAGAGACCGAAGTGAAGATGCGGCCCGGTCGAGCGTCCGCTCATCCCGGATTTCGCAAGAACGCTTCCCTGCTCGACAAGCTGCCCTTCGCGAACGTTGCATTCGGACAGGTGAAAATAATAGCTCAGAATGCCTTGCCCCGAATCCACGCAGACCGTCAGCCCGGAGTAGTACAGATCTTTGGTCGCAACCACACGCCCCGCAAGCGCCGCGATGACGGGCGTTCCCATGGCTGCGCGAAAATCGATTCCCGCATGCGGACTTTTAGGGATGCCGTTAAGAATTCTTCTTCGTCCGTAGGTGCTGCTCACAGCGCCGGAAACGGGACGCCGGATCGGAAGGCTCCAGAACCCGAACGGCGAAACCGTCTCGCGAATGCGTTTCATCATCCTCTGTTCCTGAAGAATTCGCTTCTGCATTTTCGTGGGCGGCGTCACCATGGATTCAGGCAACGAAAGCCGGTCTTCCTCGTATTTTTTCGGCGCGATCGTAATCAACACGCGTTTCCTGACGATCCCGTCCGAGCGCGCCATCTTTACATCCAGCGGGTACGTTCCGGGCTTGATCGTCTTCATATAGGATCCAAGAAGCAGCCTTGCGAAATAGCCGTTCCCGGACCGCGAGAACTGCATCGGCGCGGACTTTCCGAACCATGTCGCTATGGCGCCGCGCGGTTCTTCATCGGAGACAATCTCAATCATAAAGGGTTGTCCCAGTGAAACCGTCCCCGGATAAAAGATATGCGCACCCGCAGCCCCGAAAGCAGGGGGACAACAACAAAATGGCAAAAGAAACAGGAACAATAAAATTCTTTTGAACGTGTGTCCCATCACGAGCGATCCGGCACGCGTCCGATTACGACGGGACGGGGCGCTCCCTTTTTCCCGATTTCAACGCAGGATTCGAGATACGGAAGCGCCGATTCGAGCTGCCGCGTTTCCGAATAGCGTATATCGAGAAGCTCTTCTCCGGAAGCGACCGCGTCGCCGATCTTCTTATGAAGGACGACGCCGACCGAGAGATCCAGAACGTCGTCGAGGTGCATTCGTCCGCCGCCAAGCCGTTTGACGCCCTCTCCTATGGCTCTTGTGCGAAAAGAAGAGACGACGCCCGGCTTTCCGGCGCGCAGAACGTGAACATTCGGAGCAACGCGGATCCCTGCGCCGGATTGGGCGCACGTTGCGACATCGCCGCCCTGTTCTTCAACCATCCGGAGAAAGAGGGCATGCGCCGCTCCCGATTCAAGAGCACGGCGCGCGCGCGCGATTCCTTCGAGGCGCGTCGACGCCAGTCCGGAAACCAACGCCATTTCTCCGGCTATTTCGACACAGAGCGCGGTCGTATCCGAAGGCCCTTTGTTCTCGAGCGTTTCGATCGCTTCGATCACTTCGAGCGCGTTCCCGACAGTGCGCCCAAGCGGCTGGTCCATACACGTCAGCAAGGCGACCGCCTCCATCCCCACAGACTTTGAAAGCTCGACGAGCGCGACGGCAAGCTCGCGCGCGGATTCCAGAGTCTCCATGAGGGCTCCGTTCCCCGTCTTCACATCGAACACGAAGCTCGACGCGCCTCCGGCCAACTTCTTGCTGACGATGCTGCTGGCTATCAAAGGAAGGGACGGGACCGTCGCCGTGACATCGCGCATCGAATAGAGAACTCCTTCCGCAGGTGCAAGCTCAGTGGTGTGTCCGTTAATGGCGCACCCGATCTTCCCGACCTGCGAAACGAATCGATCAAGAGAGATATGCGTCCGAAAACCGGGAATGGCTTCAAGTTTGTCGAGCGTCCCTCCGGTGAATCCGAGACCCCTTCCGGACATTTTCGCCACACGCACCCCAAGCGACGCGGCGAGGGGAACGACGACAAGCGACGTCTTGTCGCCGACTCCCCCCGTACTATGCTTGTCTGCGGTGCGCCATTCGTCGGCGAGGCGCACGCGGTGTCCCGAATCGGCAAGCGAAATCGTCAGTTCCCTGAGTTCCGATGCGGTCATCCCGCGAATAAACGCAGCCATGAGCCAGGCTCCCACCTGATAGTCCGGAACGGTTCCCTCCGTTATTGCAGCGATGAAAGACCGGATCGACTCGGGGTCGTGTTCCTCTCCGTCTCTTTTCGTTTCGAGAAATCTCAATATATCGAACGACATCGTTCAGAGCGCCTCAAGAATGGAGCGTAGAAGAGATCCAAGCTTCGAAGAGACCTGCTTCATCGAATCGAGAACCTCCTCCTCCGTCAGCGCATCGCCGGTAATGCCGGCGGCGAAGTTCGCAACACAGGAGAGCGCGCAAATACGCATTCCGACGGAATTCGCGACGATTGCCTCCGACACTGTGGACATTCCGACAAGATCCGCGCCGAAAACACGCGCCATACGAATCTCGGCGGGGGTCTCGTACGATGGTCCCGAAAAGCCGATATACACGCCGCGTTTCAGATGAAAGCCCTCCGCCAGCGCGCAGCGTTCCGCAAGATCCATCAGGGCTGGGTCATACGCGTGCGTCATGTCGGGAAATCTCTTCGCGCCGTTGACCGATTCTTTCCCGATAAGCGGGTTTGAACCCGTAAAGTTGATATGATCCGAGACACAGACGATTTCACCGGGAAGAAACGCCGTATTGACGCTCCCCGAAGCGTTTGTCAGGAAAAGGATCTTCACCCCGATGCTTTTCAGAACCTGAACGGGGAACGTCACTTCCTTCGGCGAATACCCTTCGTATCCGTGAACACGTCCCTGCATGCAGACGATGCGTTTCCCCGCCATCGTTCCGAAGACAAGCCGCCCCATGTGTCCCGGCGCGGTCGAGCGCGGCCAGGCGGGAATGTCCGTGTACGGTATCACAACCGCGTCCCGGATCTGTCCGGCGACCGCTCCAAGCCCCGACCCCAGAACCAGACCGACTTCGGGACGTACATCCGTTCTCTCCTTCAGCCACAAGGCGGCGGCGTCTATCTTTCTGCCGTATGACTCCATCGAAAAGCACCTCATTTCCTAGGCTCTTGGATGTGTTGTATCATAAATGTCCCGAAGTTCAAGGTCAAAATGCACATACTTTTCGGTGGTCGCAATGGATGCGTGCCCCAACATCTCCTGGAGCGTACGCAGGTCCATGCCGCGTCGCAAAAGGTGCGTCGCGAGCGAATGGCGGAGAATGTGGGGATAGAGCCTGGAGGACGCGATGCCGGCCTTGCGGCCGCGTTTCCGGATGATTCTCCAGACATCCTCGCGACGCAGCGCGTTTCCGGAGCGGGACAGGAAGAACTCCGCGCGTCTTTTGACGTCCAGAACGGGACGCGATCCGTCGCGATATTCGTTCATGCGATGAAGAATTTCTCCCGTAAACGGAACCGAACGTTCCTTGTCGCCCTTGCCGAGAACCCGAAGAATACGACGTTCGGAATCGATGTCGGAAAGACGAATCGTACACAGCTCACTCGCCCTGAGGCCACAACCGTATGCGGTCTCCAGCAGGGCGCGGTCCCTGAGATCAAGAACCGCGGAATTCGAGCCCGAGCAGGCCTCCAGGATGCGAACTACTTCGCCTTCTCCGAGAATATGCGGAAGGTGTCTGCCGAGCGGCGGCAGTGACGGAAGTCGCGCACCGCCTTCGATCTGCCCCTCGAGAACGAGAAAATGCATCCATGTTCGAATCGATGCAATGACACGTTGTTGCGTCGAAGGAGCTTTCCCCTGTTCGGACAACGAGCGCTGGAAACGAAGGAGGAGATCTTCATCGGGAGGAATCGCGGGACGTCGAAGCGATTCGCAGAAGGAAAACCACGCGGCTACATCAGCGCAATAGGCCTTCGCCGTATTTTCGCTCAAACCCCGTTCGAAAAGGAGGTGCGCCCTGAAGGGCGCGGTTCGTTCGTCCATATCCGATCAACAAAAAAGGGGGCTTCCGCCCCCTCCTAGCGTGTATTGAGGAGCCAACACAAGGCGGAAAACGTCTTTCCGTCCTTTATCTCTCCGTTCCGGAGCATTTCCGGAATACGTACTACAGGGACGCGAACCGTTTCGATGAATTCGTCGTCGTCCGGTTCGAGCCTGGACGGAATGAGATCGCGCGCAACGAAGAACACGAGCAGTTCTTCGCTGAAACCCGGAGAGGAGAAAAGTCGCGCGATTTCCGATATCGCGCCGCGATACCCGATTTCCTCCTGGAGTTCCCTTTGCGCCGCATCGGCGAACGTCTCGTCATCTTCGACCAGACCGGCGGGGATCTCCAGAATGTCTTCCCCGACCGCGTACCTGTATTGGCGGATGAGAAGCACTTCCTCGTCGTTTATCATCGGTATGATGCATACGGCCGGACGATGTTCGACAACCTCGCGGATCGTACGTTTCCCTGAAGGCAGACGTACGGAATCAACCCGCAGATTCAGAATCTTGCCGTGATACACCGGATTTTTGCTGAGAAGCGCTTCTCTTCCAGGCATTACGTCTACCCTTTCTTCTGTCCCTGAACGACAGCCTTTCCCTGAGAAAAAGCTTCAAGGTTCATGGGAAGGAACTTCGGTTTCTTCGTTCCGAGCTTTTCCTTGATCGTTTCGATGCAGGCGTCTTCCTTGACGAGATCGGTCGCTTCAACCAGGGCGCCGAGGCCGACGATATTTGCGACCTTGTCGCTTCCGAGCTTTTCCGCCAAAGAGTTCATTGGAACCGCAATCACGGTCACATCGGTTCTCGGATGCTCGTACTTCACGAGATCGCTGTTATATATCAGGACTCCGCCCTTTTTCGCAGCATTCTCGAATTTGGCGAGCGACGGCTGGTTCATGATCACGACGGCGTCCGCTTCGGAAACCACCGGCGATGCAATTTCGTCTTCGCTCAGGACGACACCGCAGTTCGCGGTGCCGCCGCGCATTTCCGGACCGTACGACGGGATCCACGTCACATGAAGTCCCTGTGCTATTCCGGTATACGCTATGAGTTGTCCGAGGACCATGACGCCCTGCCCGCCGAACCCCGCCGCAAGAAGTGTTCTGTAAAAAGGAGCCATTCTCGCCGCCTCCTACTCGAAATCCTTGAAGACACCCAGCGGGTAATAGGGCATCATCGACGAAAGAGTCCAATCGAAAGCCTCGACGGGCCGAAGGCCCCAGTTCGTCGGACAGGAAGAAAGAACCTCGACGAGCGAGAATCCCTTTCCGTCGATCTGGTTCTGGAACGCTTTCTTGATCGCCTGCTTCGCTTTGATAATATACTTCGGCTGTGCGACGGTGACACGGCTGATAAACCCGGGCGCTGCGAGCGAACTCAGAAGCTCGCACACGCGAAGCGGGTATCCGTTGACTTTCGCATCGCGACCCAACGGACAGGTCGTCGCCTTCTGGCCGATCAGGGTCGTCGGGGCCATCTGCCCGCCCGTCATGCCGTAAATGGCGTTGTTGATGAAAACGACGGTGATATTCTCGTTTCTGTTCGCCGCATGCACGATCTCGGCCATACCGATGGACGCGAGGTCTCCATCGCCCTGATACGTAAAGACGACCCTGTCGGGGCGAACTCTCTTGAGTCCGGTCGCGGTCGCAGGAGCCCGGCCGTGAGCCGCTTCGCAAAAATCGATATCCATGTAGTTATACATCAACGCCGCGCACCCGACGGGCGCCACGCCGATCGTCTTTTCCTGAATCCCGAGTTCGTCAATCACTTCGCACACGAGACGATGGGCGATTCCGTGACCGCAGCCGGGACAGTAATGCGAGAAGACGTCAGGCATCCATGACTTCGGTCGTTCGTAGACCTTGACTTCCTTCATGACAGACACCCCTTCCCTAGCCGATGATCTTGAGGCATGCGTCCTCGATTTCCTTCACCGAGGGAGACATGCCGCCGGAACGACCGTAAAAAGAGACCGGATACGCGCATTTCGTCGCAATCTTCACGTCGTCGATCATCTGTCCGCAGTTCATTTCGACGACCAGAATCCCCTTGAGCGTCTTGGGGATCGCATCGAAAGCGCTGTACGGGAACGGCCACACAGTAATCGGCCGGATCATGCCGACCTTGTACCCTCTGCTTCTGAGGTTCGTCATCGCCGATCTGGCGATTCGGGCTGTCGTTCCGTACGCAGAAATGATCATATCCGCGTCTTCGACCATGACAGTCTCGCAACGACGTTCGTTTTCCCTGATAACGGCGTATTTCTTCTGGAGATTCTTGTTATGCTCTTCCAGTTCCTCGGGAGAGAGGTACAGGCTCTTCAGGTGGCTTCGTTTCCCGCCGCGCTCCGGCATGAATCCGAGCCCCCACGACGTGATGTCCGGAAGTCCCTCCGGGTGATGCGGGTGAATTTCGACTGCCTCCATCATCTGGCCCATAAAGCCGTCCGCAAGAACCATCGTAAGCGTTCGGTATTTCTGTGAGAGATCGAACGCGAGCTGGGTCAGGTCGACGGCTTCCTGCAATGTGCTGGGAGCGAGGACGATCGTATTGTAGTCGCCGTTGCCGCCGCCCTTGGTCGCCTGCAGGTAATCCGCCTGCGAGGGAAGGATGCTTCCGAGACCGGGACCGCCGCGCATGACGTTCACGACGACCGCAGGAATTTCGGAGCCTGCGATGTAGGTAATTCCCTCGGACATCAGGGAGATGCCGGGGCTCGAAGAGGTTGTCATAACCCGGAAACCGGTCGCTCCGCCGCCAAGAACCATATTGATCGCGGCGACTTCGCTCTCCGCCTGGACGAACTGCCCGCCGATCTCAGGCAGATGCGCGGACATATACTCGGGGATTTCGTTCTGGGGCGTTATCGGGTAGCCGAAGAAATACTTGCATCCCGCCTGAATCGCCGCTTCCGCAATTGCTTCCGTTCCCTTCATGAGTACGCGAGTCATATACGTCACCTCCGAATGCTAGTCTTCGATCCTGTAAACCTCGATCGCCGCATCCGGGCAGCTCATTGCGCACATGCCGCACCCGATGCATCCGTCCTTGTACTGTTCACAAGGTCTATACCCGCGTTCGTTGATGCGCTCGGAAATCCGCAGCACCTTCATCGGACACGCAGCCACACACAATCCGCAGCTCTTGCAGTACTCTTCGAGAACCGTGATTCTTCCCTTAGCCATGACATGCACCACCCCTTCCAGCGTTTATGAGACATACTTCAGGAACGGAAATCGGATTGCTTCTTTTTGTCGCCCTGCGACCAGATACATCCGTCCTCCCAGGGAAGAAGCATGTATCGGGAAACCGGCCAGACAGGAACGGAGTCCCCGGGAGTCTGGAGCGCGCGAACCTCCGCCTCCAATGCGGGAGCCACTCCGGCGTACAGAACGGGAAGATCGAGAAGTCGTCCGGTCTCCCGTACGACCGACAACCCTTCGACGCAATCAGCGGCCGTGGTCTCCTGCATGAAATGGGAGTTGCTTATTAGCGCTCCGACACGCAATCCGCCTATGGATTCCATTTTTCGGAGCATCGTTTCAATTTTCGCGGGAGTCGATGTCATGGGACGAAAGGCATTTACGACGAGAACGAGAAGGTATCCCGCCTTTTTGATTTGCGGTTCGAACTGTTTGAGGGCAAGCGCGCCTTCGGCGTCTCCGCCGATATCGAGCAACAGATGTCCGTTTTCGGCGGAGACGGCCCATCCAACCCTGGCGTTGATGACGGACATATCGCTCCATTTTGCGGTTTCGGGCGGAGTAATGATGGAAAACCCCTTGCTTTTCAGTGTTTCGGAAACCTGGCGGACACAAAAATACGGATTGATGATGTCCACGTCGGCGATCGTCACGTTTTCGCCGCCGGATTTGAGGCCGAGAGCGAGATTCAGGACCCATTCGGTCTTTCCCGATCCCAACGCTCCCGTAACGGCGATGGTTTTCGGCCATTGATAGAGCCTGACGAGATCCGCGAACGGAGAGAGACCATCGGTTGTCACCCAAGAACCGCCCCCTTTTGTATGCGAATGCCGCGTATCCAGTCGGAACCTTCCAGAACGCGCTTCCCCTCCGGCTGCACCGACGAAAGAACCAAAGCGCCTTCGCCCGAAGCAACGAGAGGGAAACCCTTTTCGTCGAGTCCGAGATACTCGCCCGGGCGTCCTGATGCGGGAACGCATTTCGTGCGCCATACCTTGACCCGTTTGCCGAGAAACATAAAATACGCGCCCGGAGCGGGATTGAAGGCGCGAACCCTGTCGTGGATCTCCACCGATCTGTCGCGCCAGTCGATCAACGACTCGGATTTCTGTATTTTGGGCGCATACGATGCCGATTCTGAATTTTGCTCTCTGTACATGCAACTACCATCAATGATAGATTTTACACCTTTGAGGAAAAGCTCGCTACCTTTTTCCGCGCAAATAGCCGCAAATTCCCCCGCAGTCATCCCTTCGGATATGTCGATGCATTCCTGCGACAGGATAGGGCCGGCGTCCATCGCTTCGACAAGGCGGAAGAGGGTGACTCCGGACCGGCGCTCTCCGGCGAGGATCGCCCGTTGAACGGGCGCAGCGCCTCTATGGCGCGGAAGAAGAGACGGATGTATGTTGAGGCATCCAAAATGCGGAAGATCGAGAAAGGGCGGAAGGATCTTTTGTCCGAAATCCACAACAAGAAAAATATCAGGGGGGCAATCCGAAAGGCGGTCGATCAGCGAGGCATCGCTCATGAGACGCTCGGTTCTGCGGACATCGAAATTCCTGCCTTCGCAGCAGAGGTCGACTTCCGTCGGCTGAGGGCGAAGCCCTCTTCCCGCAGTGGCCGGGACGCCTGTAATGACCAGATCGATGGAAATATCTTCCGAAATCCGCGACAGGCATGCGGCCGCAAAAGCGCCCGATCCCGCGAACCAGATCCGCGTCACATTTCCTCGTCCTTTTCGAGTCGCCGCATCTTCTTTCGCAGAAGGCTCCGTTTCAGCGGCGACATGGAATCGATCAGGAGTCGTCCGTTCAGGTGATCGATTTCATGAAGGAAGGCCCTCGCAATGAAGCCTTCCACCGAAAGCGTCCGCTCTTTGCCGTACTCGTCCATGGCGCGAACGGTCACTTCTTTCGAGCGACGCACTTTCGTGAAGATTCCCGGAAAGCTCAGACATCCCTCGTCGCCTTCCTGTTCTCCGGCGGTCGACTCGATATCAGGATTGACGAGAACGTGATTCTTCTCTCCGTCGAAAACGACGGCCACCCGTCTCGACCAGCCGACCTGCGGCCCCGCCAGACCGACGCCGTCGCGTTCGTGCATTATCCGGACCATCCTCTCGATTCTTTCGCGAAACGCCTCGTCGAATTCCGTTACGGGAAGAGTCGGTTCTCTCAGAACGGGGTCGGGGTAAATCCTCAAACACATATCGTCCACAGTCGTTTCACCTCAAACAAAAGGCAGGGCCGCATAGGAGCGACCCTGCCCTTTCGATCTGCCTTCCTATTGCTTGAAGGAATCCTTCAGAAAATCTCCTATTGTGACCTGCTGTTCCTCGGCGGAATACGAGTTCGTCTTCTCCTTTTCGCGCTCGGGTTTCGGCGACGAGGCCCGTCGTTTCTTTTCCTCTTCATGCCGCTTGCGGCCTTCGTCTTCCTCAAGCGCGCTCAGGCTGAGCCGCATTCTGCGCTCGGACGGATTGATCTCGATCACGCGCGCAACGACTTCCTGTCCTTCCGCGAGGACATCCTGCGGTTTGTCCACCCGCTTCGTGCTCAGCTGGGAAATATGAATGAGCGCTTCCACACCCTCTTCGATTTCGACAAAGGCGCCGAAGTCCGCCAGGCGCACGACCTTGACGGTGATATCCTGTCCGACGCTGAAGCGGGAGTCGATATTCGCCCACGGATCGTGAAGCTGCTTGTACCCGAGGCTGATGCGCCGCTTCTCTCCGTCGACGTCGAGCACGACGACCTCGACTTCCTGTCCCTTCTTGAGGATCTCCTTCGGGTGCTTGATTCGCGCCCAGCACAAGTCTCCGATGTGGATCAGGCCTTCCACGCCCGGCTCGATTTCGACGAAAGCGCCGAAATCGGTGACGTTCGTTACGACACCCGTCGTGCGCGTTCCGCTCTTCCATCGCTCGGTCGCGGTCAGCCACGGATCGGATTGCGTCTGTTTGATGCTCAGCGAAATACGGCTGTTTTCTCGGTCAATGCCGATGACCTTGACGGTAACCGTATCGCCCTTCTTCACGAGATCCTTGGGTTTGTTGTTGCGTTTCCAGGAAAGCTCGCTCATATGCACGAGACCGTCGATGGGTCCGAGATTGACGAAGACGCCGAAGGCCGTGATGCTGCTGACCGTGCCTTCCATTATCGCGCCTTCGGTGACGTTCCCGTAGAAGGAATCCCGCTCGGTTGAAAGTTCCTGTTCAAGCAGAAGCCGTCGGGACAGAACAAGCCGTCGCTTTCTTCTGTCCTTCTCGAGGAGTCTGACTTCGAATTCCTCTCCGACGTATTTGCCGGGGTTGACTCCGCGTCCTTCAGCAGCGAGATGGGAAATGGGGACAAAACCCTCCAGGGAGCAGCAGTCCACCATGAGACCGCCCTTGACCTTACGAAGCCCGCGTACGGTAATCACGTCTTTTTGAGAGAGCTTCTCTTCAAGTTCGTTCCATCGCTTGTCGAACTCGCAGCGCCACCGGCTGACATGAAGCTGCGCCTCTTCGCCATGCCGGACGTTGATGACTTCCACCGTTACCGTATCATTGATCTCGGGTTTTTCCGCATCGTTGACGAGCATCTTGTGCGACCACTCCCGAGCAGGAAGAAAACCTTCGCACTTGTATCCGACGTCCACGAGCCATCCGTCGTCGCCCTGACCAACGATGTTTCCCGAAATGATCTTTCCACGGTGGAGATCCTCCATGTCGCCATATTTCCTGAGGATGCTCTCCATGCTTTCCTCGACGGGCGTCTCCGCGCGCTCAATCTCCATTTCAGTCGTTTCTTCCCCGATTTCCTGAATGTCCTTCATTTCCTCTGTCATAACCTTCCATCCCCCTTGACTCCCTGCGAAGTCGCTAATGCTGTTTTCAACTGGTCGATCAACCAGTCCGGGGTACTCGCCCCGGCGGCGATTCCTATCCTCTGCTTTCCAGCGAGCCACCTCCCGTCGAGTTCTTCCGCATGCTCAATCCACATGACGTCCGTTTTTTTCGAACGTACGATATCGAACAGCTTTCCGGTGTTCGCGCTGTTTCTGCCTCCGATTACGATGACGCCGTCCACGTTCCGGGCCAGTTCCCTGATTCCCTGTTGTCGTTCGACCGTGGCTTTGCAGATCGTATTGAATACCCGCAACTCATCCACGGAAGCAACAAGAGCGGCCGCAACGCCGGCCAGACATTCTTCTTTCTGCGTCGTCTGAGATATTACTCCAATACGCCTGAATTTGCCAATACTCCGGGCTTCATCGGCGCCTCCGACCACGGAAACCCCTTCTTCCCGGACGCAGCCCCGTATCGCCTTGACCTCCGGGTGTTCGGTGTCGCCGACGATGACGATATGATACCCTTCGCTCAAGAGAGAACGCGCGTGATCCTGCGCTTTCTTCACGAACGGGCACGTCCCGTCGATGATCTCGCATTGTTTCGCCTCGAGTTCGGCGTAAACGTCCGGCGAAATGCCGTGTGCGCGAATAAAGACCTTCGAACGATGCGGAATATCGGAGGGGGCTTCGACGACGAGCGCTCCTTTACGGGAGAGCCGGTCCACTTCCTGCGGGTTATGGATGGGCATTCCGAGCGCGTAAACGACTCCCTGCGTGCTCAAGGCATCCTCAAGACGCTGGATGGCCCGCCGGACGCCGAAGCACAGCCCCGTCGGCTTTGCGACGACAATTTCCGTCACGGAAGCATCCCTTCCTCGAAGAACCTCTCGCACATTGTCACAACACCTTCAACAAGACTCTGCATGCCTTCCGTACAACCCGAAGTATCATACCACACCGACGGAGAAAACTTCCGGAACCACGTCATTTGTTTCCGCGCAAAAAACTTCGTGGATGCGATATCCGACAACGCCGCATCCTCAAAAGACATTTGTCCCTGAATCGCCGACAGGATCTCCTTATAGCCGAATCCCTGCATCGAAGGGAAACGTTCGTCGAAACCGTTCGAGAAAAGCCATTCGACCTCTTCGATAAAACCCGATGCAAACTGCGCGCGAACGCGCTTTTCGATGGAATCGTACAGCATGTTTCTGGGACGATTCAGCCCAATATAGAGAACGTCGAACGGAGAAGAAGGTTTCTCGCCGTTCTCATACCACCATGCAGCCGTCTTGCCGGTAACTTCGTATATTTCGAGGCTTCTCGAAACCCGACGGACATCGCGGGGATGCAGGCGAGCGGCCGAAACCGGGTCGACTTTCTGAAGACGCGCGAAGAGCCTTTCATTCCCGAACGAGTCGCACTCTTCCGCAATTCTCCTCCGGACTTCCTCATCCTTCGGCAATGTTTTCGTCAGCGTCCCTTCAAGAAGGGCGTTAAAATAAAAGGGCGTTCCGCCGACGAAGAGCGTTCGCCTTCCCCTGGCGGCGACGCGTTCGACAATGCCGGACGAGCGTTCGACGAAATCCGCGACGGAGAACACCTCGTCCGGCATTGCGACATCCAGAAGATGATGGATTGTCTTCCGTCTGGTTTCTGCGGAGACCTTGTCCGTGCCGACATCCATATATCGATAGACCTGCCGGGAGTCGACCGATACGATTTCAGCGTGAAGCCGCTCCGCGACGGCAAGGCTCAACGCCGTCTTCCCGACCGCCGTTGGACCGATGATCCCGACGACGCGTTTTTTTTGTTCCATTATTTTTCTCTCCCGAAGTGACTCGAAATAGTCGCGCGCGAAATACGCAGCGTCGTAGGCCGGCCGTGAGGACACGAAGCGGGCGTTTCGCAAAGGGACAGATCGTTCCACAGCGCCAGAGCCTCCGCGTCGCACAGGCGTTTCCCCAGCGGCAGCGACGCGTGGCACGCAACGGTCGCACATGTTTTCCAGTAGACGTCGCGAAGGTCTCGGGAGCATGCGTCGGTTCGCCAGCCGACGACTTCGAGCGCGACGCGGAGAGCCGCTTCGGGGGAAGCGGCTTCGGCGCACGAAGGCAAACGCGTCATCCTGAGTTCTCCATCCTTCCTTTCGAAAGAAAAACCGAGCGATTCGAGGGAGTCCCGGTTCTCATCGACTTCAAGCGACAGGGACGGAGGCAACGAGACATCCGCAAGGACACCCTGCTCCGCGTTCGCCGTGAGGCGTCTTCGCATGATCTTCTCATACTGCACCCTCTCCTGCGCAGCGTGCGGATCCATCAGGACAAGCCCCGTTTCATCCTCAAAAAGAAGATATCCGTCGGCGTTCTGCGCCAGGAAGCGGACATCCGCCCGCGGCGCAGAGACATCGCGACGCGTTTCATCCGCGACCTGTTTCTCCGAAGTCCATGGCGTCGATACGCGCGCAAAGAGCGGTTGGACATCCCGAATCGTCGCTCCATACCCGTGCGGCGCGGAACGATACGACGCATGTCCGCGGTCGGGAGCGTCCGCTCCGCTTTCGGCGCCCCTACGCGCACCGAAAGGAACCGGAATCGACAGATTGTGTCCCGTTTCCATCAGAAGCGCAACGGACGAGCGGATCGCCTCGAAGACATCTCCGGGGACAAGAAACCGGACTTCGGTTTTGGCTGGATGAATGTTGACATCGACACTTTCCGGCGCGAGGCGCAGAAAAAACGCCCATTGTCCCGAGGGATCATGGCAGACTCGGGAGATGGCGGCGCGGATGACCGGATCGGAAAACATACGGCCGTTGACATACGCGAACAGTTGCATCCTGCTTCTCTCCGGTTCGGGGCGTCGCCAGGCCTCAACGGAAGCGCTCCCATACTCGAACGATGCGGAACGGATGTCCCCGCGTCCCCAAACGCTCTCAAGGACCTTTTTTCTGTCCCCTCCGGCCTTCGAGTGAAACGAGGTTTTCCCCTCGTTCGTCAGAAGAAACTCGACTTCCGGGTATGCGATCGCGTAGTTCGTTACGACGCCGTGGCACTTTCGAAACTCGGACAGGGCTGTCTTCAGGAATTTCCGCCGCGCCGGAAGGTTATAAAAAAGATGATCCGCCTGAATGCGCGCGCCGAAATCAGATGGAACCGCCAGGACAGGCTCGGCCGCGTTTCCGCGAATCCGGATCATACTCCCCTGCGACGCGTCGCGCGTTCTGCTCCGTATCTCCAGTTCGCTCACGGCCGCAAGACTCGCGAGCGCTTCACCGCGAAACCCGAGCGTGTCAATTCGTTCCAGATCATCGAGCGTCGCGATTTTGCTCGTCGCGTGGCGAAGCACGGAGAGGGAGAGTTCCTCAGCCGACATGCCGCCGCCGTTGTCCTCGACGACGAGACGTTCCTTCCCGCCGGCGACGCACGTCACGCAGATACGTGTCGCTTTCGCGTCCAACGCGTTTTCGACGAGTTCCTTCACCGCCGAAGCGGGGCGCTCGATCACCTCTCCCGCAGCGATTCTGCTCGCCAATTCCTCGGGTAAGACGCGAATCGTCATAGCGATTCCAGGGCCGCCTTCGCCTTTCCGTTCAGCTCGTACAGAATCTCGAGGGCGCGAAACGGAGTGATCGTGTCGGGATCGATCTGCGCTATTTCTTCGAGAATGCCGGAGCGGCCTGAATCGAAA
>CAYVKE010000061.1:0-17794 GCA_964451935.1 uncultured Synergistaceae bacterium | reverse complement strand
TTGTGGCTCCCAGGGGAAGGACGAAGGAGGAGACTTTCTCGGAAATTCCGAGGTTCTCCTTGGCGCAGCGCATGGTCACGGGGAGCGTCGCGGAACTCGACCGCGTGACGAACGCCGTCAGCATCGCTTCTTTCGCTCCCGAGAAGAACCAGCCCGCAGAACGGTGGGCGAACAATCTGACGAGCCCGGAGTACACAATGATCGCGTGAAGGGCGCATCCCGCATACACGGCGATGATGACCTTCGCGAACGGGGCGAGTACGGAAAGGCCGTACTTCGACACCGTCACCGCGATCAGCGCGAAGACGCCGTACGGGGCGACCAGCATGACGATGCCGGTGAGCTTGTACATCGTTTCGGCGACTGCGTCGAAGAAGGCGATGACGGGCTTTCCCTTTTCTCCGGCGAAAATGGCGGAAATTCCGAAGAGCAGGGCGAAAACGATGATCGGGAGCATATCGCCATCGACCAGCGCCTTGAGCGGATTCGCGGGGAAGAGGTTGAGGAAGACGTCGGCGATTGCGGGGGCCGCCTTCGGCTGCGCCTTGGCGACATCGGTCAGCGCCATTCCGACTCCGGGCTGGATGAAGCTTCCGAGAGAGAGGCCGATCACGATGGCCACGGCGGTCGTGAGGAGATAGAGGAACAGGGTCTTTCCGCCGATGCGTCCGAGCGACCGAGGATCGCCGATGGAAGCGGTGCCGACGACGAGGCTTGAGAAAACGAGCGGAACGATGAGCATTTTCAGAAGGGTGATAAAGAGCTTGCCCACGGGCTCCACGATTTTGATCGACGGTCCGACCATGGCGCCTGCGGCGATGCCGAGAACGAAGCCTATTGCGATTTGCCAGATGAGCGGAATGCCTTTCTTTTCTTCCAAAAGAATACACCTCCCATTGAAAGATGAAAGAAAAACTAACCGATGAACCGGATATCAGGGAACCATAGCATCCCTCCAGTCGATAAAACACATAATGCATTTAATAGACAGTATAGCCCGAATCATCGGGAACGTCCACAAGGGGATGGAATCTTCTTGTGGTGAAGGGGTGACTGGGATACAATGCCGCCATATCCGATGAAATTCTCCGGACGCGAGAGAAATGTATGGAGGAAAGCGATCATGAAGAAGAGAATCACCTGTTTCGTCTGCTCGTTCTGCATGATGTTGCTGATGGCGGCGCATGCGCAGGCGGAGCACAAGGGCGGCATCGTGCTCGTCCTGTCCGGCGGGGCGATGCGCGGCCTTGCGCATATCGGCGTGTTGCAGGCCCTCGAAGAAAAGAACATCCCGATCGTCGGCATCGTCGGGACGAGCATGGGATCGATCATCGGCGGACTTGCGGCGAGCGGGCACTCGCCCGAAGAGATTCTCGAGGTCGTCGAGACGCTCGATCTCGGAAACCTCATGTCGGAGCAGGCGACGCCCATATTCGTTCCGAGCGGCGACTCCGACGCGCGTCTGAACCAGATTCCGTGGGCGTATATGGACAAGAAGGGAAATGTGACCGGACCGCTCGGCGGACTGACGGGCGTCAAGCTCCTCGAGAAGTTCGCGCAGCTCGCGTCGCGCGTGCAGATCGTCCATTTCGACGATCTGCCGATTCCGTTTGCGGCCGTGGCCACGGATCTCGAGACCGGAAAGAAGGTCGTCCTTCGAAGCGGCAGCCTCGCCTCGGCCATGCGCGCCTCGATGTCGATCCCGATCCTGTTTGAACCGTGGTCCATCGGGGGAAAGCTCCTTGTCGACGGAGGGCTCGTCTCGAATCTTCCGGTTTTCACGGCGAAGGAGATCTTCCCCGGCTATCCCGTGGTCGCCGTGGACGTTACGAGTTCCCCCCGGTCGAAAGAACAGCTGCGCTCGATTCTCGACGTGATCGACCAGACGACGACGATCTTCACGGCCTCGAATGTCGCCGTCGAGAAACTGGCCGCCGATGTCCTCATCACGCCGGATGTCCGGGGCGTCGCCATGTTCGATACGAGGAGCGCCCGGCAAGTCGTCGAAAACGGGCGAATGGTCGCGATGGGACACATGCCGGAAATCGAACGGCGCATCGCCGAGGCGCCCGCGGCACCGCACCGCGTGAAAAAGCCCGTTCCCGCCGTCTCCGATATTCGATTTGAAGGAGTGTCGGCGAAAATGGCCGGGGCGTTGCGGGAAAAATATTCCGAATGGATCGGCAAACCCCCGAGCGAGGTCGACGTGATCCGGGCGGGAATGGAACTCGGGAAGCGCAGCGATATACAGGCGGTGGACTATTATCTCGAGAAGGAGAACGGCGGCACCGTCGTCGTCATGAAGATCCAGCGCAAACCGGACTACGAGGTCAACGTCGGCGGGTTCACGACGAACCTGCATCCGTATCGCTGGATCTACGTGAACGGCGTCGCCCGGAACGTCATCCATGAAGGCGATTTGTTCCGCACGACGCTCAAGATCGGCGAACAGTGGGGCGTCGAAGTCAGCTATCTGACGGATCCCGATGAGGACCGCTCCTGGGAAGTTCTCCTCTCCGGCCAGAGCTGGGAGGTCGCGCCGCAAAACGCGCGGCTCCGGACGTGGGAACGCTACGGCGCAGGGGTCGTCAAACGCTTCCGCTTCGGAGCGGCGAACGCCGGATTCGGATTCGCGGCGGAGAGCGTCCGGGAACTCGGCGAGGTCACGACGGCGTGGGGGCCGTATGGGTTCCTGACCTACAGCACGATGGACAGCGACACCGACCCGACGAAGGGGACCGCGATCCAGGCGAAGATCTGGTGGCCGGACTACGACGAGATCCTCTATCGCCTGTCCTTCTTCCAGGCCGCGGAGCTTTCGGACAAGTGGCGATTCTACCTGCGCGCCGGTTTTGCGGAGGGCGACGAGAAGACCCCCGGGCATGCGGCGTATCTCGGCGCGGCGCAGGAGCTGTACAGCTATGCGGGGCGGCCGATCGAAGCCGAATTCATGGCGTGGTGGAACATCGCCTTCCGGCGAGTGTACATCAAGAGCTGGTGGGGAAGCCTGATGGGCGAGATCTTCGGCGGAATGGGGTACGCCTGGAACGACGAGGGCGATCGCATCCGAAACCTCTGGGAGACCGGGATTTCCCTGTCAATTCCCGGAAAGTTCCTCGATGCGCGGCTGATGTTCCTCTATAATGACGAGAACGACTTCAAGATCGGGTTTTTCATAGGGACTCCGATGTGGGGGCACTTTCCGCTCCCGTAGATTCTTCGATCCGACAAAACCAGCCCCGGCCGGGGGCGGCTATTTCCGGCCGTGCCCGGCGCAGCGCGGGCGGGAAGGATTGGCATGGCGAGAAATATCACACCACGAAGCGCGGATTTCTCCGAATGGTACCTCGATGTCATCAAGGCAGCGGAACTTGCGGATTACGCTCCCGTCCGCGGATGCATGGTCATCCGTCCGACCGGGTACGCCGTCTGGGAGGCGATCCAGCGGTACTTCGACGACGCCTTCAAGGAGACGGGACATGTCAACGCCTACTTTCCGCTCCTGATCCCGAACTCCTTCCTCGAAAAGGAGGCGGAGCACGTCGAGGGGTTCGCTCCCGAATGCGCCGTCGTGACGCACGCGGGCGGCGAGGAACTCGAAGAGCCGCTGGTCATCCGTCCGACGTCCGAGACGGTGATCGGACATATGTACAGCAAGTGGATCCAGTCCTGGCGGGATCTGCCGATCCTGATCAACCAGTGGGCGAACGTCATGCGGTGGGAGAAACGGCCGCGGCTGTTCCTGCGGACATCCGAATTTCTCTGGCAGGAGGGGCATACGGCCCATTCGACGGAGGCGGAAGCGCTCGAAGAGACGCTCCGGATGCTCGAAGTCTACCGGCGCATCATGGAAGACTGCCTGGCGCTGCCGGTCGTCGAGGGGGAGAAGACGGCGGGGGAACGTTTCCCGGGCGCCGCGAACACCTACACCTGCGAGACGATGGTGGGCGACAAGAAAGCGCTTCAGGCGGGCACGAGCCACTTCCTGGGCCAGAATTTCGCGCGGGCGTTCAACATCCAGTTCCAGAACCAGGAGGGAAACCTCGAATACGCCTGGACCACGAGCTGGGGCGTCTCCACGCGCCTGATCGGCGCCGTCATCATGACGCATTCCGACGACGACGGACTGATCCTGCCGCCGCGCATCGCGCCGGTCAAGACGGTCCTCCTTCCGATCGGAACCGACGAGGCCGCGCTCTCGGAACGCATCCTTCCGAAAGCCGAAGCAATCGCAGGAGACCTGAAAAAAGTTCTGGGCGGAACGTCCGTTGTGCTTGACCGGCAATTCCACATGCGTCCGGCCGACCGGTTCTTCTTCCACCTCCAGCGCGGCGTGCCGCTCCGGCTCGAACTCGGCGAGAAGGACTTCGCGAAGGGGACCGTGCGCTTCGTCCGTCGCGATACGGGAGAAAAGGGCGACATCCCGTTCGAGTCCGTCCCGAAGGTCGTTCCGGAATTGCTCGATAGGATCCAGCACGAAATGCACGCGCGCGCGAAGGCCTTCCGGCTTGCGAATACGGCGCGCGCCTCCTCTTGGGACGAATTCCGGGCGATCCTCGAAGAACACGGCGGATTCGTGGAAGCCTTCTTCGCGGGGAGCGTCGATGACGAAAAACGCATCAAGGAAGAGACCGGAGCGACGCCCCGATGCTTCCCGCTGGCGGACGAAAGCCGCGGCCGCTGCTTCCTGACGGGACAGGACAACGCGCGGCTTGCGATCTTCGCAAAGGCGTATTGAGTTCCATCACTTGACATAAAGGGGTTGGAATCGTGAAATACCGTATCTTCAGCGGCATGCGGCCGACGGGCAAGCTCCATCTGGGACATATGGCGGGGGCGCTGACCAACTGGATCAAACTCCAGAACGACAGCGCCTATGAGTGTTTCTACGGCATCGTGGACTGGCACGCCATGATGTCCGACTACGGCGACATGAGCCGGCTCCGCGACAACTGCCGGGAGGTGTTGCTCGACTGGCTCTCCGTGGGACTCGATCCGGAGAAGAGCACGATCTTCCTGCAGTCGCACGTCCCGCAGCACACGGAGATCCATCTGGCGCTGTCGATGATCACGCCGCTCGGATGGCTCGAACGATGTCCGACGTACAAAGAACAGATCCTGAACATCCAGAACAAGGACCTGTCGACGTACGCGTTCCTTGGATACCCCGTCCTGATGGCGGGGGACATCCTGCTGTACAAATCGACGAAGGTTCCGGTGGGCGAGGACCAGAGCGCGCACCTCGAGATCACGCGCGAGATCGCGCGGCGTTTCAACAACTTCTACGGCCCGGTCTTCCCGGAGCCGGACATCATGCTGACGCCGACTCCGAAGGTTCCCGGAACGGACGGAAGGAAGATGAGCAAGTCCTACAACAACTCAATCAACATCTCCGACACGAAGGAGATGCTCTGGAGCAAGCTCAGCACGATGATCACCGATCCGGCGCGGATCCGGAAGTCCGATCCGGGCAGCCCGGAGAAGTGTCCGGTCTGGGATGTCCAGAAGGTCTTCAACGGGGACGAGTCGCAGAAGGCGGAGCTGGCCGAGGGGTGCCGGAAGGCGTCCATCGGGTGCATCGACTGCAAGAAGGCGCTGCTCGCGCACGTTGTCCGGATCCTCGAACCCGCGTGGGAGAAACGGGCGTATTACGAGAAGAACGACGCCGCGCTGCGCGATATCGTCCTCCGCGGCGCCGAAAAGGCGAAGGTCGTCGCGAAACAGACGATGGACGAAGTTCTCGCCGCCATCGGACTGGTTCCGAGGGGCTGATTCATCGCAGTTTTCGTCCCGCGCCGGATTTCCCGGCGCGGGGCTTTTTTTTGCGCGCGGGCCGCGAGGAGCCGCCCACGGGCGTCGGCGCATGCGGAAAAGCCGGAAGGTCAGTCTGCCGCCCGCTTCAGTTCCGCGATGACGTCCGTCAGGTTTCCCAAGGCGAGAACGCGCTCGGCCAGAAGCGCGCACTCCGCGGCGTCCATCGTCCGGATCGTCCTTCGGATGAGCGGGATCCGGGCCGGCGACATCGACAGCTCGCGGAAGCCGAGGCCCAGAAGCAGCGGCGTCGCGAGCGGATCGCCCGCCATTTCGCCGCAGATTCCTGCGGGAATCCCCCTATGCGCGGCGGCCTTCGCGACGGACGCGAGCAATCGCAGAACCGCCGGGTGAAAGGGGCTATAGAGCTGCGCCACGTCGGCGTTTCCCCGGTCGCTCGCGAGCGTGTATTGCGTCAGGTCGTTCGTCCCGATGGAAAAGAAGTCCGCCTCCTCCGCGAGGACGTCGGCCATGAGCGCGGCGGACGGAACCTCGATCATGACGCCGGTCTTCTCCGGGAGCGCGAAGTCCTTCCCTTCGCTTTCGAGTTCGGCGGCGCACTCGGAAAGCAGGGCTTTCGCCGCGACGAGTTCCGAAACGTCCGTCACCATCGGAAGCATGATCCACAGCCTTCCCGACGGCGCCGAGCGCAGCAGCGCGCGAAGCTGCGTCCGGAAGACGCCGGGACGCGCGAGACACAGGCGGATCGCGCGCAGACCCAGGAAGGGGTTGTCCTCCCGACGGCCTTTCAGGAACGGGATCTCCTTGTCCCCCCCGGCGTCGAGCGTCCGGATGATCACGGGGTTCGGCGACATGGCCGCGAGAACGGACGAATAGGCGTTCATGTGCTCCTCTTCCGACGGAGGGACGTCCCGGTCGAGGAAGAGGAATTCGGTCCGGAAGAGTCCGATGCCGCGGCCGCCCTTCGCGAGCGTCTCCGCCGTTTCTTCGGGGCGTCCGATGTTTCCGTATGCGTGAACGGCCTGTCCGTCCTTCGTGACAAGCGGGTCCGAATCCGTCGGCTCGTTGTCCGCATCGAGGAAGGAACGTCGTCGCGCGGCGTACGCGGCCGCGGTCCGTTGTTCGGGATCGAGGACAAGGTCGCCCGCGCTTCCGTCGAGAATCGCCTCCTCCCCCTCGCGCGCCAGTTCCGTCAGTCCGGCGATCCCGACGATCAGCGGGATCCCCTTCATTCCGGCCAGGATCGCCGCGTGTCCCGCGACCCCGCAGCATTCCGCGGCGATCCCCGCGACATGCGGCGGATCGAATCCCGAAACCTGCGAGGGCAGCAGTTCCTTCGCGACGACAATGACCGGAATCTCTACGGACGGATCCTCTTCCGCGTTCTCTCCCGTCAGCGCGCAGAAGAGCTGACGCCCGACATCTTCGATGTCGGCGCTTCGCTCGCTCAGGTACGGATCGGGGATGGCGCGGAGTTGTTCCGCGAAGGATCGCGCAGCGCTGACGACGGCGTTTTCGGCGCTCCGGCCGGAGCGGATTGTCCGCTCCATCTCTTCGAGAAAGAGCGGATCGCGGAGCATCATCAACCGCGTTTCGGCGAGTTCCCGCTCGGCGGAACCGGGGGCGGCGGGAAGCTTCTCCATCGTTTCCGCAGTTCTTGAGAGCCCTTCATGCAATTTCCGCAGATTTTCTTCGACATCGCAGATTCCGTCATTCTCCCGTTCCGTGAACGCAACCGTCCGAAGGATCCGGATCCGCGCCATTCCGACGCCGGGGACGACGGGCGTCCCCGAAAAACGTCGTTCCATATAGTCCACCTCCCGGAGATGATCGATAGGCGAAAGATTATTGTTGACAGCGTTCACTATAGCAAATAAAATCGTACCGGTCGATAGAAAATTTCGCGGGAAAAATTTATGTATACTGAACGGTCCTGCACATCCGGGGAGGCGTGGATTCCATGCATTCAGACTACTGCTATGTCGGCAAGCGGGTCAGGCAGGAACGCCAGAAGTACGGGATGAGTCTCAACGACCTCGCGGAAGCCACGGGAATTTCGGCGTCCTACCTCAGCCTTCTCGAAAACGGGAAGACCGTCCCGTCAATCAAGGTCCTCGACAAAATCTGCAACTACTTCTCTATTCATATATCCGTGCTCTTCCAGGAAGACGATGAACTCGGCGAAGTGTTTCTGTTCCGGCGTGACCGTCAGGTCGAAGTGGACGTTCCGAACGACCGGATGCTCCGCTTTCTGCTGCCGCGGGGAAACTGCAGGATCGAACCCGTCCACGTGACGCTTTCGCCCAGAGAAAAGAGAAACGAGTGGACCGTCCACCAGGGGACGGAATTCGGGTATGTGATCACGGGCAGCCCGGAGATCAGCCTGGAGGGACGGGAATCCATCACGTGCCGGGAAGGGGATGCGATCGTGTACAACTCTTCGATCCGGCATTATTGGCAGAATCTCGGGGAGGGTGTCGCGGAGGTGCTTCTCGTCGCATTTCCCCGGGTCGATTTCCGGGGGGAGCTTCAGGGGGCGCTCCGCGCGTAAAGTGACGGAAACACTGTGAGAAAGGGGTGCGGGAGAATGAGGAAGATCCTGAATCAGCCGGACAAAGCGGTTCCCGAGATGCTTTCCGGCATGGCGAAGGCGCACGCGGGAATGATCGAGGTCCTGCCCGGGACGCAGGCGGTGGTCCGGGCCGACGCTCCGGTGCGGGGGAAGGTGGCGCTGATTACGGGAGGCGGAAGCGGGCACGAACCCGCGCACGGCGGCTTCGTCGGAAAGGGCATGCTGGATGCGGCGCTCGCGGGGGCCGTGTTCTGCTCGCCTCCGCTCGACGACGCGATCGCGTCGCTTGAGCGCGTGAACGGCGGCGCGGGAGTGCTGTTCATCATCAAGAACTACACCGGCGACATCCTGCTGTTCGATATGGCGGAAGAAGAGGCGGCCGACCGGGGAATTCCCGTTCGAAAGGCGCTCGTGACGGACGACGTCGCCGTGGATGACCGCGAGGGAACGACGGGACGCCGCGGCGTGGCCGGAACGGTGCTCGTCCACAAGATCGCGGGCGCGATGGCCGACAGGGGCGCATCGCTCGACGACGTCCATCGCGTCGCCATGAAGGTCGTCGATAACGTCCGGACGATGGGGATGGCGCTGACCCCCTGCCTCGTTCCGGGGCGGGACAAACCGAATTTCGAACTCGCCCCCGGCGAGATGGAGATCGGCATCGGCATCCACGGCGAACCCGGCGTCCGGCGCGAGCCGCTGAAAAGCGCGCACGAGATCGTCGCGGAGATGATGGACCGGATCACGGGCGACCTCCCGTTCAAGGCCGGAGACCGCGTCGTCGCGATGGTCAACGGCATGGGGGCGACGCCGCTCATGGAGCTTTACGTCATTTACAACGAGGTCGAGTCGTACCTTGCGGGCAAGGGGATCGCGGTCGCGCGTCCGATGGTGGGCGAGTACATGACGTCGCTCGAAATGGCCGGTTTCTCGATCACATTGCTCCGCGCGGACGACGAGCTGTTGTCGCTTTTCGACCACCCGTGCGCGGCTCCGGCCTGGAGACAGGCATGACCTGCGTCTGTACGACGGACTGCCTCGCAGGGATCTTCAGAAACCTCGCGGCGACGGTCGGCGCCAATGAGCAGATGCTCAACGAGCTGGACAGCACGATCGGCGACGCGGAGCACGGCCTCAACCTGAAACGTGGTTTTTCGATCCTGATGGAGAAGATGGACGGCTTCATGGCGCTGGAGCCCGCGAAGTTCATCAAGCGGATGGGGACGACGCTCGCGGGAGCGGGGTGCGGATCCGGCCCGATCTTCTACGGACTGGCCATCCGTGCTGCGGGCGATTCCTTCGAAAAGACGGGAGTCGGGGACGCTGTGACGGTCGCGGCCGCGCTCGAAGCGGGGCTAGCGGCGATCAAGGAAAAGGGCGGGGCGCGCGTCGGCGATAAGACGATGGTCGACGCGTTCGAGCCCGCGGTCCTGGCGTTTCGCGCCGAAGCCGACCGGGGGAGCAGCGTCGCGGACGCATTCGCCCGCGCCGCGGAAGCCGCGGAAGCCGGGATGAAGGCGACGACGGACATGATCGGCGTGAAGGGGCGAGGGTTCCACGCCGGCGAGCGGGGGCTCGGGCATCAGGATCCGGGCGCGACATCGTGCCGGCTGCTGTTCCTGAGCATCGCCGAAACGCTCCGGTCGAAGACGTAGGGAGTTCATTCCGTCGGAACGTACGTTCCGACGATAGCAGAAGGGGGAGAGAACAGTGAAGAAAGCGGGTTTCATGTTCCTTGCGGCAGTTGTGCTCCTTGTTTTCGGCGGAATCGCCTGTGCGTCGGATACGATACGGATCGGTCTGTCGGCTCCGATCACGGGGAATTACGCGGAATACGGCGAGAACTTCAAGTACTCCATCACCATGGCGGCGGACAAGATCAATGCGGCTGGCGGGCTTCTCGGCAAGAAGGTCGAGATCCTCGTGATGGACAGCAAGGGAGATCCGAAGGAAGCGGCCCTGATCGCCCAGAAGTTCGTCCAGGATTCGTCTCTCGTGGCGGAACTCGGCGATTTCACGAGCACGTCGTGCCTCGCCGCGGCCCCGATCTACGAGCGCGGCAAGATGGTTCAGCTCTCCCCGACCTCGTCGCATCCGGACTTCGCGAAATCCGGCGAGTATATGTTCGGCATCGTCGGCACGCAGGACGCCGAGGGACCCTTCAACGTCCAGTACATCGCCCAGGAGTACATGGGGCTCAAGAACGCCGCCGTCATCTACATCAATAACGACTGGGGCCACGTGACGAAGGACCGGTTCGTCAAGGCGGCGGAAAAGTTCAACCTGAAGATCACCGGCGAACAGCCCTTCATGGAGTCCGAAAAGGACTACGCCGCGATCCTGAACAAGCTCCGGCAGCAGAATCCGGAAGGGCTCTTCATTGCGGCCATGTACAACGAGGCCTCCCTCATCGCCCGCCAGATCCGGAAGATGGGCTGGGACGTCAAACTGCTCGCGCCGAGTTCCGTCTTTTTCGCGAAGCTGATCGAACTCGGCGGCGAAGCCGTCGAGGGGATCGTCACCAACACGTTCTTCGCGCTGGAAGATCCGGACCCGGTCGTCCAGGGATACATCGCCGAGTTCGAGAAGATCGCGAAACGGAAGCCGAATCTTCATGCCGCCTGCGCGTACGATTCCATGATGATGCTCGCGGATGCGATCAAACGGGCGAATTCGACGGACCGGACGGCGATCCGCAACGCCCTCGCCGAGACGAAGGATTTCAACGGAATCACAGGAAAGCTGACCTTCACGAAGGTCGGGGATATCGCGCGGAAGTACAAGGTCATGGTCGTCGAAAAGGGACAGTGGGTCGTCAAGAAGGACTACACCCGCTAGGACGAACGCCGGACCGAAGCGGAGCGGAGGGCCTGAACGCCGGCCCTCCGCCACCCTGAGATGAGATGGAGTGGTTCCATGAATTACTACGTTCAAACGCTCGTCGACGGCGTCGCCCAGGGGTCGATCTACGCGCTGATGGCAATCGGATTCGCGATGATCATGGGAATTCTTGGGCTCGTCACCTTCACGCACGGCGAAGTCATCATGATCGGGGCCTTCGCCGGATTCTACGCGCTCACGTTCCTCAAAACGGGAATATTCGTCGCCCTCGTCGCGGGATTCGCCGCGGCGTGGATATTGGGGCTCGTCATCGAACTGATCTGCTACCGCAGATGGCCGAAGGGGCCGGACGAAACGTGGCTCATCACGACGATCGGCGTCTCCACGGTTCTCAAGAGCGGCGCGCAGATCGTCCTGGGGACGGAACAGCAGCTCGTCCCCGACGTCTACACCGGATTCTGGACCCTGGGAGGGGCCCGGATCCTTCACATCCAGGTCTTCATGCTGGCCGTCCTCTTCATCCTCTCCGCCGGACTCTGGCTCTTTCTCAAGAAAACACGGACCGGACTCGAACTCAAGGCCGTCTCGATGGATAAAACGGCCGCGGCGCTCCTCGGCGTCGACGTCCGGCGGATCCTCGTCATCGGAAACGCCATCGGATGCGCCCTGTGCGGCGTCTCCGGAGTCCTGCTCGGCGTGTACTACAATTCGGTGCATGCCGTCATGGGCGGAAGCGCGGGCCTCAAATCCTTCGCCTCCGCGGTCTTGGGCGGCCTGACGAGCATCCCCGGCGCCGCCATCGGCGGCATCCTGCTCGGAATCTTCGAGAACGTCGGCGTTCTCTTCTTTTCCTCCGGCTGGAGAGACGTCATCGCGTTCCTGATCCTGATCGCGGTCCTTCTCGTGCGTCCCTCGGGACTTCTCGGACGGAAGGGGGCGGAAAAGGTATGAAGACGCTTGTCCGAATGGTTCAGCGGCACGGAACGCTTTCGATGCTCTGCGCCGCCGGCGTCCTGCTGGCCGTCCCGTTCCTGATCCGCGGCAACGATTATCTGCTCCGGATCGCGATCAACATCCTGCTCTATTCCGTTCTCGCAACGAGCCTGAACATGATCAACGGCTATTCGGGGCAGTTCAATATCGGGCAGGCCGGATTCTACTGCATCGGAGCCTACACGGCCGCGATTCTCGCGACCCGGTATGGCGTCGGCTTCTGGCTCGCGCTTCCCGCAAGCGGCCTGATCGCCGCCCTGTCGAGCGTCCTGCTCGGAATTCCGACCGCGCGACTGCGGGGGATCTTCCT
Organism: uncultured Synergistaceae bacterium; assembly: GCA_964451935.1. GTDB lineage: Bacteria > Synergistota > Synergistia > Synergistales > Aminobacteriaceae > CALFXN01. The sequence goes on along the minus strand of CAYVKE010000061.1, from coordinate 5,306 downwards.
CGCGATCTGCACGCTCGGTTTTTCCGAAATCGTGCGCCTGACGATCCTCAACTGGATCGAGTTCACGCGCGGTCCGATGGGGATTCCGGGGATTCCGTTCCCGACGTTTTTCGGGTATGAGATCTCAACGAATTTCGGCTTCTATTTCCTGATTCTGGCCATTGCGGCCGTCACCCTGTTCGTGTGTTTCCGGGTGCTCAATTCCCGCATCGGCCGGGCGTGGATCGCCATCCGCGAGGACGAACTCGCGGCGAAGTCGATGGGGATCCCGACGACGCGCTACAAAATCTACAACCTCGCGTTCGGGACCTTCTGGGCGGGTGTGGCCGGGTGCTTCTACGCGTATCTCTCGAGCTACGTGAGCGCGGACAGCTTTACGCTCGACGAGGGCTTCGCGATCCTGTGCATGGTTCTCGTGGGCGGCCCGGGAAGCCTGATCGGTCCCCTCGTCGGCGCCTTCTTCCTCGTCGTGCTGCCCGAGATGTTCCGGTTCCTCGCGGAGTACCGGCTCGTGATCTTCGGGCTGGCGATTCTCGTCACGATGCATGTCCGGCCGCAGGGCATCGCGGGCGGCGGCGTCTTCGCGGCGATAGCGCCCGATTCCGAAGAGCCCGCTGGAAAGGGGGCCGCGTTATGAGCGACGTCATCCTGGAGACACGCGGGCTTTCAAAGCACTTCGGCGGACTCAAGGCCGTCGATTCTGTGGACATGGCTGTCCGCGAGGGGACGATTCACGGAATCATCGGTCCCAACGGAGCGGGAAAGACGACGTTTTTCAATCTGTTGACCGGTTTGATCGAAGTGACGCGCGGCTCCGTGCTTTTCGCGGGCCGGGACATAACGGGCGTTCCGCCGGAAAGCGTCGCCGGGATCGGAATGTCGCGGACCTTCCAGAATATCAAGCTCTTCCGTTTCATGACCGTTCTGGACAACGTGAAAGTCGGATTCCACACGCGGACGAAGACGGGGCTTCTCGGCGCCGTCGCCCGAAACGCCGCGTTCCGCGCGGACGAGGCGTTCGTTGCGGAACAGGGGCTCGAACTTCTCGATTTCGTCGGGCTTCGGAAACAGGCGTATAATCTGGCCGCAAATCTGTCCTACGGAACGCAGCGGCGTCTCGAAATCGCCCGGGCGCTTGCAACGGACCCGAAGGTCCTCCTGCTCGACGAACCCGCGGCCGGAATGAACCCGTCGGAGAAGAGCGAGGTCATGGAGCTGATCCGGAAGATCAGCTCGCTCGGACGGACGATCGTCGTGATCGAACACGACATGAAACTCATCATGAACCTCTGCGACGTCATCACCGTTCTCAACCAGGGGCTCAAGATCTGCGAGGGAACGCCGGCGGAGGTCCGGAACGACCCGGACGTCATCAGCGCGTACCTCGGACACGCCCGGGGCGCTTAGGAGGGATGTCCATGCTTCAGGTTACGGACCTTCGGGTCGACTACGGCAACATCACCGCGCTCAGGGGCGTCTCCTTCGAGGTCCGGGAGAAGGAGATCGTCACGATCATCGGGTCGAACGGCGCCGGAAAATCGAGCACCCTCATGGCGATCTCCAACATCGCCCGAAAATCGGGAGGGAGCGTCCATTTCAAGGGGCGGGACATCACGTCGCTCAAGCCGTCGGCCATCGTTCGCGCGGGCATCGGGCACGTGCCCGAAGGACGGCACATCTTCCCGTTCCTGACGGTTCAGGAAAACCTGATGGTGGGCGTCTCCGGCAACGTCCGTTCGTCGAGGGCGACGACTGCGGCGAATCTCGATCGGGTCTACGAACTGTTTCCGATCCTCGCGGAGCGCCGGAATCAGAACGGAGGGACGCTCTCCGGCGGCGAGCAGCAGATGCTGGCCATCGGACGCGGACTGATGGTGGATCCGGAGATGCTCCTGTTCGACGAACCGTCGCTCGGACTGGCGCCGATCATCGTCGAGACGATCTTCGCGCTGATTCAGAAGATCCGGGATTTCGGGAAGACGATCCTGCTGATCGAACAGAACGCCAATATGGCGCTTGCCATCGCGGACCGGGGGTACGTCATGGAGACCGGAAACATCATCCTCTCCGGGACCGCGAAGGAGCTTGCGAACAATCCCAGCGTGGCGAGCGCCTATCTGGGAATCTAGGAAGGATGCCCCGCCCGCGCCGTGCGCGCGGGCGAATTTCAAGGAGGTATGCAGGAATGACGATTGAAAACAAGGCGACGATCCGTGAACCGCATGTCGACGATATGCGGTCGGCCATCGAACATCGGGCGACATGGATGTATCTGCTCATGGACGAGGCGAGGAAGCGCGGGCTCGAGTGGGACGACTTCGCGCGCGCGGCCGTGTTGCGCTGCGGCAGGTTCCACGGCGACGCGAAGTTCGAGAAGACCGACGATCTGACCGTCTTCTCGAAGAGCTTCGCGAACGAACTCTACCGGAAGATCTTCGAGATGGACATGAAGGAGGTCACGAAGGACCGCTTCGTCGTCGAGTTCCATTACTGCCCGCTCGTCGCCGCGTGGAAGAAGCAGACGAACGATGAAAAGGACATCGAGAAACTCTGCGATATCGCGATGGACGGCGACCGCGGGATCGTCAGCATGTTCCCGGATTTCGAATTCGCGCTCGAAGAAACCATCGCACAGGGCAAGCCGATCTGCCGCATCGTCATCACCCGGAAAAAGCGCTGATCCGGCGACGGCCTCGCATCATTCCGGCAGGGGAGCCTCCCCTGCCGTTTGCTTTTTTTCTGTAGGAGGGAGAGACATGAAGAAGGTCATCAACGCGATTCCCGATATCGTCACCGAGATGCTCGACGGCGTCGCCGCCGCGCATCCGGAGACGCTCCGGCGGCTTGAAGGGCAGAGCGTGATCGTCCGGAAGGAAATCCGGGCGGACAAGGTGACGCTCGTGAGCGGCGGAGGAAGCGGACACGAACCCGCGCATGCGGGATATGTCGGAACCGGGATGCTGGACGCGGCGGTCGCCGGCGAGGTCTTCACATCGCCGACGCCGGACCGGATAAAGGCCGCGATCGATGCGGTCCGTTCCGACGCCGGAACGCTCCTGATCGTCAAGAACTACTCCGGCGACGTCATGAACTTCGAAATGGCCGCGGAACTCGCTGAAACGGACGGCGTCAGGACACGAAGCGTCATCGTCAACGACGACGTCGCCGTCGAGAACAGCACCTACACGACGGGGCGGCGCGGCATCGCGGGAACGGTTTTCGTCCACAAGATCGCGGGCGCGCTGGCCGAGCGCGGGGCGAACCTCGACGCGGTCGCGGCCGTCGCGCAGAAAGTCGTTGACAACGTGCGCTCGATGGGTTTTGCGCTCTCTCCCTGCACCGTTCCGGCGAACGGACGCCCGGGCTTCGATCTCGGCGACGGGGAAATGGAGTTCGGCCTCGGGATTCACGGGGAACCCGGAGTCCGGCGCGCGCCGGTCGAAAATGCTGATGCGCTGGCGCGAAACCTGCTCTCCGCCGTTTTCGACGATCTCCCGTTCCGGAGCGGCGACCGCGTCGCCGTCCTCGTCAACGGACTCGGCGGCACGCCGCTCATGGAGCTGTACATCCTCAACCGCTCCGTCGCCGCGCTGTGCCGTGAGCGCGGACTCACCGTCGCGAAGACATACGTCGGGAACTTCATGACGTCGCTCGAAATGGCGGGAGCTTCCGTCTCGCTGTTGCGCCTGGATCCGGAACTCGAGTCGCTGCTCGCCGACCCGTCGGGCGCGCCCGCTTTCCGGCAGTGAGGAGCCGCTTCCCGTCATGAACCCAGTTGGAGCCGCCGAAATCAGGCGCCTTTTGGATGTCGTCGCGACGAGGATTATCGAAAGCCGCGATCTTCTGACCGACCTCGACCGGACCATCGGAGACGGAGACCACGGCGTCAACATGGCCCGGGGTTTTGCAGCCGTACGGGAGAAGCTCGCCTCCCTGCCCGAAAATACCGATGTCGCGTCGCTCCTCAAGACGGCCGGAATGACCCTTGTGAGCACCGTGGGAGGGGCTTCTGGGCCCTTGTACGGCACAGCCTTCATATACGCCGCCCAGGAACTCGCAGGGGCCGGAGAAATGTCGCCCGCGCTTCTGTCGCGGGCGATGCGCGCCGCAGCGAACGGCGTCGTCAAGAGAGGGCGCGCGGGCGTCGGGGACAAGACGATACTCGACACGATCGAACCCGTCGCCGCGTTCCTCGAATCGTCCGACTCCGGCGGATCGAGTCCGGAGGAACGAATGCGCGAAGTCCGGAGGATCGCGCGCGCGGGAATGGAGTCCACCGTGCCGATGCAGGCGCGAAAGGGCCGGGCGAGCTTTCTCGGAGAACGGAGCATCGGGTGTTGCGACCCCGGCGCGATGTCGAGCTGTATCATGATCGAGACCGCGCTCGACGTCCTCGCGGAGTCGTGCGGGGAGTCCCGGCCGTGATTGCGTTCGTCCTCGTGTCGCACAGCCGCGATGTCGCCGCGGGCGTGCGGGAAATGGCCCTGCAGATGACCGGCGGCCTCGTTCCGGTCATCGCGTGCGGAGGCGGGAGCGACGGCGGACTCGGGACGGACGCGTGCGCCATCGCCGACGCAATCCGTTCCGTCGCGCGCGACGAAGGAGTGCTCGTTCTCTGTGACCTCGGAAGCGCGATCCTGTCCGCCGAACAGGCGCTCGACTTTCTCGAAGACGAGGAAAAATCGAATGTCCGGATCGCCGACGCGCCGTTTCTCGAAGGCGCTGTTCTCGGCGCGATCCAGGCGAGCGCCGGATCCCCGATGCGGGAGGTCCTCGAAACGGCGGAAGGAGCCCGCGACCTTCGAAAGCTCGGATGAACGTCTCAATCGTCTGGGAAGGAGCGAACGCATGACAACTCGGGAATGCATCGTTACGAATATCCACGGGCTGCACGCTCGTCCGGCCGCGAATTTCGTCCGGATCGCGGCTGCTTTCGGCGGGCGGGTGACCGTCTCGAAAAACGGAAAAGAGACCGATGCCAGAAGCATCCTTGGCGTCCTCGGCCTCGGAATAGAGTGCAACGACACCATTACCATAGGCGCCGACGGAGAGGGATCCGAACCGCTGCTCGACCGTCTCGCCGCGGTTCTGTCGGCGGAGGCGGGTTGAACCGGAGGAAGGCGTTTTACGAAAATTGAATCTCAAACTGGGCCCTTGACGGATGAGCAAAAGCTGGTAGAATTCCTTTCGTTGCGCTGCGCGCGACACGCCCGTTACAAAGCCGAAACACACAACGCAGAAGGATATCGGGCGGCGGACCTTGACAGATTTATAAGGTGGAGAGAGCGAAGGAAACGGAGCGAAGA
>CAYVKE010000060.1:0-17968 GCA_964451935.1 uncultured Synergistaceae bacterium | reverse complement strand
GCGATTCGGAACGTCCGGCGGGACAGCAACGAACGATACAAGAAAATGGAAAAGGATTCCCAGATCAGCGAGGACGATCTGAAGAAATACTCCAAGGAAGTCCAGGATGTGACGGACGAGTTCATTGTCAAGGTCGACGAAGTTTTCAAGGTCAAGGAGAAGGAAATACTCGAGGGAAATTGACCGGTACGCATCGACTGCGAACGCTATATGAGGCGCCTGCTTTGCAGGCGCCGTTTTTGTCAAGGGAGGATAACGCCATCATGGATAAGCCGCGCGTGTTCGTAACCCGTCGTATTCAGGATGCCGGCGTCAGGCTTCTGGAGGGTGCCGTCGAGTATTCGATCTGGGACTCCTTCGACCCTCCGCCGCGTGAGGTTCTTCTCGAGCGTGCGAAGAACGTCGAGGGTATTCTGACGATGCTGTCCGACAGAATCGACGAGGAATTCCTGTCGAACGCTCCCGGAATCAAGGTTGTGAGCAACTATGCCGTCGGATACGACAACATCGACGTTCCCGCCGCGACACGGCGCGGGGTCTGCGTGACCAATACGCCGGATGTTTTGACGAATGCGACGGCGGACGTCGCATTCACGCTGCTGCTCGCCGCCGCCAGACGCGTCCTTGAAGCGAACGCCTTCCTGCGATCCGGGGAATGGACGACGTGGCATCCGAACCTGCTTTTGGGACGGGATCTCGATGGGGCGACGCTTGGAATCGTTGGGTTGGGAAAGATCGGGCAAGCCGTTGCGAAGCGCGCCCTCGGTTTCGGCATGAAGGTCCTCTACGCGGGGCCGAACGCAAACCCGGACCTCGAACAGCGACTTGGAGTCGAGCGTCGAACGCTGGATGATCTTCTCGTCGAAAGCGACTTCGTCAGCCTGCACTGTCCGCTGACGACGGAAACGCGGCGTCTCATCGGAGAACGCGAATTGCGGATGATGAAGCCGACGTCCATTCTGATCAATGCTTCCAGAGGGCCGGTTGTCGATCAGCCGGCGCTCGTTCGGGCGCTCCACGAAAAATGGATCTGGGGGGCCGGACTCGACGTCTTCGAAGTCGAACCCGTTCCGCTCGACGACCCGATATTGAAGGCGCCGAACCTGACCACGCTGCCGCATGTTGGAAGCGCGACCGTCCGGGCGCGCGAGGGCATGGCCCGAAAATCGGCGGAAAACCTCGTCGCCGTGCTTCAGGGGAGGAGACCGCAACATCTGGTCAATCCCGAAGTGTGGGACAACCGGAAACGCTGATCGGGAAAGGCGTCGTTGCAGAAAAACGGGGGGCGGGAGAATCATTCCCCGCCCCCCGTTTTTAGCGAAGTTCGACGAGAAACTCCTTGAGCCGCTTCATGCCCTCCACAATTTCCTCTTCGGCGTTCGCGTACGAGACGCGAATGTTGCCGGGGGTCAGGAATCCGGATCCGGGAACCGCGGCGACATATTTCGCTTCCAGAAGGATTTCGCAGAAGGATGCGTCGTTTTCGATGATGCGGTTTCCGTAGCGCATGCCGATCGTCTTTTCGATGTCGATCCAAACGTAGAACGCGCCCTTCGGTTCGACGAAACGAATGTGGGGCATGTCGCGCAGAAGTCCAAGGATCCGATCCCTGCGGCCGCTGAACGACGCGAGCATTCGGACGACGTCGTCACCGGCGCCGCGTAGCGCTCCGAGAGAGGCGTACTGTGCGACAGAGCACGGGTTGGACGTAAGGTGCCCCTGGAACGACGACATCTTTGAAATGACGCCCTTTGGCCCAAGTGCATAGCCGATTCTCCATCCGGTCATGGCGAAGGCCTTGCTTACGCCGTTGATCGTGATCGTATGCTCCCTGGCGGCGGGGCGCAGGTTCAGTATCTGATTGTGGACCGCACCGCCGTAGACGAGACGTTCGTAAATTTCGTCGTAGATGATGGTGATATCGTGCTCGATCGCAATGTCCGCGAGTCCGAGCAGCGTCTTCGCGTCGTAGACCGAGCCGGTCGGATTGTTCGGGGTGTTGACGATCATGCATCGCGTCCGCGGAGAAATAAGGGAGCGGACCCGGTCGATATCGGGGATGAATCCCGTATCGGACGTATCGACGAGAACCTCTTTCGCGTCGAACAGGCGGATTTGCTCGACGTAGCTGACCCACGCCGGCGTGAAGATGAGCGCTTCGTCGCCCGGATCGAGGAGACACCCGAGGGCCTCGTAGATGAGCGGTTTCGCACCTGCGCCGATAAGAACCTCCGGGACGGAGAACGAGAGTCCGAAGTGGTCCTGGTAATACCGGCAGACGGCTTCCTTGAGTTCCGGGATCCCCGATTCGGGGGTATAGTGCGTGAAGCCTTTCGACATCGCATCGGAAGCATACTGAAGTGCGGACGCGGGAGAAGTGAAATCCGGCTCTCCCGATCCGAACGAAATGACGGGTTTCCCTTCGCGTTTCATCGCCTTCGCCTTGCCCGCAACCGCCAGCGTAGCGGAAGGCTGAAGTCTCTCGGCTCGTTGGGCTATGAACATAATTCTTCAACTCCTTAAATAAATAAGGTATTTGTTGTTCGTATTATACCGAACACCCCTGTCCGATGGCAAACTACCGGTATTTGCCCATCCTCAGCGCGGGTGATAGAATGATTCAAACAAAACTGAAGGGGAATGGAGGGGTGATGAATGGATATGCGCTTCGTAACGCGAGGAACCGAGGTTTCGGAGGAATACAAATCCTATATGCAGGGGAAGCTCTCCAAACTCGAAAAATTCTTCAGCAAGATTCTCGATAACCAGGTGGTTGTCTCCTTCGGTCGTGGGGTATACAACGTGGAAATTACCTCGAATGCGAACGGAGTCATCATGCGCGGCGAGGACAAGGCTTCCGATATGAGGAAGGCATTCGATACAGCGCTCAAAAACATAGAACGTCAGATCAAGCGTCACAAGTCCTTCCTGACGGACCGCGCACAGCTGAAGACCCACGATATTTCCTTCAACATCGAAGGAATGCCCCAGGAGGTCGAGCCGCAGGAAAGCACCGAAGAGATCGTCAAGGTCAAGAAGTTCGCGCTCAGACCCATGACGCCGAAAGAAGCCGTCATGCACATGGATCTCCTGGGACACGAATTCTACGTCTTCAGAAATGTCGAGACGGCCTCCGTAAATGTCGTCTACAAACGAAAGAGCGGCGGTTTCGGCCTGATCGAGCCCAACGAGTAGATCTTTGAATGTTGCGTTCCGGGGGCCCGACCGGGCCCCTTTTTTTTCGCCGGAGGTTTGCGCATGCACGAGTTGTCCCTTGTCGAGGCGATTCTCGAAAGCCTCATCCCCATGTGTTCCGAATACGGCGTCGAGGGAAAGGTCAAAAAGGTTCGTCTGAGAATCGGGCGCATGCGTCAGGTGATTCCGGATGTCATGTGTTTCGCGTATGGAGTGGCGACCGAGGACACGGTTCTCCGGGGGTCGGTGCTTGAACTGTCGCTCGTTCCGTTGCGTCTTTCATGTCCGACGTGCGGCGCGGAGTGGCAGGGAGACGATCCGATCGCCTTCCTGTGTCCGAAATGCGGGGAACAGAACGTAAAAACTCAGTCAGGCATGGAACTCGAAATAGAATCCATGGAGGTGGAGCAGTCTGATGAATCGAGTGATAACGATCCGGCAGTCCGTCATGGAGGCGGATGAGGAGATTGCGCGGCGAATCAGGGAGCGAATGGGCAGGGAAGGCCGTCTCTATATCAATATCATAGGATCCCCCGGATCGGGGAAGACGACGCTTCTCGAATCGACAATCCGTATGGCTCCGGAATTCCGCTTCGCCGTCATCGAAGGGGATATCGCCACCACCCGCGACGCCGAACGGATCGCCGCCCTTGGGGTTCCGTCGGTTCAGATCAACACCGACGGAGGGTGTCATCTCGAAGCCAATCTCGTCGCCCGGGCGCTCGAATCCCTGCCGCTCGATACGGTCGATATCCTTTTCGTGGAAAATGTCGGCAACCTCGTGTGTCCGGCGGAATTCGACATCGGAGAGGACATGAAGGTCGCCGTCAGCAGCGTTCCCGAAGGAGCGGACAAACCTCTCAAATACCCGTTGCTGTTCTCGCAGGCGAAGGCCGTCCTGTTGACGAAGACGGATCTTTTGCCGTACGTTCCGTTTGAAATGGAGTTGTACCAGGGCGATCTCCGGCGTCTGAACCCCGGCGCGCCGCTTCTCATGATGGAGGCGCCGGCGGGGAAGGGGATGGATGCGTGGATCGCGCTCCTGCGAATGTGGCTGAAGGAGAAGCGGGGCTGATGCCGGAAACCGACTCAATCCTCGAACGCCTCAACCCCCGCCAGAGGGAGGCCGTCGCCTATTGCGACGGGCCTCTGCTCGTTCTCGCGGGCGCGGGGAGCGGAAAGACCCGCGTTCTCGCACACAAGATCGCGTTCCTTATCGCTTCGAAAAAGGCGGCGCCCCAGGGCATTCTCGCGGTGACCTTCACCAACAAGGCGGCCAGGGAAATGTCCGAACGCGTGCAGCAGCTTGTCGGCCCGCTCTCCCGGCTGATACAGGTGAGCACCTTCCATGCCTTCGGTCTGAAACTCCTGTTCCGGAATCAGGACGCTCTGGAGAAAGCCGGCGTTCGCAAGGGATTCGTCGTCTTCGACAGGGGAGACGCCAAAAGCATCGTCAAGAACATCATGGAGGAGTTGCATCTCGACTCGAAGGACATCGAACCGTCAACGCTGATCGAGAAAATCTCCCAGATCAAGAACGAGATGGATCCCGTCGATCTGCTTCCTCCTCCCGGTTTGGTCGATTCGATCACCGGCCCCGTTTTCAAGCGATATCAGGAGCTGTTGCGCGAACACAACGCGCTTGATTTCGACGACCTGCTTGTTCTGCCGCTGCATCTCCTCGCGTCGGACCCTCAGGTCCGGGAACGGGAGCGGGAACGGATAGGATGGGTGCTCGTCGACGAGTACCAGGACGTGAACCGGATACAATACAGGCTGTTGCGCTATCTGGTTGGAAATCGCGGCAACATCATGGTGGTCGGCGATCCGGATCAGTCGATATACGGGTGGCGCGGAGCGGACATGTCCATGATCCTGAATTTCGAAAAGGATTTTCCTGCGGCGAAGGTCTATATCCTCGACCAGAATTATCGATCGACGGGAAATATCCTGGCCGGAGCGAATGCCCTCATTCTCGGAAATTCGAAGCGGCGCAAGAAGGAACTCTGGACGATCCGGGACAAGGGCGAACGCATCCGCGTCCTTCTCGCACCGGACGAGACGGCCGAAGCGACGTCTCTCGTCTCCTCGATTCATCGCCTGCACGACAAGGAACGGTACGACTTCGGGGATATCGCCGTCCTGTACCGCATCAACGCGATGAGCCGAATCTACGAACAGAAACTCATGGAGAACCGCATTCCGTATCGGGTCATCCGGGGAACGGCGTTTTACGAGCGCAAAGAAGTCAAGGACGTCCTTTCCTTCATGCGTCTGGCGGCGAACCCGTTTGACCGCGTATCGCTCATGAGAGTGGGCAATGTCCCGATTCGCGGGCTTGGGAAAAAGTCGCTCGAAAAGCTTGCCGATTCCATCCTCGACCTTGCCGGTTCGGATGCTGCGAATGTTTGGGAGGCGGTGTCCGGAGGGAAAACCGGGCTTGCCGGAAAAACTTCGGCCGGCGCGCTGGAACTCGCGGCGCACATGAGCGCGATTCTCGAACGCTCGCGGGATGTTGGCGAAGTCATCGGCTACATCATGGACGATATCGATTATTCCGGATTTCTCAGGAGCCAGGATGCGGAATCCTGGGAGGATCGGATCGAGAACATCCGGGAATTGACGTCGCTGGTTCCTTCGGGCGGAGATCTTTCCGAAATGCTGGCGGAGGCGTCGCTCTTCACGGACCTCGAGACGGCGGACATGACGGATCGAAACTCGGTGAACCTGCTGACGCTGCACGCCGCCAAGGGACTCGAGTTCCCCGTGGTTTTTCTGGTCGGACTCGAAGAAGGCGTTTTTCCGCACTTTCGGAGCCTCGAGATTCAGGACTCTCTCGAAGAGGAGCGGCGTCTGTGCTATGTCGGCATGACTCGTGCGGAAGAGCGGCTGTGCATGAGCGGCGCGAAGAGCCGGCGGCTTTTCGGGAGCACCCTGCGAAACGGATACTCCCGCTTTTTCTGGGAAATCCCGGATCAATACAAGGAAGTGGAGGATAGAAGCGAGGAGGAACGCAACAATGTTCACTCTGGGGGTCGCGGGAGACGTTGGGGCTGGTAAGAGCAGCGTCTGCCGTTTTTTTGAACGCAATGGAGCGACGGTGATCGACGCGGACGCGATCGTTCACGAACTCTGGGAGCGGAAACCGTTGCTCGACGCCGCGCGTTCGCGCTGGGGGGAGAGGATCGCCGCCCCTGACGGCGCCGTGGACCGAAGAGAGGTCGCGCGAATTCTCTTCGCCTCCGAAGGAGAGTACGCGTGGCTGTGCGGAATCCTGCATCCGATGGTCCGGCGTGAGATCGAGGCGCGGTTGTCGAAGCTGGACGGCCTTGTCCTGGTGGAGGTCCCTCTCCTTTTCGAGAGTCCGCTTCCGTGGTGGGCCGACGGGACGATCTATGTCAGCGCGTCCCGGGAGGCCCGGGGGCGGCGGAACGCATTCCGCGGTCTGGACGAAGCGGAGATTCAACGGAGGGAATCGTTTCTTCTCCCGCGAAAAGAGAAAATGGAACGCGCCGATCTCGTTATCGAGAATGACGGGGCGCTTGATCATCTTGAGACCACGGTTCGCGATCTGACGGATACGCTTCTTTCTCTCGCCGGGATTGTCAGCGGCGAGAGCGTCTTCGGAAGCGAAGAACGCGCCGGTTCGTTCGAGACTGCCCTGCAGACGGAAAACATCGCAACGGCGCTTTCCCGCAAACGCTTTTCTGATGGGCGCGCAGGCGTTTCGTTCGTCACGGAAGAGCGCAGTCTTCGCCGGATAGAGGAAATCGCGCAGGGATTGGATACGCGATGCCTGTGGGCGAATTCGTTCCGGCGGTGCTCGTATGCTTCCAGAAAACGCATAATGGAGGATCTCCGCGCGTGAAGGTCATAACGAGCCATATGGGAAGCGACTTCGATTCGCTTGCCAGTATGGTCGCCGCGTCCAGGCTGTATCCGGACGCCGTCCTCTGCATGTCCGGCGCAGCGAGCAAGACCGTCAGGAATTTTCTCGCCGGAAACCCCGGACGTTGGGAAATCCTGACCCCACGTCGCGTTCGCCTGAAGAATGTCGATTTTCTCGTAGTCGTGGACGCGCGTTCGTTGTCCCGGATCGGTCCCTTCGCAGACGTCGCGTCCCGCGATGGCGTCCGCGTCCATGTGTATGACCATCACCCGCCTTCGGGCGACGACATCGACTCCGAGTTCGCCTGCATCGAACCTATCGGCGCCACCACGACGCTCATGGTGGAAATTCTGCTTCGAAAGGGCATCCCCGTATCCCCCCAGGATGCGACGCTTTTCGCCACGGGCATCTACGAGGACACGGGCGGGATGACGTTCGGCGGAACGAGCCCCAGAGATTTTGAAGCCATGGCGCGACTGAAAGCTCTCGGCGCCGATATGACGTCGATCCCTTCGTGTATCGAGATGACCTTTTCTCCTCCCGAGAGGAAGCTCCTCGACACGCTGATCGAGAATGCGCGGGAACGTTTTTGGGGCGGGGTTCGCGTCGTCTTTTCCCATGCGGAAATGCACCCATACGTCGACGGGTTGTCGCTGTTCGTTCATAGACTCATGGACTATTTCTCCGCCGATGTCGTACTTGCCGCGGTGAGGATGGGGCAGAGGACGTACCTCGTCGCCCGAAGCCGCGAAGACGGCGTCAATGCGGCGCATCTCCTCGCCCCTCTCGGAGGGGGAGGACACCCCCAGGCCGCGTCCGTCACGTTGCACGATACCGATCCGAAAACCCTTCTCTCATCGATGGAACGCGTCCTCGACAAGCAGATTCCCCCGAAAATGACCGTTTCCGACTATATGGCCAGTCCCGTTCTCGCAGTCTCTCCCGACTCGTCGGTGAACGACGCGTACCGCACGATGATCCGCTACGGGCACGCGGCGCTGCCTGTCGTCGACAACCACGCGCTTGTCGGCCTGATTACGAGAAAGGATCTTGACAAGGCGCAGCTTCACGGATACGGCCTCGCGCTGGTGCGGGAGTTCATGACGGAGGGAGTCCGGACGATCTCCCGAAAGGCCTCGATTCAGGAAGCCCATCGGGTTTTTACGGTCCATAACATCGGAAGGCTTCCCGTCATGGAAGACGACCGGCTCGTCGGGATCATCACGAGAACGGATCTGATACGGGCGCTGTATCCCTATTCCGTCCCGGGGGACGAGCGGCGCGACGAAACGGACCTCCCGTGGACGGAGAATGTCGCGTACGCGCTGGAATCGATGCTTTCCGAATCGATCCAGTCGCTTCTCTGGCAGGTCGGCGCACGGACGGAAAAGATGGGAATGCGCGCCTTTATCGTCGGGGGGACCGTTCGGGATATTCTTCTCGGACGAAAGAGTCTTGACATTGATATCGTCGTCGAAGGAGACGCCCTGAAACTCATCGAATCGTTCGAAGACGACGAGCGATGCCGGACTTCCGTTCACGAACGGTACAGGACGGGAACGCTCGTGTTCGAGACGGGGGAGAAGATCGACATCGCGACGGCCCGGCGCGAATTCTACGAATACCCGTCGGCCCAGCCGACGGTGTCCAGCGATTCCCTGAAACAGGATCTGTACCGGCGGGATTACACGATCAACGCCATGGCGGTCTCGATTGCGCCGCTTTCATGGGGAGAGCTGCTCGACTATTTCGGGGGCAGAAGGGACATCGCGGCGGGATTGCTTCGCGTCCTTCACAATCTGAGTTTCGTCGAGGATCCGACGCGCGTCCTCCGAGGGGTTCGCCTGGAAAAGCGCCTCGGTCTGGCTTTTGAAGGAAATTCCATGCGCCTTCTGAAAAGCTGCATCCGGGGAGGGCTTCTCTCGAAGCTCTCGGGTTTCCGGCTGAAGAGCGAGATAGAGCTGACGCTGAAGGAAACGGATCCGCTTCCCGCCTGTCGCAGAATGGAAGAACTCGGGCTCTGGGAGTCCCTGTTTCCGGGCATTTGTCTGAAAGAAGAGTGCTTTCGGAGGATCAGGAGGCTTTCGCTCTTCCTCGTGAGGATTCCAAAGGGCTTTCCTGACTTCTGCGGCCTGGAGTGGCTTGCATTCCTGACAGCGCTGCTTTCCGAATCGTCCGAACCCGTTCAGCGTTTTGCGATGGATCGACTCAACCTCACGCGGAGAGAACGCGGAATTGTAGTAAAATCCCTCGTGGGACTCGCGCAAATGGAAAAGGAACTCGGAGCCAGGTCGGCTCCGAAAAATTCCCGTGTTGTCGAGCTTCTCGAAGGAGTCCACCCCGTCCCGGCTCTGTACTGGGGCGCCGCGACCGAACGGTGGCGCGTGCGCAGGCGTATTCTCTTCTTCCTCAAACGTCTTCGACTGATACGTCCAAACCTGACCGGAGGAGATCTGATCCGACTGGGGTATCGGGAAGGTCCGTGGATCGGCGAACTTTTGAAGCTTCTTCGGACGCTGGTTCTGGATGGCGAACTCGTTTCGAAAGAAGACGAAACGCGATGGGTTCTCGGCGCGTATCCAATTTCGGCAAGGAGTGTGAGAGAACGTGTTCCAACTTCCGAATCTGTCGGAGATGCTTCTCAGCATCCCGGCGGTGCTCTGGGCGATCACCTTCCATGAGTTCTGCCACGGTTATATGGCGTATCGTCTCGGCGACCCCACGGCGAAGCTTCGCGGACGCCTTTCCCTGAATCCCATGGATCATCTCGATCCCATAGGGGCCGTAATGCTGCTTGTCTTCCGTTTCGGCTGGGCGAAACCGGTCCCGATCGATCCAAGGTACTTCAGAAATCCACGGAGAGATATGTTTCTCGTTTCGATCGCCGGAGTGACCGGGAACCTCCTGACGGCGTTCGTGTGCGGACTCATCGTGCGGCTGATCCCGTATCCGTTCCTTCGGATTCCCGCGCTCGGACAATTCATGGCGCTGATGGTCATTATCAACGTGGGGCTGGCCGTCTTCAACCTTATTCCGATTCCGCCCCTTGACGGGTCCAAAATCGTCTATACGTTTCTTCCGCCGTCTTGGATGGAAAAATACTTCTGGCTCGAACGGTACGGTTTTTTCGTCCTCATCCTCCTGCTCTCCCTGGGCGTCATCCAGGAGATCATGAATCCCATCGTCTTCTTCCTGTTGCGCGTCATTCTTTTCTAGGAGCCGCGAATGAGAATCCTGCTGACGAACGACGACGGCATTCACGCTCCCGGAATCGTCACATGCGCCAACCGCCTCTCTTCACGCGGTCACTATGTTCAGGTCATCGCGCCCGACCGTGAGCGGAGCAGCATCGGCCATGCCGTGACGTTGACGCGTCCGATCTGTCTCAGACCTCCGCACGAAAGGGGCGGGTACGATTCGTCGGTCGATCTGCTCGCCTGCGACGGGACTCCCTCGGATTGCGTCGTTCTCGGGGTGGAGACAATCGTTCCGAAAACCGATATCGTCGTTTCCGGAATAAACAGGGGGCCGAATCTCGGGGACGATCTCACCTATTCGGGAACCGTGTCGGCCGCGATGGAAGGCGTTATTCTCGAAAGACCCGCTCTTGCGGTTTCGCTTAACTGCGATCCGAGAGAACGCGGAGCGCACTACGAATCCGCCGCATGCGTCTGTGCGGAACTCCTGAAGCATCTCGAAGGGGCTCCGCTCGTCCCGGGCGTCCTGTTGAACGTGAACGTTCCGGACCTCAGCCTGGAAGAGATCCGGGGATTGCGCGTGACCCGGAAGGGCGTCCGCCTGTACGAGGAAAAGGTCACGTCATTGAACTCTCCGGAAGGGACGCTCTGCTTCTGGGTTTCGGGGCGCGCATCGGACAGGATGGATGAGGGGAGCGACGTCTGGGCGGTCGCCAACGGATACGTCTCCGTAACCCCGATTCACATGGATATGACGCATTTCCCGTCGCTCAACGAACTCCGCGACATCGGCATGGAGGCAATAAACTTTTTGTCATAGGCTGTCATGGCAGTTGACAGGAGTTTATTGACTGATATAATACCCGCAAATGTCGCGAGGGGCGATGAGCGGGAGAAGTACCGGCTGTTGTGCGCTCAGAGAGAAGGGTCCAGGCTGCGAGCCCTTCCGCAACACGGTCGGGAACGCGCCTGTGAGCCTGTTCCGAAGAAAGGCCTTCGGCCAAGTAGGAACATCATAACGAGAGGGCGACTCCGTTCGCCAAGATGGGTGGTACCGCGGGCAAGGCCCGTCCCTTCACGGGACGGGCCTTTTATTGTTTCCGGAAAGAGGAGGACTCAAAAATGGGTGATAAGGGAAAGGTCGTTCTGGCGTATAGCGGCGGACTGGATACGTCCGTCGCGACGATGTGGCTGACGGAGCAGGGGTATGACGTCATTACGATGACGGCCGACGTCGGTCAGAAGGAAGTTGATCTCGAGGCTTCAAAGAACAAGGCGCTTCACAGCGGAGCGATCAAGGCGTACGTCATGGATCTCCGGAAGCAGTTCGTGGATCAGTTCGTCTGGCCCGCGCTGAAGTCGAACGGGATGTATCAGGGGACGTATCCGCTGAATTCGGCTCTTTCGAGGCCGCTGATCGCGCAGACGCTCGCCACCATAGCGAAAAAGGAAGGCGCGATCGCCGTCGCGCACGGATGCACGGGCAAGGGACAGGATCAGGTTCGGATCGAAGTCTGCACGAACGCCCTCGATCCGAAACTGCAGGTGCTCGCCCCGGTTCGGGACTGGCACTTCAGCCGCGAAGCCGAAATCGCGTACGCGAAGGAACATGGAATCCCGCTGTCCATAACTGCCGCGTCACCCTACAGCATCGACGAGAATATGTGGGGGCGTTCGATTGAGTGCGGCGCGCTTGAAGACCCCTGGAACGAACCGCCCGAAGACGCTTTCGACATCACGGTCGCGCCTGCGAAAGCTCCTGATGAGCCGGAATTCGTCGAGATCGCGTTTGAAAAGGGACTTCCCGTTACGCTGAACGGAGAACCGATGAACGGGGTCAAACTGATCGAGACGCTGAACGCGATTGCGGGGAAACACGGCGTCGGGCGCATCGACATGATCGAAGACCGTCTCGTCGGCTTCAAGAGCCGCGAGGTCTACGAATGCCCGGCGGCTATGACGCTTCTTGCCGCCCATAAGGCGATGGAAACGCTGACCCTCGATAAACAGGTCATCGCGTGCAAGAAGGTTCTGGAGACGAAATTCGCGGAGCTGACGTATGAGGGATACTGGTTCTCGCCGCTCATGGATGCGATCGGCGCCTTCAACGACGAGACGCAGATCTACGTGAACGGCGTCGTGAGACTGCGTCTTTTCAAGGGGCAGGCCGTTGTATGCGGAATGAAGTCCGCAAACGCGATCTACAAACATGACCTTGCGACGTACTCGGAAGGAGACGCTTTCGATCACGCCGCGGCGGTTGGTTTCATCAAGATCTGGGGACTTCCGATAAAGACGTGGCAACAGGTCCATCAGAAACAGGTTCCGATGGAAATTTCCTGTCTTTGAGTTTTTTGAAAGGGGGGGACTTCCCCCTCTTTTTTTTGTACAATACACGAGGAAGGGAGATGCGGATGAATGCCCGAGCCTCGCCCGCAAACGCGTATGCAGCGTATGACCGTCCTCATCCTCATGTCGATGGGATTCGTCGTTCTGTTCGGAATAGCCGTGTTCGGAAAGGATCGCGTCGGAGATTTTTTCAGCGGTTCCTTGAAATACGTCTGGATTGGTGTACTATTGGCCTTAGGGTATTTTTCCGCGCACTTGAGGAAATAGATCTCATTTCTACGTCGAAGTGAAAGGGGATGTGGGTACACGTGAAGAAAAGAAAAGGGAAAGCCGACAGCGGCGCGATTGAGAAGGAGGGTATCATCACGACCGAATACGAATGTTCCTGTAACGACATGAAGGAAGAAACGCGGTCTTCCGCACCGGAAATGAATGTATGTGACGCTCCCGCCATGCAGCGCGAACCGGTCAGGAATGCGCAGCCCAAACGGCGCGGGATGCTTTTGGGATTCCTCATTTTCGCGCTGGGCATCACCATCCTGAACACCATGTGGAACATGATGGAGAAGAAAATCGAATTTGCGAACAAGGACATCGTCAAGACGACCGCCGAAATGAGCAAGCGGGTTGAAGCGGCTCTTGTTTCGGTCAAGGCCATGGAAGAGCAGTTCGCTTCCGTCAAGGCGACTTCCGAGATGAATACAAAGGATGTTGCGTCCCTGAAAACGTCCATCGGGTCGTACAGCGATCAGACCGAACGTCTCGAACTCCAGGCCAAGCGGCATGCCGATTACCTGAAGAGAGAACTTCGGGGCAAACAGATGGAGCTTCGGGAGCTGGCTGAGCTTGTGCGCTTCCAGGAGACGCTTCTCGGAGAGTCCAGAAGCGGCGATACCCGGGAAGTTGCGGCGTCCCATTCCGCGAGTGAGGACGGAGTGCCCCAGGCCGGCGGCAAGATCGGTGCGAAGAACGTCGAGAAGAAATAACGCCTGAAATCCCGGATTCTTTTGCGGGGTTCTACGGAAAGCAGTCAGGGGAGAGGCGCTTCGCCTCCCCCCTGATTTTTGTTCCGGATGGAAACGCTTTTAGCGGTACGCCTCGCAAGGAGCGGCGGGCATCCCCTCGACGGCTTCACGCGCCTTGAGAATCCGGCTTGATTCCGTTTCGGTCCATTCGTTGAGTTGACGCCCAAGAGCTTCATCCTGGAGCGCGAGAACGCGAACGACAAGAAGCGCCGCGTTCTTTGCGCCGCCGATTCCGACCGAGGCGACCGGAACCCCGGGCGGCATCTGCGCGATGGACAGGAGCGCATCAAGTCCGCCGAGCGTTCCTGCGGGAACGGGAACCCCGATCACCGGAAGCGTCGTATTCGCCGCGACGACCCCCGGAAGCGCCGCGGAAAGGCCTGCGACGCACACCAGAACCCGCAGGCCTCTCGATGCAGCGTTTCTTGCGTATCGAACCGTATCGTCGGGAGTGCGATGCGCCGACGTTATCGTGACTTCGTGGGGGATTCCGAAAGACTCCAGCGTTTGCGACAGCGTCTGCGCGTACGGCGTATCGCTCGCCGAGCCGAGAACGACTCCGACGAGCGGAAGAGAGTCCGTCATGACGGCCTTCCTCCTTTTCTGATCTTGCGTGCGATATCCTTTCGGAAGTGCGCGCCGTCGAAGGAGATGCATTCCACGCCGCGATAGGCGCGTTCGATT
Organism: uncultured Synergistaceae bacterium; assembly: GCA_964451935.1. Taxonomy (GTDB): domain Bacteria; phylum Synergistota; class Synergistia; order Synergistales; family Aminobacteriaceae; genus CALFXN01. Next base: position 3,629 of record CAYVKE010000060.1, on the reverse strand, counting down.
GCCTCCTCCAGGGTGTCTCCGGTCGCGACGACGTTCAGGACGCGACCTCCTGACGTGACGAGTCGCCCGTCTTTCAAGGCCGTTCCGGCGTGGAGGACGGATACATGCTCCATGGACTCCGCTTCGCGTATGCCCGTAATCGGAATTCCGGCAGGATATTTCCCCGGATATCCGTTTGAGGTGAGAACGACGTCCACGGCATGCCGCGCCGCGATGCTCCACGGCGCGCTTTCCAGTTTTCCTTCGGCGCAGGCGAGCAGCGCCCGGGCGAAATCATCGGCGAACAGCGGAAGCACCGCCTGTGTTTCCGGGTCGCCGAAGCGGACGTTGTACTCGACGACCTTCGGGGCGCCTTCCGGCGTGATCATCAGGCCGAAATAGAGCGCGCCGCGGTAGGGAATGCGCTCGGACTGCAAACCGCGCAGCGTGGGTTCCAGAATCTCTCGGCGGATCCTGTCCGTGAGTCCGGCGTCCAGCCACGGGACGGGCGCGAAGGCCCCCATCCCGCCGGTGTTCGGCCCCTTGTCACCGTCGAAAACGCGTTTGTGATCCTGACTGGAAGCCAGCGTGCGCAGCGTCGTCCCGTCCGTGACGGTCAGCAGCGTCAACTCGTCTCCGGCCATGAAGTCCTCTACGAGAAGCGTCTTCCCGGATTCGCCGAACGCCCCTGCGAACATGCTTGAAGCCGCGTCTTCCGCCTCCCGAACGGTGTCCGCGATGACGACGCCTTTTCCGGCCGCGAGACCGTCCGCCTTGATCACAAAGGGCGGACGGCGTTTCGCGAGAGCGGCGGATACGTCGGACGGGGAGACGCAGATATCGAAATCCGCAGTTGGTATCCCGTGACGCTTCATGAACGCTTTCGCATAGCTTTTGCTTCCCTCGAGCATCGCCCCCTGCCGCCCGGGGCCGAACACGACATGCCCTTCCTTGCGGAGGGAGTCCGCGACGCCGAGGCAGAGGGGGCCTTCGGGGCCGATGATCACCAGATCGGGGTTGAGCGCGGCCGCAAGCTTGAGCATAGCGTCCGGATTCGTGATGTCGACCGGATGACACGGCGTTTCGGCGGACATTCCGGCGTTGCCGGGAGCGACGTCGATCCGGCCGACGCCGGGCGATTTCCGGAGCGCTCGCACAATGGCGTGTTCCCTTCCTCCGCTTCCCAAAAGCAAAACGTTCATGGCATATTTCTCCGTGCGCCGGAAAGCGGGCGTCAATGCCGGAATGTCCGGTGAGCGCTGAGAAACATGCTGACGGACAGTTTCTTGGCCGCTTCGATGACGTCCGCATCGTGCACGGACCCTCCCGGCTGCATGACGGCCGGAATGCCCGCTGCAGCGGCGGCCTCGATGCCGTCGGGGAAGGGGAAGAACGCGTCGGAGGCCATGACGGCGTCTTTCGCCTTCTCGTCTGCCTGCTCAATGGCGAAGCGAACGGCGTAAATCCGGCTGCAGAACCCCATCCCGATGCCGACCGCCATGCCGTCCCGGACGAGCGCGACGGCGTTGCTCTTCGAAAGCGCGGCGACCTTCCACGCGAGGATGAGATCGTCCCATCGATCGTTTCGTTCTTTGCCGATCCATTGTCCCTTCGCCGGGTCCGGAAGCGGAGGAAGACGATCTTCCTGAAGCAGGACGCCCCCCCAGGTCCCCGTCATCTGGACCGGCGAGATTCGTCCTCCCTTCCAGAGAACCATGCGGAGAGCAGGACGCTCTTCCCGGATGATTTCAAGCGCGTCCTCGCTGAAGGATGGGGCGACGACGACTTCGGTGAAGTGCGAGATGATCGCATGCGCGAGCGCGGCGTCGACGTTTCGCGTGACGCCCACGATGCCGCCGTATGCGGAAAGGGGATCGCATGCGTACGCCTTTTCGTATGCGTCCAGAGGCGTCGTCCCGATCGCCATGCCGCACGGAGTGGTGTGTTTGATGACGAGCGCCGCGCAGGAGGATCCGAGGAGCGAGAGTCCCCGCATGGCGGTGTCGATGTCGAGGATGTTGTTGTAGGAAATTTCCTTGCCGCCGAGAACCTCGAAGGGGATGGGAGCGAGGACCGGTTCGTACAGCGCCGCAGCCTGGTGCGGATTCTCGCCGTAGCGGAGCGGCATGGCCTTTTTGAGGCGCAGGACGGTTTCGTCCGGGAGGTCGTCTTTCTCCGCGCCGAGGGTGTTCGAGAGCCCCTCGTGGATCGTGGCGTCGTACCCGGAGGTGAGCCGGAACGCCTTGAGCGCGAGCTTCTGGCGCGTCGGCAGCGTCACGTCGCCTTCCGCGTCGATTTCTTCGACGACCGTGCCGTAATCCGCCGGATCGGTCAGGACGACGACATTCCGGTAATTCTTCGCGGCCGCCCGTATGAGAGCGACGCCGCCGATATCGATGTTGTCCAGCAGTTCTTCGAGCGACGAATCCCGTTTCGCGGTCTCCTCGAACGGGTAGAGGTTGCAGACGACCATGTCGATCATGGGGATCGCGTGGCGCTTTGCGTCGTCCTCGTCGACGGGATGCCCGCGGCGGGCGAGAATGCCGCCGAAAATTCTGGGGTGGAGCGTTTTGACCCGCCCTTCCATAATATGCGGAAACTCCGTCAGTTCGCTGACTTCGGTCACGGAGATCCCGGCCTTGCGTATGCAGGCGGCGGTTCCGGAGCTTGAGAGCAGGCTGTACCCTCTTTCCGCCAGGGCTCCGGCGAATGCTTCGAGCCCTGACTTGTCGTGCAGTGAGAGCAGAACCGTTTTTTTCATTCGGTGATTCTCCTTTCGTAGGGTTGCGTCGCGGGTCCGCTACGCGGTGCGGCGGGCATTCATGCGCCGCTTGAGCGGCTCCAGTCTCCCTGAGAAGAGATCCCGCAGCGTTTCCCAGTACTGAATGTGTTCCGTGGTGTGAATGCGTTCTTCCAGCGTTTCGATGCTGTCTTCATCAAGGACCGATACGGCGCGCTGCGAGAGAATTGGCCCCGTATCCACGCCCGTATCGACGAGATGCACCGTTACCCCGGTGAGGCGGACGCCCCGGTCCCACGCGTCCCGGACTGCATGGGCGCCGGGAAAGGCCGGAAGGAGCGCGGGGTGGATGTTCACGATTCGATTCTCGAAACCGGAGATGAACGTTGCCGAGAGAATTCGCATGAACCCCGCGAGGACGATCCAATCGACGTTCCGCTCGCGGCACAGGGATGCGAGCGACCGCTCCGCTTCCATTTTTCCCTCGGGTTCGTACGGGAGCGTAAATACGGGGATGGAACGGGCAGCAGCCTTCCGGAGTCCCGCTGCGGCGTCATTGTCCGACGCGACGAACGCAACCGTTGCGTCCAGATCTCCGGAAGCGATGCGATCGAAGATCGCCTCCATGTTTGTCCCTTGTCCCGAGATCAGGATCGCGATTCGGTGTGTCATGCGGTGACTGTCCCGATAACCGCGGCCGTTTCGTTCATCTCCTTGCAGCGGCGGAGAATCTCGTCCGCATCGCCTGCGCTCGCGATGATGCAGAAGCCGATGCCGATGTTGAATACCTTTCGCATCTCCTCCTCGTCAACTCCGGCCTGTCGTATGAGATCGAACACGGCCGGCCGCTTCCATGAGGAGTAGTCGATGCGTATGTCGAGCCCCTTCGGAATAACGCGGATGATGTTGC